>NZ_JANQCE010000010.1:0-84455 GCF_042055345.1 Klebsiella sp. C349492
GAGTCAAGCGTTTATTTTGCTTTTCTCCGTCGGCTTTCGCGGCTGATATTCAGCGCTGAAGCCTGCTGACCCGGCGGCGTGCTGGCCGTTGTTCCGTGTCAGTGGAGGCGCATTATAGGGAGTTCTCCGACGTTGACAAGCCCTGTTTTCAAAAAATTATTCAACCGCTCAATTTGCCATCATCGCGGTGATTTTATCCGCTATTTGCTGCTCATTTGTGCGATCTCTCGCGCAAAATTAGCGACCTGCTGCCAGTCGGTATAGACCACCTCTTTACTGGTATCCGTTTCACCGCCGGTCATCTTCATAATCAGGCGAATCATCACGCGATCGTACCAGCTGTAGCGCGGGTAGCGCAGCGCACCGGCAAACACCGCGCTATGCTGCGGCTGCCACGGCGAGCTGAGCAGGAACTTGCGCGTATAGCTATTGGTTTGCGGCGTACGCTTCTCCGGTTTACGCGCGACGAGGTTAACCGAAAAAAACGCACCGGGCAGCGCGTTCAGCGATTGCAGATGTTTCTTCACAAAGCGGTCAACCGCCGGATGGAAGCGACCGTAACGAATGGATGCCCCAATCACCACGCGATCGTAGTCGCGCCATTCAACCGTATCGGTGCGGTTCAGATTGAGAGTGTCCGCATCGACGCCCAGCTCTTTCAGCTCGGATGCCAGAAAGGAGGCAATTTCACGAGTCTGCCCATCACGGGTGGAAAATAGAATCAACGTTTTCACAAATACTCCAGCTATTCACGCCAGAAAGTGGGGGTAAACAGCACCAACAGGGTGAACACTTCCAGACGACCAAATAGCATATTAGCAATCAGGATCCATTTTGCGACCGGATTCATCGTCGCAAAGTTATCCGCCACTACGCCAAGCCCCGGACCAAGGTTGTTTAAGGTTGCGACGACCGAAGCAAATGCGGAGAAGTCATCGACGCCGGTAGCAATAATCGCCAGCATACTAATGATAAACACCAGCGCATAGGCGGAGAAGAATCCCCATACTGCTTCGAGGATACGTTCCGGCAGAGCGCGATTGCCCAACTTAATGCTGTATACCGCATTCGGGTGTACCAGACGTTTGAGCTCGCGGTTCCCCTGTTTAAAGAGCAGCAGAATACGAATAACCTTCAGCCCACCGCCCGTCGAGCCGGCACAGCCGCCGATAAATGCCGAGCACAGCAGCAGCACCGGGAGGAACAGCGGCCAGCGCGCAATGCTATCGGTCGTGAAGCCCGCGGTCGTGGCCATTGAGACAACCTGGAAGAATGCCTGGTTCAATGTGGTTAACGCTGAGCTATAGACATCATGCAGCCACAGCACCAGCGTACAAATCACCACCAGCGTCAGCTGTACGCCGATAAACATGCGGAATTCGGGATCGCGCCAGTACACCTTCAGGCTTCGTCCGCTGAGTAATGAAAAGTGCAGACCATAGTTACAGCCGGAGATCAGCAGGAATACCGCGATAATCGAGTTAATCGTCGGACTGTTAAAGTAGCCGACGCTGGCGTCATGCGTGGAGAAGCCGCCAATGGCGATGGTCGAAAAGCTATGACCAATGGCGTCAAATGCCGGCATCCCGGCGAACCACAGCGCCAGCGCGCAGGCGACGGTCAGCAGGACATAGATGAGCCACAGCGTTTTTGCCGTTTCGGCGATTCGCGGGCGCATTTTGTTATCCTTCAGCGGCCCGGGCATCTCCGCCCGGTACAGCTGCATCCCACCGACGCCGAGTATCGGCAGTATCGCGACCGCCAGCACAATGATCCCCATACCGCCAAACCATTGCAGCATCTGACGATAGAAAAGAATGGCGTGAGGCAACGAGTCGAGGCCGACCAGCGTAGTCGCGCCCGTGGTGGTAAGGCCAGAGAAGGATTCAAAAAACGCATCGGTGACCGTCAGGTTTGGCTGCTCGGCGAAGATAAACGGTAGCGCACCGACGCTGCCCAGCACGGTCCAGAAGAGGACAACGATCAGGAAGCCCTCACGGGATTTCAGCTCACCCTTTTCACGGCGGTTCGGCCACCATAATAGAGAGCCAATAGCTAAAGCGACGAAAAAGGTCTGGGTAAACGCCCGCCCGGCACCATCACGGTATATCAGGGCCACTAATCCCGGGAGGATCATGGTCCCCGAAAATAAAATGACCAGCAGTCCAACGATTCGGGTAATCGCGCGAAAATGCATCTCTGGCGCTTCCTTTGATATGCAAAAAATCAGGTGGGGATTATTCGTCAATCTTCAGTAATTGCAACGAGCCACGGCTAAAATCAGCCAGTTTTGTTGAAAATGACGCCACTTCAGCTTGAGGAAGCGCAACACGCAGCTGGACGAACGCCTGATATTGGCTTTCGACAATTTGCCCTGCGAACTGAGTCAACAGCGCTTCAACACCGGCTAATTGCCCGTATTCACACTGCAAAGTATATGCGGTCAGCGGCGTCTTGCGCTGCGTTGTCAGTTGAGCAAGCGCCTGGTGTACGCCACCGCCATAGGCCTTCACCAGACCACCGGTACCCAGCAGAATACCGCCGTAGTAGCGCACTACGACGGCAGTTATCTCACCAACACCGCTGCCCATAAGCTGTGCCAGCATCGGTTTACCTGCCGTTCCCGCCGGTTCACCATCGTCAGAGAAACCCAGCTGCTGTGAATCGTTCGGCGGGCCGGCCACCCACGCCACGCAGTGGTGGCGAGCGTCCGGGTGATCCGCTCTTACTGATTCAACAAACGCCTTTGCCGCCATTACGCCATCGGTATGCGCCAATAGCGTAATAAAACGGCTCTTCTTAATCTCTTCGACAAAGCTCACCGGCGCGGCCGGTATCAACCAACTCTCCATCAGGCCAGTTTCAGGTCACGCGTCATATTTTCGACACTGTTCTCGTGGATAACGACGTTATCTTCGATACGAATGCCGCCAAACGGTTTCAGCGCTTCAATTTTCTGCCAGTTGAAATGCTTGCTGAACTGCCCTTCGCGCCACGGAGCCAGCAGAGACTCAATAAAATAGATACCTGGCTCAATGGTCAGCACCATACGCGGCTGGATCACGCGCGTGCAGCGCAGGTACGGATATTTCGACGGCGCCGCCAGATGGGTACCGGAATCATCCTGCATAAAGCCAGCGACATCATGCACCTGCAGACCCAGCGGGTGGCCGATGCCGTGAGGCATAAACGGCCCGGTCAGGTCGTTTTCGACCATCGCCTCTTCGCTCATGTTGGTGACGATCTGATGTTTACGCAGCAGTTTAGCAATACGCTGATGGAACTGGACGTGATAATCCACGTAGCTGGTTCCGACTTTCAGCGTGCTAATCAGCGCCAGCTGCTCATCATTAACGTCTTTAATCAGCTGGGCAAAGTCGCTATCGCCGTGCGCGGCCCAGGTACGCGTGAGATCCGCCGCATAGCCGTTATATTCCGCACCGGCATCGAGCAGGAAGCTCCGCGCTTCTGCCGGCGCGCGGTGATCCAGTTTGGTGTAGTGCAGCACCGAGGCGTGCTCATTGATCGCGACGATGTTGCTGTACGGTACGTCGGTATCGCGGTGGCCGGTCGCGGTCAGATAGGCCTGGTTGATATCGAACTCGCTCATCCCGGACAGGAAGGCTTCATGCGCCGCCCGATGGCCGTTGATCGCTGATTTCTGCGCTTCGCGCATGCAGGCCAGCTCGTAATCCGTTTTATAAGAGCGATAGTAGTGCAGATAGTCGATAACCCCTTTCGGGTTGATTTTATCCGCGGCGATCTCCAACCCTAGCGCGCGCTCAGGGACCGGGCCGATATAGCCGATGTTGCCGCGCGCCGCCGGGAGCTGGCTGCCAATACCGTCAGCCTTCGGCAGAGCAATCACTTCCACCTCTTCGGTCCAGAATGAAGTCGGCAGCGGCTCAACGTTATGCCAGTAATCAACCGGCAGGTAGAACCACAGCTTCGGCTTATTCACACCATCCACCAGCAGCCAGCAGTTAGGAACCTGCGTGACGGGCACCCACGCTTTAAACTGCGGATTGACCTTGAACGGGTACGGGTGATCGTCAAGGAAGACGTTAACCAGCTCACCGGAGTGAATCAGTAAGGCATCCAGCTTAAAACGAGATAAAACATCACGGGTACGTTCTTGTAAGGTAGCAATATGGTTTTTATAGAGCGCGGCTAGTGATTCCATCTTTTTATCCTTTGATTTTATTAGATCGTGACTCTCCGCATCTTAGCACATCGGCTTCAGGCAGGGCGATTTCCGCCGGATGTGATCCGACCAGCATTTATTTAAAGACTTGTTTGCAATTCTTTAACATAAATCCCACACTCCGTCTCATCTGGTACGACCAGATCATATTGCTGGATTCAGGAGACTGACATGCTCTACAAAGGCGACAACCTGTACCTCGACTGGCTGGAAGATGGCATTGCCGAACTGGTGTTCGATGCCCCCGGCTCGGTTAACAAGCTCGATACCGCAACCGTAGCCAGCCTCGGCGATGCGCTGGACGTGCTCGAAAAGCAAAAAGATCTTAAAGGGCTGCTGCTGCGCTCTGACAAAGCGGCCTTTATCGTCGGTGCCGACATAACCGAATTTCTCTCCCTGTTCCTGGTCCCGCAGGAGCAGCTCAGCCAATGGCTGCATTTTGCCAATAGCGTTTTCAACCGCCTCGAAGATTTACCGGTCCCCACCGTTTCAGCCGTCAACGGCTATGCGCTGGGCGGCGGCTGCGAGTGCGTGCTGGCGACGGATTATCGCCTGGCAACGCCGGACCTGCGCATCGGTCTGCCGGAAACTAAGCTGGGCATTATGCCGGGCTTCGGTGGTTCAGTGCGTATGCCGCGCATGCTCGGCGCCGATAGTGCGCTGGAAATTATCGCGGCGGGTAAAGACGTCAGTGCCGATCAGGCGCTGAAAATCGGCCTCATCGACGGCATCGTCAAGCCGGAGAAACTGCGCGACGGTGCGCTCAGCATTTTGCGCCAGGCCATTAACGGCGATCTCGACTGGCAGGCGAAGCGTCAGCCGAAGCTGGAGCCGCTGAAGCTCAGCAAAATCGAAGCCGCCATGAGCTTCACCATTGCGAAAGGAATGGTCGCCCAGACCGCCGGGAAACACTATCCGGCGCCGATGACCGCCGTCAAAACGATTGAAGCTGCCGCCCGGCTCGGCCGCGATGAAGCGCTGAAGCTGGAAAACCAAAGCTTCGTCCCGCTGGCGCACACTAAAGAAGCCCGCGCGCTGGTTGGCATCTTCCTCAACGATCAGTACGTCAAAGGCAAAGCGAAGAAGCTGACCAAAGACGTTGAAACGCCGAAACAGGCCGCCGTGCTGGGCGCCGGGATTATGGGCGGCGGCATTGCCTATCAATCTGCCTGGAAAGGCGTGCCGGTCATCATGAAGGATATTAACGACAAATCGCTGACGCTCGGCATGAACGAAGCCGCCAAGCTGCTTAACAAACAGCTTGAGCGCGGCAAGATTGACGGCCTGAAGCTGGCAGGCGTCATCGGCACCATTCACCCGACGCTGGACTACTCCGGCTTTGAGCGCGTGGACGTGGTCGTTGAAGCCGTTGTCGAAAACCCGAAAGTGAAGAAAGCGGTGCTGGCGGAGACCGAAGGTAAAGTGCGCCCGGATACGGTGCTGGCCTCCAATACCTCAACGATCCCGATCGGTGAACTGGCAAACGCTCTGCAGCGTCCGGAGAATTTCTGCGGCATGCACTTCTTTAACCCGGTGCATCGTATGCCGCTGGTTGAAGTGATTCGCGGCGAAAAAACCTCGGATGAGACGATTGCCAAGGTGGTGGCCTGGGCCAGCAAGATGGGCAAAACGCCGATCGTGGTTAACGACTGTCCCGGCTTCTTCGTCAACCGCGTGCTGTTCCCCTACTTCGCCGGCTTCAGCCAGCTGCTACGCGATGGCGCAGACTTCCGCAAGGTCGATAAGGTCATGGAGAAGCTGTTCGGCTGGCCGATGGGGCCGGCGTACCTGCTCGACGTGGTCGGCATCGATACCGCCCACCATGCGCAGGCGGTGATGGCCGCCGGCTTCCCGCAGCGCATGCAGAAAGATTATCGCGATGCGATTGACGCCCTGTTCGACGCTAACCGCTTCGGCCAGAAAAACGGCCTTGGCTTCTGGCGCTATACCCAGGACAGCAAAGGCAAACCGAAGAAAGAAGAGGACCCGGCCGTTGACGGCCTGCTGGCAGACGTAAGCCAGCCGAAGCGCGACTTCAGCGATGAAGAAATTATCGCCCGCATGATGATTCCCATGGTCAACGAAGTGGTGCGTTGCCTGGAAGAAGGCATTATCGCCAGCCCGGCGGAAGCGGATATGGCGCTGGTTTATGGCCTCGGCTTCCCTCCGTTCCACGGCGGCGCCTTCCGCTGGCTGGACACCCTGGGTAGCGCAAAATATCTCGATATGGCACAGCAGTACCAGCACCTCGGCCCGCTGTATGAGGTGCCGGAAGGTCTGCGCAACAAAGCGCGCCATAACGAACCCTATTACCCCCCGGTTGAACCTGCCCGTCCGGTAGGCGAGCTGAAAACGGCTTAAGGAGTCACAATGGAACAGGTTGTCATTGTCGATGCAATTCGTACCCCGATGGGCCGTTCAAAAGGCGGCGCGTTTCGCCACGTGCGTGCGGAGGACCTCTCCGCGCACCTGATGCGTAGCCTGCTATCGCGTAATCCGGCGCTCGATGCGACCACGATCGACGATATCTACTGGGGCTGCGTACAGCAAACGCTGGAGCAGGGTTTTAACATCGCACGTAACGCCGCGCTGCTGGCGGAGATCCCGCACTCGGTACCCGCGACGACGGTTAACCGTCTGTGCGGCTCATCTATGCAGGCGCTGCACGATGCGGCGCGCATGATCATGACCGGTGACGCGAGCGTCTGCCTGATTGGCGGCGTGGAACATATGGGCCATGTCCCGATGAGCCACGGCGTCGATTTTCACCCGGGCCTTAGCCGTAATGTCGCCAAAGCTGCCGGCATGATGGGCCTGACGGCAGAAATGCTGGCGCGTCTTCACGGCATCAGCCGCGAGATGCAGGACCAGTTTGCCGCACGCTCCCACGCTCGGGCATGGGCAGCCACGCAATCCGGCGCTTTTAAAAATGAGATTGTCGCCACGGGCGGTCACGATGCCGACGGGGTACTGAAATCATTTAACTATGACGAAGTCATTCGCCCGGAAACCACCGTGGAAGCGCTGGCCGCGCTGCGGCCAGCCTTTGACCCGGTCACCGGCACCGTCACGGCGGGCACCTCTTCCGCCCTCTCCGACGGAGCTGCCGCCATGCTGCTAATGAGCGAGAGCCGCGCCCGGGAGCTGGGGCTGAAACCCCGCGCCCGCGTACGCTCAATGGCCGTTGTTGGCTGCGATCCTTCCATCATGGGCTATGGACCGGTTCCGGCATCAAAGCTGGCGCTGAAAAAGGCCGGACTGACCGCCAGCGATATCGATGTTTTTGAAATGAACGAAGCGTTTGCCGCGCAGATCCTGCCGTGCATAAAAGATCTGGGCCTGACGGAGCAGATTGACGAAAAGATCAACCTTAACGGCGGCGCGATCGCCCTGGGCCACCCGCTTGGCTGTTCCGGCGCGCGTATCAGCACTACGTTAATTAATCAGATGGAGCGCAAAGACGCGCAGTTTGGGCTGGCCACCATGTGCATTGGGTTAGGTCAGGGGATCGCGACGGTATTTGAGCGGGTTTAATTGAGGGGTTATCTCAAGCCATTGGCGCCAGAACAAGGCGGCAAGCGAATGACAAATTCGTCAGGAACGAATTTGAACAGCCGAAGGCTGCCTTCGGTGAGGGACATGGATGTCCCTTATTCATCCCGATGAGCTTACGCATACATAGTAAGCGATTCGGGTGAACGAGCCTAGCCAACGCAGTTATGGTGATAATGGCAAAGAGAGAAGGTTTAGTTGCCGTTCTTCCCGCCTGTCAGGGGCGGGTTTTTTATTTCTGCAATCTACCATCAGCCGCCCCTTCCCGAAAGAACGGGGCGCCGATAATCAGATAAACGCGAAGGCATCGCCAAACAGGCGATCTTCACGCGCATGACGCTCGTTGCAGAACAGGTCGCGGGCAATTTTAGCCATCTCGAAGCGACCGGCAATGTAGATATCATGCTCCGCCAGGGTGCCGTAATCCTGAAGCACCGCGGTCAGCACGGTCCCGGAACGTCCGCGCCAGTCTTCTTCCGGCTGTTCAACAACCGGCTCGATGCGCAGGCCAGGATGCTCAATGCTCAGCGCTTCCAGCTCAGACAGATCGTAGAGGTGCTTCGCCTCGCGGCCGCCCCAGTAGATGGCAATATCGCGATTCGGATTGCGGGCCAGGGCCGTTAACAAAATGGAACGCACGTATGAAAAACCGGTTCCCCCGGCAATGAGGATGAGCGGACGATCCTCATCTTCACGCAGCCAGGCTTCGCCATGCGGAATATCAACCTCAATCTCACGCTCTTTCAGGATGCGATCCATTACCGCCATCGCATACAGATTTAGCTCAGAAGCGCCGATATGCAGTTCAATAAACTCCTGCTCTGCTGGCGTAGAGGCCATAGAGAACGGACGCTTGTCGCGCTCGTCCATTACCACCATCAAATACTGGCCGGCGCGGAAAGAGAAAGCCGCTTCTGGCACTAATCGAACGCGATACACGGTATCGGTAATCGCCTCCACCGAGGTCACTTTACAGCTTAAGGTTGTCATGCGTCCCCTCTGTCGGGTCTATAGAGCAAAACAGCGGCGTTAGCCCCGCTTACTGTTATTTAAAGATAGCCAGTTCGTCCCAGATGGCGTCGATGCGCGCCGTCACCTCGGGATCTTTTTTAATCGGGCGGCCCCATTCTCGCTGGGTTTCGCCTGGCCATTTGTTTGTGGCATCCAGCCCCATTTTTGAACCCAGGCCGGAAACCGGCGAGGCAAAATCCAGATAATCAATTGGCGTATTTTCTACCAGTACCGTATCACGAGCCGGGTCCATCCGGGTAGTAATCGCCCAGATCACATCGTTCCAGTCGCGCGCATTAACGTCATCATCGCAGACAATAACGAACTTAGTGTACATAAACTGGCGCAGGAACGACCATACGCCCATCATCACGCGTTTAGCATGCCCGGCGTACTGTTTCTTCATGGTGACCACCGCCAGGCGGTAAGAGCATCCTTCCGGCGGCAGATAGAAATCGACAATTTCCGGGAACTGCTTTTGCAGAATCGGCACAAAGACTTCGTTTAGCGCCACGCCTAATACGGCAGGCTCATCGGGCGGTCTTCCGGTGTAGGTCGAATGGTAAATGGCATCTTCGCGCCGGGTGATATGGGTCACCGTAAACACCGGGAAGCTATCCACTTCGTTGTAATAGCCGGTGTGATCGCCATACGGCCCTTCCGGCGCCATTTCCCCTGGCTCAATATACCCTTCCAGCACAATTTCAGCGCTGGCAGGCACTTCCAGATCGTTAGAAATACACTTCACGACTTCCGTTTTCGTTCCGCGCAGCAGGCCGGCAAAAGCGTACTCCGAGAGTGTATCGGGAACCGGCGTCACTGCCGCAAGAATTGTCGCCGGATCGGCGCCCAGCGCCACGGAGACCGGAAAACGTTCTCCTGGATGCGCCGCGCACCACTCCTGGAAATCCAGCGCGCCGCCGCGATGGGATAGCCAGCGCATAATCAGCTTATTTTTGCCAATCAGCTGCTGGCGATAGATGCCCAGATTCTGCCGCTCCTTATGCGGGCCGCGGGTTACCGTCAGCCCCCAGGTAATCAGCGGCGCGGCATCATCCGGCCAGCAGGTCATAATCGGGATCTGCGTCAGGTCAACGCTCTCGCCTTCGATAATTTTCTGCTGACAGGGCGCGCCGCGCAGGCGCTTAGTCGGCATATTCAGTACCTGCTTAAACTGCGGCAGCTTATCGAAGAGATCGCGAAAGCCTTTTGGCGGCTCAGGCTCTTTGAGGAAAGCTAACAGCTTGCCCACTTCCCGCAGCGCGCTAACGTCTTCCTGCCCCATGCCCATCGCCACGCGCTTCGGCGTGCCAAACAGATTACACAGCACCGGCATGGTGTAACCTTTAGGATTTTCAAATAGCAGAGCCGGGCCGCCGGCACGTAAAGTGCGATCGGCAATTTCGGTGATTTCCAGATGAGGATCGACCGGCAGGGATATCCTTTTCAGCTCCCCCTGCTGCTCCAGTAATGTCAGAAAGTCGCGTAGATCGTGGTATTTCATGGAGTTGTTATTGACCTCTATACAGGCGGCTGATTATACGGTGTTCATCGGCGCCATGCTGTACTTTTGTTAAATTAGCGTGAAAGAATATAGAATTTTAGTTTTCACTTATAATGGCTTTCGCGATCGCTCCAGGCTTTTGTTATGCTTGCTACTAATCGAGTGGAAAGAGTTATTATGCAAGCCTGGTATTTACTGTATTGCAAGCGTGGGCAGCTTCAGCGCGCCCAGGAACATCTCGAACGGCAGGCGGTCAATTGCCTGATGCCGACGATCGCACTGGAAAAAATCGTCCGCGGTAAACGCACTACGGTCAGCGAACCCCTGTTCCCTAACTATCTGTTTATCGAATTCGATCCGGAAGTTATCCATACCACGACCATTAGCGCTACGCGCGGCGTGAACAGCTTCGTTCGTTTCGGCGCCCAGCCGGCTACCGTACCGTCGGCGGTGATTCATCAGCTCTCGATCTATAAACCGGAAGGCATTACGGACCCGGAAACGCCGCACGGGGGCGATAGCGTGCTGATTACCGACGGCGCGTTCGAAGGCCTGCAGGCGATCTTCAGCGAGCCGGATGGCGAAACCCGCTCTATGCTGCTGCTGAACCTGCTTAACAAACAGGTGCTGCAAAGCGTCAAAAATACTGACTTCCATAAAATCTGACGGCACGGTTAAAAGCGAACGCCAAAGAGCGTTCTGGCGTTCGTGTCGGTAACCTCTTCCAGCCTCTGAGCCTCCTCACCGCGCCAGCCGGCAACGCGCGTCAGAATGTGCGGCAGATGCATGGGCTCATTGCGCCGGGAATTGGGTTTAGGGCTCAGGTCACGCGGCAGTAAATAGGGCGCATCGGTCTCAATCAGCAGGCGATCGTCCGGGATCTCCGTCAGCAGATTGCGCAGCTCAAGGCCGCGACGCTCATCGCATACCCAGCCGGTGATCCCGATATACAACCCCCTCTCCAGACACTCGCGCACCTCATCACGACTGCCGGTGAAGCAGTGCAGCACCGCTCCGGGCAGCTTATCCAGCCACGGCGCGAGCAGAGTCAGAAAGCGCTCGTGGGCGTCGCGGCAGTGCAAAAATACCGGCAGCGAAAGCTCAGCCGCCAGCGCCAGCTGCGCGCTAAACGCCGCTTCCTGCTCCGCCGGAGTCGAAAAGTTGCGGTTGAAATCGAGACCGCATTCGCCAATTGCCACCACTTCCGCCCTGCGCGCCAGCTCGCCGATCGCCACCGCAACCGACTCCGTCCAGCTGCTGCTGTCATGCGGATGTACCCCTGCGGTTGACCAGCAGCGGGAATAGCGCCGCGCCATCTGCTGGGCCTGTTCGCTTTCATGGAGATTGGTGCCGGTCAGCAGCATACCGGTCACTCCGGCGGCCTGAGCGCGGGCAACGACCTCATCGCGATCGCGGGAAAATTGTGAACTGGTCAGATTTACGCCAATATCGAACATCGCCCCTCCCATATGACAACCGCCCTGACGGGCGGTTAATTACTCTTCTTTGCTGCCCGCCTCTTCAGCGGCGGCATCTTCATCACGCGTCAGTCGTTTTCCGGTGTAGAAGCGGGCGAAGAAGACCCCAACTTCAAACAGGCAGTACATCGGGATCGCCAGCAGCGTTTGTGAGAATACATCCGGAGGCGTCAGCAGCATACCCACAACGAAGGCGCCGACCAGCACATAGGGCCGTTTCTTACGCAGATCGTCCGGCGTGGTGACGCCCATCCAGCACAGCAGCACGATGGCCACCGGCACTTCAAACGAGACGCCGAAGGCGATAAATAACGCCATAACGAAGTCGAGATAGCTGCGGATATCGGTGGAGACCTGCACGCCTTCCGGCGCCGCGTGCGTCAGGAAGCCGAACGCCAGCGGGAACACCACAAAGTAGGCGAAGGCCATACCAATGTAGAACAGCAGCGTACTGGAGACCAGCAGCGGCATCACCAGCCGGCGTTCATGCTTATACAATGCAGGCGCCACAAAGGCCCAGACCTGATAAAGAATGACCGGCACCGACAAAATGACCGAGACCATAAATGTCAGCTTGATCGGCGTAAAGAAAGGAGAGGCTACGTCCGTGGCGATCATCGTCGCGCCTACCGGCATCTGCCGGATGAGCGGTGCCGAAACCAGCTGATAGATGTCGTTGGCAAAGTAAACCAACGCCAGAAAAATCACCAGAATCGCGAGAATGCTGTTGATCAGACGCTTACGCAGCTCAATCAGATGCGAAATTAGCGGTTGAGTATCGTCTACGCCCATTTTTACGGTTTATCACTCGATGCGGGGGAGGAATCGGTAGCTTTTACGGCAGCTTTCTCTTTGGCTTCAGGAAGCTCGGTCGACGGCGGAAGCGGCTCATCGACAGCGCTGGCTGGCGCATGAACCGGCGCGCTGGCCTGATGCTCGGCCGTCGCCGGCGTGATGTCCTGGCGCTGTTCTTCGCTGCCTTTCACCACCGGGTTATGGATAGTGTTCGCTTCGTCACTGGCTTTCTCAGGATCGTGAGCGGAATAGGAGCGTTTCATGGATTCGGCCGCTTCACGCAGTTCGTCCATTGAGGCCTTCAGCTCAGGCGTCAGGTTATCCAGGCTCGCCTTTTCGACTTTCTTCAGGCTTTCCTGAAATTCCTGCAGTTTTAGTTCCTGAGTAATCTCATTTTGTACGGTGGCCGCCAGCGACCGCAGCGTGCGGATCCAGCTAGCCACCGTTTTTACCGCTACAGGCAGTCGCTGTGGCCCCAGTACGATAAGGCCAATCACAAACACCAGCAGTAGTTCACTAAAACCGATATCGAACACGAATTACACCTGCTCTTTGTCGTGGCGTTTTGTCTCGTCTTTTTTCGCATCATCCTGCTTATCAGCGATAGATTTCGCCGCGAAATCTGCATCCTGAGTCCCGTTTTCAGGTTTTTCATCATCATTCATGGCCTTTTTAAAGCCCTTGATTGATGCGCCTAAATCCGACCCCAGCGAGCTCAGCTTTTTTGTCCCAAAAAGCAGAACTACGATGACGACAACAACTAATAACTGCCAGATACTGATACCACCCATACACATTCCTCTATGACAGATGATGAATTAATGGGACGCATTATACACGTCATCCTGCGGGTCGCCTCTTTGTCCGGCCGCTCGCATGACTTCGCGCATGAACGAATGCGCCGTGATGAAGGCAATACCGCTTAGCGCGTTTTCCGCCAGCCAATCAGCCAGGTCACAACGCCACCGGCCATTAGCCAGCCGGGCATCAGGCCCCACTCCGGTCGGTGGATGAATAACAGAGTACCGCTAAGTAACAAAACGGCGCCTATACCAAACAGATAACGGGACTGTCCCTGGCGAGCGTGCCGCACCTGGATGTCCCGGACAATAGTATCAACGCTGTTCTGCAGCTGTTTGCTCTGCTGCAGGCTTTGGTACACCAGCTCCGGTATCTCCGGCATTCTTTCAATCCAGAACGGCGCTTTTTCTTTGAACGCGCGTACCAGCGCCGGAATACCGACCTGATCTTTAATCCACGACTCAAGGAAAGGCTTCGCCGTTTTCCACAAGTCTAACTGAGGATAGAGCTGGCGGCCTACCCCTTCTACGTAAAGTAATGTCTTCTGTAACAATACCAGCTGCGGCTGAACTTCCATATTGAAGCGCCGGGCGGTATTGAACAGGTTCAGCAGAACATGCCCAAAGGAGATTTCAGCCAGCGGCTTTTCGAAGATAGGTTCGCAGACGGTGCGGATGGCAAATTCGAACTCTTCAACGTTTGTATCCGCAGGCACCCAGCCGGAATCAACGTGCAGCTCGGCAACTTTGCGATAATCGCGGTTGAAGAAGGCAATGAAATTTTCCGCCAGATAGCGCTTATCCTCTTTATTCAGCGAGCCCACAATGCCGCAGTCAATGCCGATATATTTCGGGTTCTCCGGATGTTCGTAGCTGACAAAAATATTACCCGGGTGCATGTCGGCGTGGAAGAAGCTGTCGCGGAATACCTGGGTGAAAAAGACCTGCACGCCCCGCTCTGCGAGGAGCTTCATATTGGTGCCCTGGGCCTCCAGCGCCTCGACATCGGAAACCGGGATGCCGTAAATCCGCTCCATCACCATCATGCCTTCGCTGCAGTAGTCGGAGTAAACCTCCGGAACGTACAGCATTGGGCTATCTTCAAAATTGCGCCGCAGCTGGATAGCGTTTGCCGATTCGCGCAGCAGGTTGAGCTCGTCGAGCAGCGTTTTTTCATATTCGCGCACCACTTCCTGCGGGCGCAGGCGGCGGCCGTCGGGCAGCAGGCGAGGTACCCAGCGCGCCAGGCGATAGATAAGCTTCATATCCGCTTTGATAACCGGCACGATGTCCGGGCGGATAACCTTAATCACGATCTCTTTGCCGTTCTCTTTCAGGCGCGCGGTATGTACCTGGGCAATCGAGGCGGAAGCCAGCGGCTCAATCGAGAAATCATCAAACCAGGCCTCAACCGGAAGGCCGCCCATCGCCTGCTCGATCTGCTTTTTGGCCTGCTGACCATCAAACGGCGCCACGCGATCCTGCAGGAGCGCGAGCTGATCGGCAATTTGCGGAGGAAAGAGATCGCGACGAGTTGACAGCATCTGACCAAATTTGATCCAGACGGGTCCCAGCTCCTGTAACGCAAGGCGTAAGCGTTCGCCGAGGGGTTGGTCTTTATGACGATTTGGCATCCAGAACAGCGTGCGCCGCCAGATACGCAGCGGCAGCGTGATACGCATCCTGGGGATCAGCTCATCAAGCCCGTAGCTCAAAAAGGTGCGGATAATAAGATACAGGCGCCGTAATTCTCCTGGCGTCATTTGCCCTCCAGCATTTCCAGCCGTTTTTCAAGCGCAGACAGGGCGCGTTCCGCCGCGGCGGTCTCTTCCCCAAACCAGGCCATTTCCAGCGGACCTGGCGCCAGACGCCACTCTTCGGTGAGCGTCTCAGCAACATACCGCTGCTGGCGCTGCGCGCCGTGCAGCAGGAAGCGAGCGCCGGTGCGGAATACTTTGCTGACGCCCTCGGCGACAATATCGCCGGTATACGGGGCCAGCAGCTCTGCGGGATCGAACTCCGCCAGATCGCACAGCGTCACCATATTCTGCACCACCTGCAAATCGCCCTGCACCTGCAGGTCGCCGCTGCGGATAAGCGCGGTAAGCTGCTGACGATTGCGCAGCTGCGGCAGAACGCTCAGGCGGGTGATGACGGTACAGTCCGCTTCGCCTTCCCACGCGCCGAGCACATCGACCTGGCGGTCGCTAAAGACCAGAACCACCGGCGCCGCCAGCTCCTGCAGCTCCACGCGCAGCGCTTTCCCTGACAAACGCTGACGCGCCGGTTTTAAGGCCTTATCGCGCCAGAGAAAAGTATTCAGGACCGTCTCAATACCCGCGGTTACCAGTGGTTTGAAAGGCATAGCGTCTCCCCTGTCAGAACTTATAACCGCGGTGTAACGCCACGATACCTGCCGTCAGGTTGTAGTAATCGACGCTTTCAAAGCCCGCATCCTGCATCATGCCCTTCAGGGTGTCCTGATCGGGATGCATGCGAATAGATTCCGCAAGGTAGCGATAGCTCTCGCCGTCGTTAGCCACCAGCTCCCCCACGCGCGGCAGGATATGGAAGGAGTAGGCGTCGTACGCTTTGCTAAGCGGCTCAATAATCGGTTTTGAAAATTCCAACACCAGCAGACGTCCGCCCGGCTTCAGAACCCGGTACATGGAACGCAGCGCTTTTTCTTTATCAGTGACGTTACGCAGGCCGAATGAAATAGTGATGCAGTCAAAGGTGTGATCGGCAAACGGCAGCGCTTCCGCATTTGCCTGAACGTATTCAACGTTGCCGATAATGCCGATGTTGCGCAGCTTTTCGCGGCCCATTTTCAGCATTGAATCGTTAATGTCTGCCAGCATGACGCGGCCAGACTCACCCACCAGGCGGGAGAATTTCGCCGTCAGGTCGCCGGTGCCGCCGGCCAGATCCAGTACGGTCTGCCCACGACGCACGCCGCTGCAATCGATGGTGAAACGCTTCCACAAACGATGAATACCGAACGACATCAAATCGTTCATCACATCATATTTTGCGGCCACAGAATGGAATACATGCGCAACCATGTCCGCCTTCTGCTCTTTGGCAACCGTCTGAAAGCCAAAGTGCGTCGTTTCTTGTGAATCCTCAACCATCTCAATGCCTGCTTGCTTATCAAGAAAATGTTCAGCGAGTGTAACAGATTTAGCGCATTTCCCATACGGTTCAACGCGGCTGAGAACCCTCACCTGACATCGATGCAGCGGAAGATTCTGATGAAAATTCGTTATTTTCCGGTGAGTTATCATCCTCATCCAGCCGGTATTCATCGTCCTGGGCGGTTGCCTGCTCAACTAAGTCAGGATTAATCCCGCGCTTAACCTCCACGCCGAGGCCACGAAAGGCTTCAGCCTGCACCAGCAGGTTGCCGCGGCCGGAGGCCAGCTTTTTCATCGCCTGGCGGTAATTATCCTGCGCTTTGTCGAGGCTCTGGCCTATTGCGGACATATCATCGACGAACAGCCGCATTTTGTCGTACAGGCGGCCCGCGCGTTCGGCAATTTTCTGCGCATTGCGGCTTTGGTGCTCATAGCGCCAGAGATTGGCAATGGTACGCAACGCCACCAGAAGCGTGGTGGGGCTGACCAGCATAATATTGTGCTGCAGCGCTTCGCTGATCAGTTCGGGCTGGCGGTCTATCGCCAGCAGAAATGCGGGCTCAACGGGGATAAACATCAGGACGTAGTCGAGCGATCGCAGCCCCGGCAGCTGTTGATAATCTTTCCTGCCAAGCAGGCGGATATGGCTGCGCACCGACGCAATATGCTCTTGCAGCGCCGCCTCGCGGGCGTAATCATCTTCGGCGTTAAAGTAGCGCTCATAGGCCACCAGCGTCATTTTGGCATCAATGACCACGTCTTTTCCCTGCGGCAAACGGACGATCACGTCCGGCTGCATCCGCGAGCGGTTTTCCGTTTCAATACTGACCTGGGTCTGGTATTCGTAGCCATCCCGCAGCCCGGAAGCCTCCAGCACGCGGGTTAAAACCACTTCCCCCCAGTTGCCCTGGGTTTTGTTATCGCCTTTAAGCGCACGGGTCAGGTTCAGGGCCTCCTGAGCCATCCGGGTATTCAGCTGCTGCAAATTGCGGATTTCATGGGCCAGCGTGTGGCGTTCTCGCGCCTCCTGACCGAAGCTGTCCTGTACCTGGCGACGAAAACCGTCCAGCTGTTCGCGCAGCGGCGTCAGCAGGCCGTGCAGGCTTTGCCGGTTCTGCTCATCAACCCGCCGGTTGCTGTGTTCGAAGATACGGTTAGCCAGATTTTCAAACTGCTCGCTGAGTCGCTGCTCGCTGTTCACCATCTGGCGAATTTTCTCTTCCGCATGTAGCTGGGTGGATTCAAGGCGGGTGGTGACTTCACGGAGATCGGCCTCCAGCGAACTATTGATATCGCGCAGGCTGCGCAGCTCATTATTCAGCAGCTCGCACTCATCGCGCCAGTGGGCCGCCTGCACCAGCTGCTGCCGGGCCGAGCTCAGCTCAATATCCAGCTCGCGCCGCTCTTCAATAAGGTCAGCACGCGTTTGATCGGCGGCGGCCTTCGTCGCCAGCCAACCGACGACCAGCCCTACGGCCAGCGCCGCGATGGCACTTATAATAATTGAGATATCCACAACGCCCCCTGCTACTGCAACCGCTTACGGCACAAAAATAGAATTGTGCTGTACAAACGTCCAGTTTAAAAGGAATTTCCTGCGAGGCGCAGCGCAAAAAAGAGAGGCCGGACGAGCCGGCCTTCGCAACGAGGGGATGAACTACAGCAGGCGGCGGGCCGCTTCAACGACAATTTTCACCGCATGGCTTTCGGTTTGCTTCATGGTTTCGGCGTCAGGTATTTCCTGCTGGGTACGGTTAACGATCACCCCGGCAACCATCCCGGCACGCAGGCCCTGGCTGGAGCACATGGTCAGCAGCGTGGCGGATTCCATTTCATAGTTCATCACGCCCATCGCCTGCCACTCTGCCATCGAGCCTTTAAAACGGCTCACCACGCGACCGGAAACGGTGTCATAGCGCTCCTGGCCCGGATAGAAGGTGTCGGACGATGCGGTCACGCCGATATGAGTCGTCGCACCGATTGATTTAGCCGCTTCCACCAGCGCGGTGGTACAGGCAAAGTCAGCGACTGCCGGATATTCCATTGGCGCAAAGTGCAGGCTCGCGCCGTCGAGACGCACGGATGCCGTGGTAACCAGAACGTCGCCAACGTTAATATTCGGCTGGATGGCGCCAGTGGTACCGATACGCAGGAAGGTATTGATTCCCAGCTGAGCCAGCTCTTCAACAGCAATCGATGTCGACGGGCCGCCGATACCGGTAGAGCATACAATCACCGGCTTGCCGTCAAGCTCGGCGCGCCAGGAGGTAAATTCGCGGTGAGATGCCAGCTTGACCGGCTTATCCATCAGCGCGGCGATCTTTTCCACACGCTCCGGATCGCCAGGGACGATAGCCAGCGTAGCCCCTTGTAAATCGTTTTTGGTGAGGCCGAGATGAAAAACATCAGACTTAGACATAAAAAACTCCTCTGTGGGTCGAATTATCAGCAGAAGCAAAACGGTACTTTACAGAAGCTATCCGCTTAATTTTGTGACACCAATCACCATGAATGAAAATCATTGCAACAATATTCCATTAAATAGTGAGTTACGTCACATTAACAAGTTATATTCACTGCAGCTGAACAAAAGATAGCCTGTTTCGGGCACTGTGATTCGTTAACGTTCGGTCTTAAGAGTCTATAGTTATCGATGCGCTGATAAATTAAGGGTACGGAGAATACCATGACCACAACCAAGCAACCCGGCTTTGCACCTGCAGCCACCCCGCACGCTTCTACCGCCGTTTATACGCCGGAAGAGAGCATTACTGCCGGAGAAACCTCTATCCCTTCCCAGGGAGAGAACATGCCGGCGTACCATGCCCAGCCAAAAAATAGCGATGGGCCGCTTCCGGTGGTTATCGTGGTGCAGGAAATTTTCGGCGTCCATGAGCACATCCGCGACGTTTGCCGTCGTCTGGCGCTGGAAGGCTATCTGGCTATCGCCCCAGAGCTGTACTTTCGCCAGGGCGATCCGAATGAGTACACCGATATCCCGACGCTATTCCAGGAGCTGGTCAGCAAAGTCCCGGACTCTCAGGTGCTGGCAGACCTTGACCATGTCGCCAGCTGGGCGGCGCGTCATGGGGGCGACGCTCATCGCCTGCTGATCACCGGTTTCTGTTGGGGCGGACGAATTACCTGGCTCTATGCCGCGCATAACCCGCAGCTGAAGGCCGCGGTCGCCTGGTATGGCAAACTGGTCGGGCAGAAAACGCTGAACTCCGCGAAGCATCCGGTGGACATCGCCGTCGATCTTAACGCGCCGGTGCTGGGACTCTACGGTGCGAAGGATGAGAGCATCCCGCAGGATACGGTAGAAACCATGCGCCAGGCGCTGCGCGCCGCCAACGCTACGGCAGAAATCGTGGTCTACCCACAGGCCGGACACGCGTTTAATGCCGACTATCGTGCCAGCTACCACGAGGAGTCGGCGCAGGACGGCTGGCAGCGCATGCTGGCGTGGTTTGCTCAGTATGGCGGACGGAAGAAAGCCTGAACTTACGCTCCCGACGAATAAAAAATAAAAAAGAGGAGGCATTAGCCTCCTCTTTTATTATCACGCTACCGCTGCGGCTCTTTACGCGGATTCACGCAGGTTCTGCGCGGCTTTGACCATGTTAGCCAGCGCAGCGCGGGTTTCCGGCCAGCCGCGAGTTTTCAGGCCGCAGTCCGGGTTAACCCACAGACGCTCCGCAGGGATGCGCTGAGCGGCTTTCTCCAGCAGGGCTTCAATCCACTCTACGCTCGGAACGTTAGGCGAGTGGATGTCATACACCCCCGGCCCGATTTCGTTCGGATATTCGAACTCCTCGAACGACTCCAGTAGCTCCATGTCGGAACGCGAGGTCTCAATGGTAATCACGTCCGCGTCCAGCGCCGCGATAGAATCCATGATGTCGTTGAACTCGCAGTAACACATATGGGTATGGATCTGGGTATCATCCTGCGCTACGGCGGCGTTGATACGGAAGGCTTCCACGCCCCACTGCAGGTATGCATCCCAGTCGCTACGCTTCAGGGGCAGGCCTTCACGCAGTGCCGGTTCATCAATCTGAATGATGCCGATACCCGCAGCCTCAAGATCCGCGACCTCATCACGCAGCGCCAGCGCAATCTGCTTAGCAATCTTTTCACGACTGACGTCTTCGCGCGGGAATGACCAGCACAGAATCGTCACCGGGCCGGTCAGCATGCCTTTCACCGGTTTGTCGGTGAGAGACTGCGCGTATTTCGCCCACTCAACGGTGATGGCCTCCGGGCGGCTGACATCGCCGATAACCACCGGCGGCTTCACGCAGCGCGAACCGTAGCTCTGCACCCAGCCATTTTGCGTAAAGATAAAGCCGTCGAGATGCTCACCGAAATACTCCACCATGTCGTTACGCTCGGCTTCACCGTGTACCAGCACGTCCAGGCCTAGACGCTCCTGCTCAACGATCGCCTGCTTAATATGTTCCGCAATGCCGGTACGGTAGTTGTTAGCGTCGAGATTACCTTTCTTGAAGTCCAGGCGCAGGCCGCGAATCTCAGTGGTCTGCGGGAAAGAGCCGATGGTTGTGGTCGGCCATGATGGCAGGTTAAAGCGGGCGCGCTGCGCCTGGGCACGCTCTGCGTACGGGCTGTTGCGCTGGCTGTCCCGGGCGGTAATGGCCGCCAGACGTTTTTCCACCGCGGCGTTGTGTACGCGGGTCGAGTGGCGACGGGCCTGAATCGGCGCGCTCCACTCCTCAAGAGCGGCGGTATCGCCGCTGTTCAGCGCATCGCGCAGCAGCGCCAGCTCTTCACATTTTTGCAGGGCGAAGGCAAACCAGCTTTTCACTTCCGCATCCAGGCGGGTTTCCACGCTCAGATCGATCGGGCTGTGCAGCAGGGAGCAGGAGGAGGCCACCCACAGCGGACGTTTGCCGACGATCTCTTTAATTTGCGCATATTTCTCGGTGAGATCCGCACGCCAGACGTTACGCCCGTTGACCAGGCCCGCAGAGAGCAGCCAGTCTGACGGCAGGCGCGTATTCAGTTCGGCAACATCATCTTTACCGTGAACCAGGTCAACGTGCAGACCCTGCACCGGCAGCGCGGTGATGGTATCGAGGTTGGCGCTAACCCCTTCAAAATAGGTGGTCAGCAGCAGCTTAACCTCTCCCTGTAGCGCATCGTATGCCGGCTTGAAGGCATCCAGCCACGCCTGCGGCAGCTCCAGCACCAGCGCCGGTTCATCAATTTGCACCCACTCAACGCCGCGTTTTGCCAGCTCCGCCAGCACCTGCCGATAGACCGGCAGAATATCGTTCAGCAGATCCAGACGATCGAACTGCTCACCCTTCACTTTACCCAACCACAGATAAGTGACCGGGCCAAGCAGCACGGGCTTCACCTTATGGCCCAGCGCCAGGGCTTCGTCAACTTCGTCCAGCAGCTGGGTCCAGGTCAGTTTGAACGCCTGACCTTTCACAAACTCCGGCACCATGTAGTGATAGTTGGTGTTAAACCATTTGGTCATTTCCGCCGCTGCCGCCGGTTCGCCGGTCGGCGCGCGGCCGCGGCCAATGCGGAACAGCGTATCGATATCGACGGAGCCGTCTTTGTTCTGATGACGAGCCGGCACGTTACCCAGAAGCAGGCTGGTGGTCAGAACATGGTCGTACCAGGCGAAATCGCCCACCGGCAGCAGATCGATGCCCGCCTGCTTTTGCTGATCCCAATGGCGAGCGCGCAGCTCGCGACCCACCGCCAGCAGTTCTTCACGGGTGGCGTTACCCGCCCAGTAGCTCTCTTGCGCTTTTTTCAGATCGCGGCGCAGACCAACGCGAGGGAAACCGAGGGTGTGATTAATAATTGTCATTTTTTGAGCCTCATGATGTGCAAATCCTAAGGATTTTAAATTCAGAGAAGGCGGTAAGTCTGCTCATCCCCGGGAGGTTACATAAGTCAGTGACCGGGGTGGGGAAACGTAGCCAACGCGCTATTAATTTAAAAGACGACGGACTTTTTAGACGTCCAGATGTTTACACATCCATAATTGGCGGTTACTGTATATTCCTCAAGCGCAAATTATTCATGCCGAAGTGAAGGACTTTCATGATCGAAATTAAACACCTGAAAACGCTGCTGGCGTTGCGGAATAGCGGTTCACTGGCGGGCGCTGCGGCGGCCCTGCACCAGACCCAATCCGCCCTGTCCCACCAGTTCAGCGATCTGGAACAGCGCCTTGGCTTCCGTCTGTTTGTGCGTAAAAGTCAGCCCTTGCGCTTCACCGCCCAGGGGGAGATTTTGCTGCAGTTAGCAAACCAGGTGCTGCCGCAAATCACCCGCGCCCTGCAGGACTGTAACGAGCCGCAGCAAACCCGGCTGCGCATCGCCATTGAGTGCCATAGCTGCATTCAGTGGCTGACGCCGGCGCTGGAGAGCTTCCGCGCCAGCTGGCCGCACGTTGAGGTTGATTTTCAGTCCGGGGTAACCTTTGACCCGCAGCCTGCGCTGCAGCAGGGCGAGCTGGATCTGGTGATGACTTCCGATATTCTGCCGCGCAGCGGGCTGCACTATTCGCCGATGTTTGATTTTGAAGTGCGCCTGGTGCTGGCGCCGGATCATCCGCTGGCCTTGAAAACGCGGATTGTGCCGGAAGACCTGGCCGCAGAGCTGCTGCTGATTTACCCGGTGCAACGCAGTCGCCTGGATATCTGGCGCCACTTCCTGCAGCCGGCGGGCATCAGCCCACAGCTGAAGAGCGTCGATAATACGCTGCTGTTAATTCAGATGGTTGCCGCACGCATGGGCATCGCGGCGCTGCCGCACTGGGTAGTGGAGAATTTTGAACGCCAGGGTCTGGTGGTGACCAAAACCCTCGGGGACGGCCTGTGGAGCCGGCTGTACGCCGCCGTGCGCGATGGCGAGCAGCGTCAGCCGGTTACCGAAGCGTTTATTCGCTCAGCGCGGAACCACGCTTGCGATCATCTGCCGTTTGTCCGGAGTGCGGAGCGACCCAGCGGCGATGGACCCACAGCGAGGCCAGGATCACCAGAGCCCCGATAATAAAGCTCGGCCAGTGGGGCTGCTCCTGCCAGATGGCAAGGTTAACCAGCAGCCCGGCTGGAACATGGACGTTATTCATGATGCCCAGCGTTCCGGCATCCACCTGCGTCGCCCCGTAGTTCCACATAAAGTAGCCTAACCCTGACGCCACCACGCCGAGCCATACCAGGATGCTCCACTGGAGGGTAGTCGTCGGCAGCCTGTGCGGGTTGCCCAGCATAAGCCAGGCCGCAACCGCCACCAGCAGCGCCCCCATATAGAACCACGCGAAAGCGTTGTGCTGGGGCATCGGCCGCAGCTCCATCAGGCGTTTGTAGCCCACCATGCCGATGGCAAAACAGATATTCGACAGCTGAACCAGCAGCAGCCCGGTCCAGAAATGATCGCTCACTTTATCGTAGCGAATAATGGCCGCCCCCAGCACCGCCAGCCCGGCGCTGAGCAGGTAGCCCCAGCGCAGCTTGCGCCCGCTGATCAGGTCATAAATCAAGGTGATATAGAGCGGCGTAAATACCGTAAACAGCAGGAATTCAGATACCGTCAGGTAGAGGTAGGCGCGGAACGCCAGCAGATACATAATGCCAAGCTGCATGGCCCCTACCAGCATATACAGCACGATAGTACGCGGCGACTGCCCGCGGGTGCGCAAAAACGGCAGGAACACCAGCGCCGCCAGCCCAACGCGCATCAGCACCGAAAAGTAGCTATCCACGCTGCCCGCCAGGTATTCGCCGATCAGGCTAAAGGAGAAGGCCCACAGGATGGTGGTAATAATCAGTAGCGCCACAATGAATGTCTCTCAGGAGGAAGAGCACTCATTGTAGCGAAGAGTCTGGTTGACAACTGAACAATAAACCGCCAGTCGTCAATCTTTATCAGGAGAGATAGAGCCTGCGCAGATAGTGCGGCACCGCATCGTCGGCGTTGCTGCCAATCACCTCCAGCTCGGGGTGAAGATCTTTCAGGCGCTGGTGCGCATTCAGCATAATGCAGCCTTTTCCCGCCATCGATAGCATCTCTGCATCGTTCATGCCGTCGCCAAAGGCGATACAATCCTTCAGGCTATAGCCCAGCATTTTGGCCACCGCTTCGAGGGCATGACCTTTCGATACGCCGCCCGCCATTACTTCCAGACAGGTCAGCGTGGAGAAGCTGACGTTTACGCGATCGCCCCAGCGCGCGTTGATCGCCTGCTCCAGCGGCAGCAGATGCTGGTGATCCTCGCAGGTGAAAAACACCTTGCTGATCCCCTGAGAATCAAGCTCACCGGCCTCGTACAGCTTGTAGTTAAACACCGCTTCTTTGAAAAAACGCATCTCTTCCGGGCGGTGGCGGTTCATGTACCACTCGTCGTCGCGATAAACGTTGGTGACGACCAGCGGATCGCTACGCATCATCTCAAACAGATCGGTGGCAATATCGCGATCGAGGTTATGGGCAAACACCTGATTCCCCTCGCTATCGTGCACGCGCGCGCCGTTGGAGGTGATCATGTAGGACTTAATGCCGAGATTATCGCGAATCTGCCCGACATCGATGTAATGACGGCCGGTAGCAAAAACAAAATTAATGCCGCGAGCGGTCAGCAGCTGCAGCGTCTCTTTCGCGTAGGGGGTTAAGTAGTGATCGGGGGAAAGCAGCGTGCCATCTAAGTCAGACGCAACAACCTGGTACATAAAAATGTTAACCTCTAAGCAGGGCGACGAGCGTTTTCGTCGGATTAAGAGCCTATCCCATTAGGCTATTTTATTTGCCATTTTGGACCTGGGCAGTGCTCACAATCCTCACGTACTACGTGTACGTTGCGGTTGTTCCGCGCTGTCGGTGTCCAAACTGGCTGCAACAATTTACACCTGCTGGGATAGGCTCTAATTGTGTCGAGTGAAAAAATCGACGATGGCATTGAGCGCGACTGAGCGCATGGCGTCCTTTTCAAAAAGGATCTCATGGTATGCCCCTTCTATGACAAGCGGCTTATTACCTTCGCAGGGGTGGCCCGCCGCAGCGCGGAGCTCGCAGTAGCGCTCGTGCATACGGTTGTCGACCACGCGTTCTTCTTCAGCCTGCAACAACAGCGTGGGGGTAATATCTTTTTCTACGCCAGCCAGCGCCTCTTCGCCCGCGAGGATCCCCTCGCGCACCCAGTGATACGTTGGCCCGCCCACCCTCAGCTGGGGTTCGTCCGCATAAAAACGCAGGTTGCGCCGGTAGCGCTGGCGGCTATGCGTCAGGACGTTAACCGAGAAGGGCAGCGCCCGCCAGCGGCCGGTGCCAATGGCGTACTCTTCACGAATGCGCTGATAGCCCTCAGCCCAGTCGAGAATATGGCGCACCATCCAGTCCGGGAGGCGCATGACGATCCCGAACATCGGCGCGCACAGCGCGATGGCGTCACAGTGCTGGCGGTGGCGTTGCAAAAATAACGTCGCGATTGCACCGCCCATTGAGTGGGCCAGTATAAAGCGTTTTCGCCAGTGGCCTGGCGCAACTTCCTGCTGCCAAAGCGCAGCAAGATCGTCAACATAATCGCTGAAGTTGACGACGTGACCACGGTGGCTATCGGTTAATATGCGCCCCGATCGCCCCTGTCCGCGGTGATCGATAATCATCACATCAAAACCGCTGTGGAACAGATCGTAGGCCAGCTCGGCGTACTTCACGTAGCTTTCGATACGCCCCGGGCAGATAACCACCACCCGGTCGTGTTCTTTGGCGCAGAAGCGAACAAAGCGGACCGGGATGCTATCCACGCCCGTAAATTCCGCTTCTTCCCGCTGTCGCCAGAAATCGGTCAGCGGCCCCATAGTGAAAGCCGCAAACGCGTTTTCTCGTGTGTCCCAATCCTTTTGCTGCCAAAACATCGGGTTTACACCCCTGTTAACCGCCAGAAATCGTTTTTTTATCGTGTATCACACAAGGCTTACACAATAGCGTATTGTGGCATAAAAACAGACAATCAGGGAGTTTCTCATGACGTTCGAGTGGTGGTTCGCCTATCTGCTGACATCGATTATTCTCAGCCTGTCCCCGGGCTCAGGGGCGATTAATACCATGACCACCTCAATCAACCACGGCTACCGCGGGGCAACGGCCTCGATTGCCGGCCTGCAGACCGGCCTGGCGATTCACATCGTTCTGGTGGGTATTGGTCTGGGAACGCTGTTTTCCCGTTCGGTGCTGGCCTTTGAAGTGCTGAAATGGGCGGGCGCGGCTTATCTTATCTGGCTGGGCATTCAGCAGTGGCGAGCCGCGGGGGCAATCAATTTGACGACCCTCGCCAAAGCGCAAACCCAGGGGAAATTATACCAGCGGGCGGTTTTCGTTAATCTGACCAACCCGAAGAGCATTGTGTTCCTGGCCGCCCTGTTCCCGCAGTTTATCGTGCCGCATCAGCCCCAGGTGATGCAGTATCTGGTACTGGGAGTCACCACCATTGTGGTCGATATCATCGTGATGATTGGCTATGCCACGCTGGCGCAGCGCATTGCGGTATGGATTAAGGGGCCAAAGCAGATGACGGCGTTGAACAAGATCTTTGGATCGCTGTTTATGCTGGTTGGCGCGCTGCTGGCTTCAGCGCGCCACGCCTGAGGTGAATAACCCGGCCAGGCGCCGCCTGCCGGGTCGTTCGGGCTTAACGTGAAATAATCAGATGAATGCCGAATCCGGTGAACAGCGCGCCGGCGACGCCGTCAATCCACTTCGCCATGCGCTGGTAGCCACGGCGCATAGCCGGCAGGGCAAACAGGCTGGCAACCACCGCAAACCACGCCAGCGTTTCCAGGACGATCAGCAGGAAAATACCACAACGCTCCCCTGCGCCTACGTCATCGCCAACAAACAGCGAGAAAACGGAGCCGAAGTAGATAATCGCTTTCGGGTTAGCCAGGTTGGTGAGCAGCCCTTTGAGGAAGCTACGGCCGCTGCGGGCCAGTTCAACCTGCGGCTCCGCGGCGGGCGCCTCGCTTTTTTTCAGCGCCCCGCGCAGCATTTGATAGCCCATCCAGCACAGATAGAGCCCGCCGCCGACCATAATAATGGTGTGCAGCCAGGCCATTTTTTCAATGATCAGGTGCAGGCCGAGCAGCGCCACTCCCGCCCAAACCATCACCCCGCAGGTGATCCCGAGTACGCCCATCATCGCCTCTTTGCGCGAGCGGCTGACGGCGGTTTGCGAAACGAAGAAAAAGTCCGGGCCCGGACTCATCAGCGCGATGATGTGTACCAGCGCGACGGTAAGGAAAAGCATCAGCATAGTTAACCCACTGGAATTGAGTGATCAAGATGCGTCAAGGTGACAAATGAGGACATTCCCAGGCGCGGAAAACAGCCGGCGACGAGGGTGAGTGAGCGCAGTCAACGCAGAGCAGCTTGAAGGATGAAGAGGATATCCTGACACCTTTTCGCCCGCCTGACTACTCCTCTTCACCATCAATATGCGCGCGGATCAGCGCCATAAACTCTTTGCCGAAGCGCTCCAGCTTGCGCGTACCGACGCCGTTGACGCTGAGCATCTCGCCGGCGGTAATCGGCGATTGCTCGGCCATTTCGATCAGCGTCGCATCGTTAAACACGACGTAGGGCGGGATATTCTCTTCGTCGGCAATGGCTTTACGCAGCTTGCGCAGCTTGGCAAACAGCTTGCGATCGTAGTTGCCGCCGAATGATTTTTGCATCGCTTTTGGCTTCAGCGCCACGATCCGCGGCACCGCCAGCTGTAGCGGAACTTCGCCGCGCAGTACCGGGCGAGCGGCTTCGGTGAGCTGCAGCGCCGAGTGCTGGGCGATATTCTGCGTCACCAGCCCGAGGTGGATCAGCTGGCGAATCACGCTCACCCAGTGCTCGTGGCTCTGATCGCGACCAATACCGTAAACCGGCAGCTTATCGTGGGCCATATCGCGAATACGCTGGTTATTGGCGCCGCGCAGAACCTCCACCACGTAGCCCATCCCGAACCGCTGGTTGACGCGATAGATCGTCGACAGCGCCTTACGCGCATCCATTAAGGCATCGTACTGCTTCGGCGGGTCAAGGCAGATATCGCAGTTGCCGCACGGCTCCTGACGCCCTTCGCCAAAATAGTTCAGCAGCACCAGGCGGCGACAGGTCTGCGCCTCGGCAAAAGCGCCCATGGCGTTCAGCTTATGGCGTTCAATATCCAGTAGCGGCCCGGCGGGCTTTTCTTCAAGGCAGCGGCGCAGCCACGCCATATCGGCCGGATCGTAAAACAGCATCGCCTCCGCGGGCAGACCGTCACGCCCGGCGCGGCCGGTTTCCTGATAGTAGGATTCAATATTGCGGGGAATATCAAAGTGCACCACAAAACGGACGTTCGGCTTATTGATGCCCATCCCGAAGGCCACCGTCGCCACCACGATTTGTAAATCATCGCGCTGGAACTTCTCCTGCACATCGGCACGGACCTCATGCTCCAGCCCGGCATGGTAAGCCGCCGCGCTGACGCCGCGGCTTTGCAGACGAGCGGCGGTATCCTCGACTTTCGAACGGCTGTTACAGTAAATAATGCCCGACTTGCCCCGCTGGTCCTGCACATAGCGCATCAGCTGATCCAGGGGCTTAAACTTTTCCATCAGCATATAGCGGATGTTGGGGCGATCGAAGCTGCTGACCTGAATCAGCGGGTCGTTCAGACCCAGCAGGCGAACAATATCGCGACGGGTGGTGTCATCGGCGGTGGCGGTCAGCGCCATAAACGGGATTTGCGGCATCCGCTGACGCAGCTGCCCCAGCGCGGCGTATTCCGGACGGAAATCATGCCCCCACTGGGAAATACAGTGCGCCTCATCCACCGCCAGCATCGACAAATTCCAGTGGCTAAGATGCTCGAGGAAATTATCCAGCATCAGGCGTTCAGGAGCGATATAGAGCAGGCGAATCTGTCCGCTGCGGCAGCCGGCCATCACCTCCTGCTGCTGCTCACGGCTCTGCGTTGAGTTCAGGCAGGCCGCCGATACGCCGTTCGCCAGCAGCTGATCGACCTGATCTTTCATCAGCGAGATCAGCGGGGACACCACCACCGTCAGGCCATCAAGTACCAGAGCCGGTACCTGATAACACAGCGATTTACCGCCGCCGGTTGGCATAACCACCAGGCAATCACGCCCTTCCAGCGCGGTGTCGATAATGGTTTCCTGACCCGGGCGGAACTGCTGGTAGCCGAAGGTTTCCTGTAAAACCTGCTTTGCCAGCAATGTTTGATTCAATACTTCCGCCTGTGCCACATTGACCCCGTCTGCCTGAAAAGAAAAACAGGCGCTATTTTCAGCGCCCGTGAGCCAGAGTGCAACGATTAAAACAGATCGTTGAGCGTCACGCCGACGCCGACGCGCGTCTGGTTAAAGTTATAGTCGATAAGCGACTCGCCATAGCCGCTGTAGACCTGAGTATAAAAACGCACGTGACGGGTTATCGGATAGCTGACGCCAACCTCTGCGCCGCCGTAGCCGGTATTCCAGTTATATTGCCCCTGCGCGCTGAGTATGGCATCGCCTAGCTGATAGCCGACTTTCAGCCGGTAATAGCCCATATATTTGGTAATGTCCGGATTATCATCGGTGCTGCCGATAACGTACCAGGGCTTCACTTCCACCAGCCAGTTGCCGTTTTGCGCCATCAGGCGGGTATACAGGCGATTCCAGCTGCGGGAGGTGGGATCGGAGCGGCCGTTGGAGTCATGGTTATAGCCTACCTCAATATCGCGCAGCGTCCAGCCGGCGAGCCGATAATCCGTCGCAAAGCCGAGGAAAAGCTGCGGTTCATAGTTCGTTTCGCGAAACGGCGCGGACTCCTTGCTGTTTGAGAGCTGCCACCAGGATTTCTGCGTATAGGAAGCGCCGAGCAGCGAATTATCACCGAGGATCCCCCGCCACAGCGGGAAGGCCAGGCTGAGCTGGAATTTCACCTCATCCTTGCGGGCATTTTCGGCCCAGTCGTAGCTGGAGATCGCTTCCTTGTTGATATCGCTGCTCCACGTATAGAGCAAATAGTTGCTCTCATAGGGATAAAGCAAGAACGGATTATCATGATCCTGCAGCAGGTTAGCGATAATGCTGCCGCGCACCGGCGGGGTATCGTGAACCTGATGATTAACCGGAACGTCCTGTGCCAAAACGCCGGCCGGAAGCGCAACCAGCGCCAGCAGCCAGGCCAAAGAGATACGCATTACTGTTCTCCTGAAAGAGTGATTTTTATTTCTATTTTACACCGGGCTCATTTTACCTGTTTATCGACTCCCTGCGCGGTTATCCGTTCCGAAAGTGGAAATCAATATTTTTGAGGCATAAAATCAACATCTCATTAACGAATGGATACGCCTGCTATGTCTGAACTCACTTCCGAAGCCGCCCTAAAGCTGGTGGGAGAAATTTTTGTCAACCATATGCCGTTTAACCGCGCCTTAGGCCTGAAGCTGGAGCGTTACGAAAAGGAGTTCGCTCAGCTTAGCTTTAAAAACCAGCCCATGATGGTCGGCAACTGGGCGCAAAGCATTCTGCACGGCGGCGTGATTGCCTCGGCGCTGGACGTTGCCGCCGGCCTGGTGTGCGTGGGAAGCACGCTGACCCGTCATGGCACCATCAACGAGGAAGAGCTGCGCCAGCGTCTGTCGCGTATGGGCACCATCGATCTGCGCGTCGACTATCTGCGGCCGGGCCGCGGGGAGCACTTCACCGCCACCAGCAGCCTGCTGCGCGCCGGCAATAAAGTGGCGGTCGCCCGCGTAGAATTACATAACGAAGATCAGGTTTATATTGCCAGCGCAACGGCGACGTATATGGTGGGTTGATCGGCATAAATCGAGTAACATCGCTGTTTTGGCGTAACGGATTTTACCGATGGATGCAAAACAAACGCGGCTTGGCGTTATTCTGGCTCTTGCCGCCTATTTTATCTGGGGTATTGCACCCGCATATTTCAAGCTTATCTACTACGTTCCCGCTGATGAAATTCTGACTCACCGCGTGATCTGGTCCTTCTTCTTTATGCTGGCGCTTATTAGCCTTAGCCGCCAGTGGTCGCAGGTTAAAAAACTGCTGCATACGCCGAAAAAAGTGCTCCTGCTGGCGCTGTCGGCGGTGCTGATCGGCGGCAACTGGCTGCTCTTCATTTGGTCGGTGAATAACCACCATATGCTGGAGGCCAGCCTGGGCTACTTTATTAACCCGCTGGTCAATATTGTGCTGGGGATGATTTTCCTCGGCGAGCGTTTTCGCCGCATGCAGTGGCTGGCGGTGCTGCTGGCCCTCTGCGGGGTGCTGGTGCAGCTATGGACCTTTGGCTCGCTGCCGATCATTGGCCTCGGGCTGGCGTTTAGCTTTGCCTTCTACGGGCTGGTGCGCAAGAAGATTGCCGTTGATGCCCAAACCGGGATGCTGTTTGAAACCCTGTGGCTCTTGCCGGTTGCCGCCCTTTACCTGTTCGGTATTGCCGATAGCCCCACCAGCCATATGGGACAAAACCCGTGGTCGCTGAACCTGCTGCTGATGGCCGCCGGCGTCGTTACCACCATCCCGCTGCTGTGCTTTACCGGTGCGGCCACCCGCCTGCGTCTCTCCACGCTGGGCTTTTTCCAGTATATTGGCCCGACGCTGATGTTCCTGCTGGCGGTGCTGTTTTACGGGGAAGTGCCGGGGGCAGATAAGATGGTGACCTTCGCCTTTATCTGGGTGGCGCTGGCGGTGTTTATCGTCGATGCGCTGTATACCCAGCGCCGACTGCGTCGGGCATAACGCCATCACGCTCCTGCCTCTCGTGCGCAGAGGCAGGAGCGTGATCTTACTGCTCGGTAAGCTCCAGCTCGGCAATCAGGGGTAAATGATCGCTGGCGGATGACCAGCTAAAGGCCGGTGAGTTATGCGGCACCTCGATTTTTTTCACATTCCATTTTTGCCCTTTGAAGGTGAAAATATGATCAATATCTATTGCCGGGTTAACCGCAGGCCAGGTGCGGTAATCCGTCCCCTGCTTCGCCACGGGGTTAAAGAAATAACCTACCTCTTTTAACGGCTGCTCATCGTGCGTGGAGTTAAAATCACCCGCGAGAATTTTGATTGATGAGGCGATATCTTTGAAGTCCGACGGGGCATCGCCGATGCTCACGTCCAGAAGATGGCGAACCTGCTCAACGCGCATCGTCGGATCTTTTTGCCAGTCGAGATGGGTAACCATCACCAGCACCGGGCTGTCAAAGCCGGGAACGGCGATTTGCGCCAGCAGCGCAATTCGCTGCTCGGCATCCCCTGACGGCAGCTTAATCACCTGAGTGTGCTCAATTTTATATTTAGACAGAATACCGACACCGTACTCTCCGCCGTCGAACTCCAGCGCTTTGCCGAAGGCATAGCGATAGCCGTTAGCGTCCGCGATGGTTTTTAGCTGATCGATTTTTTGGCTTCTGGCGGTTTTATTATCGACTTCCGGAACCGCAATAATATCGGCGCCAATGTTCTTAATCGCTAAATTGAGTGCAGTAAAATCCGCCACGTTATCGGAAGCTTCATTCTTGCCGATGTTATAGGTCGCAATCTTCAACTGAGGATAATTCTCGGCATAGACTTTATCCGCAACGCCGCCTTTTTGAACCGCAAGGATTTCATTACCAGCAAGTTTTTCAACAGCTTGTGCATTTACAGAGAGGCAGGCAAGGGCCAGGAAGGTTAGTGTAAAGATACTTTTCATTATGAAATTTCACCTTTTTTTAGCGGGAATATTGCGATGTTAACAATTATCCTGCCCCCTTTTTGTGATACACGGCCCACACTTTTGGTGCGAAGAGAATTAAGTTGGCCGCGATAATAAAAGAATATTTCCGGTGTCCACCGCTGATGACCGACATAAAGGCAAAAAAAAACCGGCTACCCCAGGAGAGAGCCGGTTTTGATATAATATATTGTTTTAAAGCCAGTTTTTTCGCTTAAAGTAGAGGTATGGCGCCAGCCCGGCAAGCATCATAAAGACAATCGCCCCCGGATAGCCAAAGCTCCAGTGCAGCTCAGGCATAAACTCAAAGTTCATCCCGTAGCTCGACGCCACCAGCGTTGGCGGCAGGAAGACCACGGATACCACCGAGAAGATTTTGATGATGCGGTTCTGCTCGATGTTGATAAAGCCCATCGCCGCCTGCATCAGGAAGTTCACCTTCTGGAATAGCGATTCGTTATGCGGCAACAGGGATTCGATATCTCGCAGGATCTCGCGCGCCTGCTCCAGCTGGCCCGCCGGCAAACGCGCCTTACGCACGAGGAAGTTCAGCGCCCGCTGGGTATCCATCAGGCACAGGCGCACCTTCCAGCCGATATCTTCCTGTTCCGCCAGGGTAGAGAGCGCGTCATCGTACTCGTCGCCCTGCCGACCTTCCATAATCACCCGGCTCAGCTTTTCCAGGTCGCTGTAGATATTTTCAATTTCATCCGCCAGCTGCTCGATTTTTGTTTCGAACAGATCGAGCAACAGCTCATAGGCATTACCATCAACCATTGACTGGTTGCGAACGCGCATGCGGTACAGACGAAATGCAGGCAACTCACGCTCACGCAGGGTAAAAAGGCGCCCTTCGCGGATGGTAAACGCCACCGTGGAGTTGCCGGCGTGATCCTCTGCATCTTCAAAGAAGAAAAATGAGTGAATGTGTAAACCGTCTTCATCTTCGAAGAAACGTGCCGACGCTTCGATATCTTCCAGCTCCGGACGGGTTGCCAGGTTCTGGCCCAGTTCCGTCTGCACGCGGCTACGTTCTTCATCGTCAGGCTCGACCAAATCGACCCACACCGAGCTGGCAAGGTGCTTGATCTCGTCGGCTTCGAGGCGCGTCAGACGATTATTTTCCAGTTGAAATGCGCTCAGCATGACCGGGACTCCCAATGCAAAAAAATTATCGGACAGTTCGGTGGGCACACAGAAACAAAAGGGGTTTCAGACCATTAAGCCTGACTCAGAGCGACGGGTATGACGGGTCGCTGACAACCGCTAAGGCTATCAGCATAAGAGGATAGCCTTAGGAGTTGTTCCTGACGGACAGGAAGTTGAGCCAGCATCTACTGGGTGTGTCCAAGGCGAATGTCCTCTTAGCGTAATCGTGCGCGCATGTTACGCCAGCGCAAAAACGGCGTCAACACGCAACGGAACGCTAAAGAGCAAATCCTGCCCTTTAGCATATAAGGCTAGCAGATTATTACAAAAAAACGATACTTTTCTTACTGTTACACTGTTTCCAGCCGCGCATAGGCCGCCACCAGCCATTTGATGCCCTGCCCCTGGAAAGCCACCTGCAGGCGGCTATGCTCGCCGCTGCCTTCCAGATTGACGATGGTGCCTTCGCCGAACTTCGGATGGCGCACGCGCTGGCCCAATTTGTAGCCGGTATCGTTTTCCGCCATCGGCGTCCCCATTCGCTGATGGCTAACCGGACGGCTCACCGTTGCGCGCAGGCGCACCTCTTCCACGCACGCTTCCGGCAGCTCGCCGATGAAGCGCGACGGACGATGGTAAACCTCTTTGCCGTACAGGCGACGGGTTTCGGCGTAGGTCATCGTGAGCTTCTGCATCGCACGGGTCACGCCAACGTAGGCAAGGCGGCGCTCTTCTTCCAGGCGCCCGCCCTCGTCGAGCGCCATCTGGCTCGGGAACATCCCCTCCTCCACGCCGACGATAAACACCTGCGGGAATTCCAGGCCTTTCGCCGAGTGCAGGGTCATCAGCTGGACCGCATCCTGCCAGGTATCCGCCTGCCCTTCGCCCGCCTCCAGCGCGGCATGAGAAAGGAACGCCTGCAGCGGCATTAAATCCTCATCTTCATCGTTGTAGCTGAACTGGCGCGTTGCCGTAACCAGCTCTTCTAAGTTCTCGATACGCGTTTGGCCTTTTTCGCCCTTCTCCTGCTCGTACATCATGCGCAGGCCGGAATCTTTAATCACCCGATCGGTCTGGACATGCAGCGGCATATCCGCCGTTTCCTGCGCCAGAGCGTCAATCAGCTCCATAAAGCGCTGCAGGGCGCTGGCGGCACGACCCGCGAGGGCTTTATCTTTCAGCAGCTCGCGGCACGCCTGCCATAGCGTCAGCTGGCGATCGCGCGACGTTTGACGAACCACGTCCAGGGTGCGATCGCCGATGCCGCGGGTCGGCGTATTGACCACGCGCTCAAACGCCGCGTCATCGTTGCGATTGGCAATCAGGCGCAGGTAAGAGAGCGCGTCTTTAATCTCCTGGCGTTCGAAGAAGCGCATGCCGCCATAGATACGGTACGGCATGCTGGCCTGCAGCAGCGCCTCTTCCATCACGCGCGACTGGGCGTTGCTGCGGTAGAGGATGGCGCACTGCTCCAGCGCCCCGCCGTTTTCCTGCCAGGTTTTAATCCGGTTAACCACGAAACGCGCTTCGTCGAGATCGTTAAAGGCGCAGTACAGAGAGATCGGCTCGCCGTCGGCGCCGTCGGTCCACAGCTTTTTCCCCAGACGCCCGCTGTTATTTTCAATCAGGGCGTTGGCGGCGCTGAGGATATTGTTGGTTGAGCGGTAGTTCTGCTCCAGGCGAATGGTCTGCGCGCCGGGGAAATCGGTCAGGAAGCGCTGGATATTCTCAACCTGCGCGCCGCGCCAGCCGTAGATCGACTGGTCATCATCGCCGACGATCATCACCTTGCCGCTATCGCCCGCCAGCAGGCGGACCCAGGCATACTGAATATTGTTGGTATCCTGGAATTCGTCGACGAGGATATTGGTAAAGCGTTCGCGGTAGTGCTGAAGAATATGCGGCTTGTTGAGCCACAGCTCGTGCGCGCGCAGCAGCAGTTCGGCAAAATCCACCAGCCCAGCGCGATCGCAGGCTTCCTGGTAGGCCTGATACACCTTCTGCCAGGTCTGCTCCACCGGATTACCGTAGCTCTGGATATGATGCGGGCGCAGCCCCTCATCTTTTTGACTGTTGATGTACCACATCGCCTGACGCGGCGGCCACTGCTTCTCATCGAGGTTCATCGCTTTGATCAGACGCTTCAGCAGGCGAAGCTGATCTTCGCTATCGAGGATCTGGAAATCCTGCGGCAGGTTGGCATCAAGATGGTGGGCGCGCAGCAGACGGTGCGCCAGGCCGTGGAAGGTTCCTACCCACATGCCGCCCTGGGTAGTGCCCATCAGCTGGCCGATACGATGGCGCATTTCCGCCGCCGCTTTATTGGTAAAGGTCACCGCCATAATGGAGAACGGCGAACAGTTTTCTACGCTTATCAGCCAGGCAATGCGATGCACCAGTACGCGGGTCTTACCGCTGCCAGCTCCAGCCAGAACCAGCATATTGGTACGCGAGGCCGCGACGGCTTCACGCTGTTTATCATTAAGGCTGTCGAGCAGGTAAGAAACGTCCATTGGCACCGCCGGAAATGAGCCGCCCGGCAGCGCTTCGCCGACCGGGCATACTGTTAATATATACAGAACTAATGGTGATTATATCAGCGAGGTCAGAGATGCCAACCGCGAAATTTCAATGTGCGGCAGCAGCCGGCTGTCGGTGGTGTGCATCAGGTCGGCGCCCTGCGGCTTAATCCAGCAGGCCTGCATGCCGCAGCGGATGGAGCCCGCCACGTCGGTCGTCAGGTCATCGCCTACGTGCAGTATCCGGCCCAGCGGCAGCGCCAGCCGTTCCGCCGCCAGATGATACATATCGGCGAACGGCTTAGAACGACCATCCGGCCCGGCGCGCAGCACAAAGCGGAAATAGTCGCTCAGGCCGAACAGTTCCGGCTGCGCATTGCCGTTAGTCACCGCCACCAGCGGCCATTTTTCCGCCAGCGCGGCCAGGGTATCGTGGGTTTCCTGCGGTACGTCAATCAGGCTGCGCCAGTGGGCAAAGTTTGCCATCGCCGCATCGGCGCCGGATTCGGCCTGCGCCGCAGAGAGTCCGGCGTTCATCATTCCCAGCACCAGGGCCCGGCGTCGCCATTCGGTCACGTCGTGGTAAATATCCGGTTCGGTCTGCAGCAGCGTCTGGCGCAGCTGCTGCAGATGGTGGGCATCGAACTCGCTCAGCGAAGGATGGTAGCTGCGCACGAAGGCCAGCGACTCGTGCAGCGTCCGGTCGATGACCGGGCGGTTGTCATAAAGGGTATCGTCCAGGTCAAACGTCAGTGCTGAAATCTGGCCCAGAGGTCGGTAAAAGCGCATTATTTCCCCCGTTTGGCGCGCGGATGCGCCGCATCGTACACCGAGGCAAGGTGTTGAAAGTCAAGATGGGTATAAATTTGAGTGGTGGAGAGGTTGGCATGGCCCAGCAGCTCCTGCACGCCGCGCAGATCGCCGCTCGATTCCAGCATATGCGTGGCAAAGGAGTGGCGCAGCTTGTGCGGATGAACGTGGCTGTTCAATCCCTGCTTAATTCCCCATTCGGCAAAACGTTTTTGAACATTACGCGCGGAGATGCGTTTGCCGAGCTTCGACAAAAACAGCGCGTCGTCATCGGTGCCGAACAGCCCGCGCAAATCAAGCCAGTGTTCAATCCACGCCACCGCGCTGCGGCCAATCGGCAGCCGGCGCTCTTTACTGCCTTTCCCCATCACCCACACTTCTCCCGACTCCAGGTCGAGGTGCTTAATGTCGAGATTCACCAGCTCAGAAAGACGCAGACCCGCGCCGTACATCACTTCCAGCATCGCCCGGTCGCGTACCGCCAGCGGATCGTTCAGATCGATATCCAGCAGTCGGTTCACGTCATCAACGTCGATATTTTTCGGTAAATGGCGCGGTATTTTAGGCGCCGAAATCCCCTTTGCCGGGTTCGCGGTAAGCTCGCCCTGCGCCACCAGCCAGTCAAAAAAGCTGCGCAACGCGGAAAGGCGCAGCGCCAGGCTTGCCGGACCCAATCCCTGTTTTCGACTCCGCACCGCCAGGCCGCGCACCTGGGCCGCATCGCACTGCTGCCAGCTTTTTAAGCCAGCGCTTTCAGCAAGCGCGATCAGCGCATCAAGCTGGCGTCGGTAGTTAAGCAGCGTAATCGGGCTAAGCTGACGCTCCACGCCAAGATAGCGCAGGAAACGGGCGACGGAGGCAAACAGAGGAGAGTCGGTCATGCGCGTTCAACCCAGCGCTCCAGCAGTCCTGGCAGCATCTGGGCTATTTCCTGCAGCAGCTGCGTGCCCTGTCCCTGCTGATAGTGCTGCGCATCGCGGCTGCTGAACAGCATAACGCCGGGCGCATCATCGCCGCCCAGCAGCGACATCGCCACCGAACCGATGGCTTTCGCTTCCGGCAGCACCACCAGCAGCTCCGGCCCGTTCAGCGGACCGAGGTAGTGGCGCTCTTGCCTGAGACGCTGAATACGCACGGGTTCAAAGGCCTGTCGGGTCAACGCCAGGTGGGTGAACTTTGAGGGCGCGCCGAGCCGCCAGCTATCGGGGAACAGACGCACCGTCGCTCCGGCCAGGCCCAGCTCGCGGGCCCAGCGATGAAAGCGATTGAGCATCTCATCGAGGCTGTCTGCCGCCGCCAGCCGCGTCTGCAGATGAAAGAGCCGCTGGAACAGGCTTTCGTTGGCCGTCGCCTGCTCCATCAGCAGCGTCATGTTCTCTTCCAGCACGTTGATATGATTACGCGCGCGGGCCATGTGCCACTCTACCAGCGAAACGGAGCCCCGAACCGGGTGAGGAACCTGCATGTGCTCCACAAGAGCAGCATTACGAATAAAGAATTCAGGATGTTGCAACAGATAGTCCACCACCGCGCGGTCATCCAGCGCGCCGATCGTATCCTGCTGTTCTTCCCCGACTTGTTTCATAGATGAATAAATCCGTCGTAGACGTGTGCCGCCGGGCCAGTCATAAACAACGGTTGACCCGGGCCTTTCCAGGCGATATCAAGACGCCCGCCTGGTAATTCCACGCGCACTTCCTCGGCCAGCAGTCCCTGTTGGATGCCAACCGCGACCGCCGCGCAGGCGCCGCTGCCGCAGGCCTGAGTCTCGCCTGCGCCGCGTTCATAGACGCGCAGGCGAATGCGATGACGCTCGACTATCTGCATAAAACCGATGTTCGCGCGTTCCGGGAAGCGTTCGTGGCTTTCCATCACCGGGCCAAGCGTTTCCACCGCCGCGGTTTCCACATCATCGACCTGAATGACGCAGTGCGGGTTCCCCATTGAGACCACGCCGCACAATACTGTCTGTTCAGCGGCGCGCATAATATAGGTCTTTTCCGCTTTGTTCGCGCGGAACGGGACCTGGGACGGCTCGAAGTTCGGCTCGCCCATATTCACCCGCACCAGATCGTCTTCCGTTACGCTTAATACCATACGCCCGTTCGCCGTGCTGACGCGGATATCACGTTTATTGGTCAGGCCTTTCAGACGCACGAACCGCGCAAAGCAGCGCGCGCCGTTGCCGCACTGCGACACTTCGCTGCCGTCAGCGTTAAAGATGCGGTAATGAAAATCCAGATCCGGATCGTAGGGCGGCTCGACAACCAGCAGCTGATCGAAGCCAACGCCAAGATGCCTGTCTGCCAGCCGGCGAATCAGCTCCGGAGAGAAAAAAACATTCTGTGTTACCGCGTCAACGACCATAAAGTCGTTACCCAGGCCATGCATTTTAGAAAACTGCATCATCTGTACTCTAACTAATTTGCGTTTCAGGAAGACGGCAAGCCGTGCATCCCCGGGAGTATCGTCAGTAGTCTACCTGGGTCGGGCCACCGCTATCGCCGCGATCGTTACGATCCGGCGTTGCGCTCTGGATACCGCTATCGACCGGTTTGGTCGGCGGCGGCGCCGTTTTATCCGCCGGTGGGAAATACAGCGGCCCCTTCAGACCACAGCCGGTGAGGCTGAAGATCGCCAGCAGAACGGCAAGCGTAGGAAAAAGGTTTTTCATTGATAGTTGCCCGTGAGTCATTCTTTCTGCTTTCTATCATCGCAGGAGAAGACGTAAAAGCAAGCGTTTAGCATCCGACTGCGCGCGCTTTTGTTTCGCGCTATACTGCCGCCATCTTCAAAAAAGCAGGGTAGAACCATGAATGACAGTGAATTCCATCGCCTGGCTGACAGCCTGTGGATGACTATCGAAGAGCGCCTGGACGAGTGGGACGGCGATAGCGATATCGATTGTGAGATTAACGGCGGCGTGCTGACCATTAGCTTTGAAAACGGCAGCAAAATCATCATTAACCGTCAGGAACCGCTGCATCAGGTCTGGCTGGCGACCAAACAGGGCGGCTACCATTTTGACCTGAAAGGCGATGAGTGGATTTGCGATCGCAGCGGCGAAGCCTTCTGGGATCTGCTGGAGCAGGCGGCAACCCAGCAGGCAGGCGAAGCGGTGAGTTTCCGTTAAAGCCGACTGCGCTCATCGGTAGCCCCGGTACGCCTCGCGCAGCCGGGGAATACTGCGCGATATCAGGAGTAGTGCTGCTGGAGCATCGGCGACACCGCGGCATCCTGATTCATCGGTGCCGTCACGGCGCCGATTGCCTGGCTACGGAAGGGAATGACCTGAGGCCGGCCGTCAACGTCAACGATCTGGTAGAACTGCGGCAGGTTGAAGTTGATAAAGCTGGAACCGTAGGTGAACCGGTCGTGCGATGACGAGTAGAAGCGGCTAACGTCGCGCACCAGCTCCTCTTTACTGCCTTCACAGTGATGGTAAACCTCGGCGCGATTGCTCTCATCGAGAATATAGATATTAAACCCGCTGTCGTTATCCGCATCTTCAAAGAAGAACTGAATAATCCCTTCGCTGGCAAAACCATCGACCACCTGCGGCAGCTTAACGTGGTTGGTTTCCACCTGAACCGACAGGCCGTGCAGCTTGTTGTGCGAGATGGCGCCATAGAATTCGATGGCATTTTCCAGCTTCTGCACCGAGACGTTAAGACGCTCGAAGAACAGGCCCCACGTCTGTCCGGACACGCGCAGCGCCTTGAAGCGGCCGGTATCCTGACGGGTGCTGGAAAGGCGTAGCTCAATGCACTCGGAGACCAGCTGCTGCACGCGGGTGCGGATAAGTCCGCGCAGATGCTGGCTATAGCAGAACACTTCAACGCTATCCGGCGGCGCGGCGTCCTGGTGCATTTTACCCAGAATGGTCTTCAGCGCTTCGATCATCGCCTGCTCGCCGTTAAAGTGCAGGGTTCGCACTTCGTTCCACGAGTTACGATACAGCAGGTCCACGCTGCCTATCAGGCACTTCTGCTCTTCGCCAAAGCTAAATACGTCCAGCTTGCGGAAGTCAAAATGCACCACCTGATTGCGGAACGCTGCGGTCGGATCGTATTCAAGGTTAACGATAATCGCCAGATGGCGGATTTCGCAGGGGCTATACAGCGCTTTCGGCGTGGGTGAAGGCAGGCGTAAAGGGAAGTGGTGGGCAACATCGGCCACCATCTCCTGCAGCTTCGCCAGGTCGACAATGCCGTTACCCTTAATAAACAGCCGGGTACGCGACGTCAGCAGGCCGTTAAACCACGCCCATGCCACCAGCTTGTTAAGATAGCGGTTATATTCCAGCGGCTGATGGCTAACGATCGATTCCATATCCGGCGCGCGATTATAGACGTACCAGCCGGTGCGGTTAGCACGGCCCGGCGGCACGTGGATAAAGGTCAGATTTGGTTCGGACAGATCCGGCGATATCTGCGGGTTAACCAGGGTTACTTTCCCCGGCAGCGCTTCAAACGCCGCATACAGCTTACGGGTCAGCACGCCAATATCCTGCGGGCTGGCGGAAACGCTCAGGTTGTTGCGACGCGCAAAACGAATCAGGTTGCGGTAGCTCTGCATCATCGCATCAAGCAGTTCGTTGTGCGCTTTACGTACTTCGTCGATCTTCCAGTTGGCCCGGTTGTCCAGCATCGCCAGACGCTTTTCATCCCAGCCCCACTCTTTCACCAGGTGGCTCACCACCTCACGACGCCAGCCTACGCAGGCGCGCTCGCGGCTCAGCTTTTCGCACACTTTGAGGTAGAAACAGCGGCGTACCAGGTCGAGACGCGTATCGTCCCCGATGGCCTGCAGGTAGATCGTGACGCGTTCCAGCATCATGCAGTAAGGATCGAGACCGAACGAAACGATCTCGCCGTCGTGCAGGCGCTGTTTAATATCTTTCGCCAGCAGGCGGTTATTTGGATATTCCCAGGAATAGGCTTCCAGCAGCAGCGTTTTCAGCACCGCCTTATAAGGCGAATCAATGCTTTTATACAGCTGCCACAGGCTGGCGCCGAAATACTCTTCCGCCGACAGCGAGCTCAGGCCGCCGAGATCCAGCCATTCGTTCGGCGTCAGCACGCCCTGCGCGTAGAGGCTCATGACATAGTCGTCATAGTGCTCTTCTTCGTCGCACGGCACCATATTCCACAGAATACGCTTACCGGCAAGGCGCACGGCGGTACGATAGAATTCGTCCAGCAGCAGGATATGCTGCGTTGAGCCGCAGTCTTCACCGCCCAGGCTACCGCTTTCGTTATGGCGGAAGCGGTTTTCATCGATCAGGAAGAAGCTGACTTCCACGCCCAGCGACGCCGCCCAGCTCTCCAGCAGGCTGCATTTACGCTGCAGCAGCTGGCGCTCATCGGTATCGAGCCAGGCCTGGTGGCATACCCATATATCAAGGTCGGAAGAGCAGCTTTGGCCGACGGATGAGGTGCTGCCCATGGAGTAAAGGCCAGTGATCGGCAGCTCGCCTTTCGGCGGCTCCTGCGTCAGCATTCCGCGGTGCAGCTCAAGCTCGTCAAGGTAGTGGCGTTGGGTTTCATCAGGCGTGTAAAGGCAAATGCCTCGGGGAACGTTACCGTCAAGGTAACCCGGCATCAACGGGTGATGATAATGTAGTAATGTCGGCAGTAGACTGTAAACCTGCTGGAAAGCGGGCCCCATAGCAGCAAGCGCGCGATCTACGCGCAGTTGGTTGATGGCATCCAGTCTCTGTTTCAGCGTCTCAATATAGAGGTACAAGACATATCGCCTGATGTTCAAAAACCCGCCGTACCATAGCCAGTACCGGGTTTCAGTATTTCAACAAAAACCGTCACCATTCGTCGTCGGTGTGGTTGTGATGAACTGCTGACGGACAAATGGTTTAAAACGTGATCAATCTAACACCTTGCTGATTGACCGTAAAGAAAGATGCGCTACATACAAGTGTAGCACCGTTTAGTGCGTGTAAATTCCTCTCTACGGTTCGGCAACCGGTATGCGCATAAAAGGCCAATAAAGAGATCGCCAAGGCCCTGACCCACAAAACTAACATCCATAAGACAACAATGTTAGGATGGTTTGTGGTCGACAATGACGGTAACAAGCATGTTAGACAAAGTTTTGAAAATTGCCACACGGCAAAGCCCACTTGCGCTATGGCAGGCGCATTATGTGAAAGAGCGCCTTGAGTCCTGCCATCCGGAGCTCAAGGTTGAACTGGTGCCAATGGTCACACGCGGCGACGTGCTCCTTGATACACCCCTCGCAAAAGTGGGTGGCAAGGGCCTGTTTGTCAAAGAGTTAGAGCTTGCCATTATGGAAGGGCGCGCCGATATCGCCGTGCATTCCATGAAGGATGTTCCCGTCGAGTTTCCCGAGGGTCTGGGACTGGTAACCATTTGTGAACGCGAAGATCCTCGCGACGCTTTTGTCTCAAATCACTATGCTTCCATTGACGCGCTGCCTCAGGGCAGCATTGTTGGCACATCAAGTTTACGCCGCCAGTGTCAGCTGGCCGCACAGCGCCCGGATCTGCAGATTCGCTCCCTGCGCGGCAACGTCGGTACCCGGCTGGGTAAACTTGATAGCGGTGAGTATGACGCAATTATTCTCGCCGCTGCGGGGCTGCTACGCCTGGGGCTCGAAGCGCGAATTCGCCAACCGTTAAGCCCTGAACAGTCGCTGCCCGCCGTCGGCCAGGGCGCAGTCGGCATTGAGTGTCGGCTTGACGACGAATGGACGCAAGCTCTGCTGGCGCCGCTGAACCATGCGCCAACGGCAATACGTGTTCGCGCCGAGCGGGCAATGAATACCCGTCTTGAGGGCGGCTGTCAGGTGCCGATCGGCAGCTACGCCGAGCTTATTGACGGCGAGCTGTGGCTACGCGCGCTGGTCGGCGCGCCGGACGGTTCGCAGATGGTTCACGGCGAGCGCCGCGGACGCCCGGAAGACGCCGAGCGCCTTGGCGTCTCTCTGGCGGAAGAGCTGCTGGATAATGGCGCCCGGGAGATCCTGACCGCCGTTTATGCCGGAGACGCGCCACGATGAGTATCCTGGTCACCCGTCCGCTGCCGCAAGGCGAAGAGCTGGTCAGCCGCCTGCGCGGGCTGGGACACGTGGCCTGGAGCTTTCCGCTCATTGAATTTACGCCCGGCCGCGAGCTGCACACGCTCAGCGACCGGCTGGCGGCCCTCTCCGCGGGCGATTTATTGTTCGCCCTTTCGCAGCACGCCGTGGAGTTTGCCCACGCTCGCCTGCAGCAGCAGGCCCTGCGCTGGCCGCTGGCTCCCGGCTATTTTGCCATTGGCCGCACCACGGCGCTGGCTCTGCATAAGGTCAGCGGCCACAATATTCGCTACCCATTAGATCGGGAAATCAGCGAAGTCTTGCTACAATTACCTGAATTACAAAACATTGCTGGTAAGAAGGCCCTCCTGCTTCGCGGCAACGGCGGCCGGGAACTACTCGGCGAAACGCTCCGCGAGCGCGGCGCTGATGTCACTTTTTGTGAGTGCTATCAACGTTGTGCAAAGCATTATGATGGTGCAGAAGAAGCAATGCGCTGGCAGTCTCGCGGCGTCTCCACGCTGGTCATTACCAGCGGTGAGATGCTGCAACAGCTTTGGACGCTGATCCCGCAATGGTATCGAGAACGGTGGCTCCTCCGCTGTCGCATTTTAGTTGTCAGCGAGCGCCTGGCCCAGCAGGCACGGGAATTGGGCTGGCAGGATATCCAGGTTGCCGAAAGCGCCGACAACGATACGCTGCTACGCGCATTACAATAACTCTCAACATTGGAAGCCATAATGACGGAACAACAAAATCAATCCGCCGTGGTTGAAGAGACCAGGGAGGCCGTGGAAAAGACGCCACAGCCAGAGAAAACCGGGAAGGAAAACGGCGGGAATAAAACCAGTCTCGTTTTGAGCGCGGTCGCTATCGCTATTGCCCTCGCCGCCGGCGTGGGCCTGTACAGCGTGCACAAGCAGCAGCTATCCCGACAAAACGCGGCCAGCTCAGCGTTAGCCGCGCAAATTGCGGCCCTGCAAAAATCGCAGGAAGGCCAAAAAACCGAACTCGAAGGCATCATCAGGCAGCAGGCTGACCAGCTGACCGCGGCCAAAAGTCAGCAGGATGCGCTGGCGAAGCAGCTGGAAGAAGTGCAGCAGAAAGTGGCCGTTATCTCCGGCAGCGACGCCAAAACCTGGCTGCTGGCTCAGGCTGATTTTCTGGTGAAAGTCGCCGGACGCAAGCTGTGGAGCGATCAGGACGTCACGACCGCCGCCGCGCTGCTAAAAAGCGCCGACGCCAGCCTCGCCGACATGAACGACCCCAGCCTGATTGGCGCCCGTCGCGCCATCACCGACGATATCGCCTCGCTCTCGGCGGTAAGCCAGGTCGACTACGACGGCATCATTCTCAAAGTGAATCAGCTTGCTAATCAGATAGACAACCTGCGTCTTGCGGATAATAACGACGACGATTCCCCGATGGATTCCGACAGCGAAGAGCTATCCAGCTCAATCGGTGAGTGGCGCATTAACCTGCAGAAGAGCTGGCAGAGCTTTATGGACAGCTTTATCACCATCCGCCGCCGCGACGAAACGGCAGTACCGCTGCTGGCGCCGAACCAGGACGTCTACCTGCGCGAGAATATTCGCTCCCGTCTGCTGGTCGCCGCGCAGGCGGTTCCGCGCCACCAGGAAGAGACGTACAAGCAGGCCCTGGAAAACGTGTCGACCTGGGTCCGCGCCTATTACGATACTGACGATGCCACAACCAAAGCCTTCCTTGAGGAAGTCGATAAGCTGAGCCAGCAGAGCATCACCATGAGCGTACCGGAAAATCTGCAGAGTCAGGCAATACTTGAGAAGCTGATGCAGACGCGAGTACGTAATCTGATGGCACAGCCCGCCGTCGCGCAGAGCGCTCCCCCGGCTCCTGCCCCGACGCCAGCCGTGCCGGCACCAGCGCCTGCGCCACAAGGAGAGTAACGCATGTTGAAAATTCTCTTACTCTTCGCACTGCTGATCGCCGGGATCGTTATCGGCCCCATCATTTCCGGGCATCAGGGCTATGTGCTGATCCAAACCGATAACTACAACATTGAAACCAGCGTCACCGGCCTGGCGATCGTGCTGATCCTCACGATGGTGGTGCTGTTCGCCATTGAATGGTTGCTGCGGCGTATTTTTCGCACCAGCGCGCATACCCGCGGCTGGTTCGTAGGACGTAAACGCCGCCGCGCGCGTAAGCAAACCGAGCAGGCGCTGCTAAAACTGGCTGAAGGCGACTACCAGCAGGTTGAAAAGCTGATGGCCAAAAATGCCGATCACGCCGAGCAGCCGGTGGTTAACTATCTTCTGGCGGCGGAAGCGGCTCAGCAGCGCGGCGATGAAGCCCGCGCCAATCAGCATCTTGAGCGCGCGACGGAGCTGGCCGGAGACGATCTGATCCCGGTAGAGATTGCCCGCGTGCGCCTGCAGCTGGCGCGTAATGAAAATCATGCGGCTCGCCACGGTATTGATAAACTGCTGGAAATCACTCCCCGACATCCTGAAGTCCTGCGTCTGGCGGAACAGGCCTACACCCGCACCGGCGCGTGGCACTCGCTGCTGGATATCATCCCGTCCATGGCAAAAGCCAACGTCAACGATGAAGAGCATCGCGCCGCGCTGGAGCAGCAGGCGTGGATCGGTTTAATGGATAAGACGCTGGCCGATCGGGGCAGCGAAGGCCTGCGCGAATGGTGGAAAAACCAAAGCCGTAAAACGCGTGGCCAGGTCGCGCTGCAGGTGGCGATGGCGAATCTGCTCATTGAGAGCGATGACCACGATACCGCGCAGCAAATTATTATCGACGGCCTGAAAAAGCAGTATGACGATCGTCTGGTGATGCTTATCCCGCGCCTGAAGACCAATAATCCGGAACAGCTGGAAAAAGTGCTGCGCCAGCAGATCAAAACCGTCGGCGATCGTCCGCTGCTGTGGAGTACGCTGGGGCAATCGCTGATGCGCCATGGCGAATGGCAGGAAGCCAGCATCGCGTTCCGCGCCGCGCTGAAGCAGCGCCCGGATGCGTTTGACTACGCCTGGCTGGCCGATACGCTCGACCGCCTGCATCAGCCGGAAGAGGCAGCCGCTCTGCGCCGCGATGGCCTGCTGCTAACCCTGCAGAACAATACGCCGCAGTAGCCGTCCTTCCTGCAGCTGTCGCCTCATCAGGGGCGACAGCTCTCTTCTCGCCGCGCCCCTTCTCTGTTTATCCCCTGCCCTTTTCTTACCGGTCCCTGAAAGAAAAAAACGCCCGCACTGATAATCAGGGCGGGCGTTAAAACAGGTCTGTTTGACAACAAATTGGGTGCTTCACTCAACGTCGTGTCCATGGTGTTTGATGAGACCAGATATAGAATGGCGACATCTGTCAGTGGACGATAAGCACCGTAAACGGCTCTGCATCATTCCTGAGTTTATGAGGCACTAAGGCGAACATAAGAGATGGAATGAGCATCTACCCGGTTATTATCGCACAGGTTCTGTGGAGATGACATCTCCCCCGATGGCGAATTGAGAGTTTTCTGGACGAAAAATTTTGCCAGAGCCGGGGATGTTTTATTTTTTAAATCAGGGAGATACAAGAAGTTTTCGCGATAGCAGAAAACAAAAAACCCCGCCGAAGCGGGGTTCAAAATTGGTCGGCGAGAGAGGATTCGAACCTCCGACCCACTGGTCCCAAACCAGTTGCGCTACCAAGCTGCGCTACTCGCCGATATACTGCTTTTTGAATTTTTAGTTCAATTCTTTAAAGTCGTGGTGCGAGGGGGGGGACTCGAACCCCCACATCCTAAGGACACTAACACCTGAAGCTAGCGCGTCTACCAATTCCGCCACCTTCGCAATTCACAACTCTATCAAATAATGGGGTGGCTAATGGGATTCGAACCCACGACAACTGGAATCACAATCCAGGGCTCTACCAACTGAGCTATAGCCACCACTACAAATCTTTTCACGCGGCACTGTCTTAAACAGTCCACCGCAGCTCAAGCACCGGGTTAAATGGTGCGCCCGACAGGATTCGAACCTGAGACCTCTGCCTCCGGAGGGCAGCGCTCTATCCAGCTGAGCTACGGGCGCTTAGCGCCGTTGCGGGGTCGGATATTACGGACTTCCCCCCCCGCTGTCTAGTGCCTTTTTAAATAAAATTTCCGTTTGCTCACACTTTATTCGCTTTGCTGCTTATTCCGTCGCTTTGTCGACATTTCCATGCCGCCCGAGGCCAAAAACCTTATAAATAAGGGTCACCAGGGCAAGAAAAAGAATTCCGACAAACAGCGACATCCGGGTATCGTCGTTAAAACCCATGCCGATCAGCACGCAAACCAGAAATGCCATCGTAAAATAGTTCGCCCACGGGAAGAGCAGCGAGCGGAACGGGTGGCTGGCCATCGCCGCCCGGTGCGCGCGACGAAAACGCAGCTGGCTAATCAGGATCACAAACCACGGCACCATCCCCGGCAGCACGCTGGCGCTGTAGACGTAGACGAATACCCGCTGTGGATTAGGAATAATATAGTTCAGGCAGGAGCCGACCAGCAGAATCAGGATCGACAGCGCGACGCCTGCCGCCGGTACGCCGTTGCGGGAGACCTTGCCGACTGCCGCCGGTAGCTGACGGTTTTTGGCCAGCGCGTAGAGCATGCGCCCACAGCTATACATTCCGCTATTGCAGCCGGAAAGCGCGGCCGTCAGCACCACAAAGTTGATAATGCCCGCCGCCGCCGTGATGCCGATCTTAGCAAAGGTCAGCACGAACGGGCTGCCGCCGGAGCCAATCTGATTCCACGGGAAGATAGTCACAATGACGAAAATGGCGCCTACGTAAAAAATAAGGATACGCCACAGAACTTTGCCGACCGCGCTGCGCAGGGTCACCTGCGGGTTCTTCGCTTCTCCAGCGGTAATACCGATAAGCTCAACGCCCTGGTAGGAGGCAACGACAATACACAGCGCGGTCAGGAAGCCCTTCCAGCCGCCGGCAAAGAAGCCGCCGTGTTCGGTCAGGTTGCCAAAGCCGATAGAGTGCCCACCGTTACCAAAGCCAAAGAAAATAACCCCCAGCCCGACCACAATCATCACGATGATGGTCGTGACCTTAATCATCGCAAACCAGAACTCGATCTCACCGTACAGGCGTACCGCCGCCAGGTTCGCCAATGCCACCAGCCCAACGGCAATCAGGGCCGGTATCCACTGCGCCATCTCAGGGAACCAGAACTGGACGTAAACCCCGATGGCCGTAATCTCCGATATCCCTACAGCCATCCACATAAACCAGTAGGACCAGGCGGTAAGATAGCCGAAGAACGGGCTCATATAGCGGTGGGCGTAAACGGCGAACGAACCGGTTACCGGTTCAAGAAACAGCATCTCCCCCATCGAACGCATGATAAAGAAGACAAATAAGCCCGCAATAATATACGCCAGCAGGACGGACGGGCCGGCCCATTTCAGCGTACTCGCCGATCCCATAAATAAACCGACGCCAATCGTACCGCCAAGGGCGATTAGCTCAATGTGCCTGGCCTCCAGCCCGCGCTGAAGTTCCGCTTTTTTCTTAGTCATATAGCCTCTTGTGTTTGCCCTGCTCCGGGTTTTTAGCTGTTCCTCGCCGAACGGCCTCTTTATTGGCAGCACGTACCCGTCCCTCCGTCATGATTATCGATGTCGGAAAGTTAACGGATGAGCCGCCTTGATGCCCTTCTGAAGGTCCCGCGCATATACCGGTTATTTTTATAAATATGTGAAATGAAATAGCCCTGCCTGCGCGCCGGTAAAGAGTGCCGGCGCGCATTAAGCATGCGAATGGTTAATTAATTTTTCCGAAATGGCAAATAAAGTATCAGCCAGGCGAATACATTACACAGAATATGTGTGAAAATGCGCCAGTTTGCAGTGGAATATTAGAGCTGACCGGTATAATACCAACGTAAATATCGCAGCAGTCTGATCTGTCTTTTAATCCGGCTGGGCTGTGATATCAAACGATAAAACCACTCCAGCCCCATGTCCTGCCAGAACTTTGGCGCCCGGTGAACGTGGCCGGTAAATACGTCGTAGGTGCCGCCCACGCCCATATAGAGCGCCTGGGGATAGACCAGCCGGCAGTCACGCATCAGGATCTCCTGGCGCGGCGAGCCCATCGCGACGGTGACAATCCCGGCTCCGCTGTCGCGGATGCGCTCAAACAGCTCCTGACGCCGGTCGGCGGAGAAATAGCCGTCCTGGCTACCGACAATGTTAACGTTCCAGCGCTGGCGCAGCTGCGTACAGGTCTGGGCCAGCACCTCCGGCTTGCCGCCGATCAGAAAGACCGGCGTGCCCTGGGCCCCGGCGCGTTGCATCAGGGCTTCCCATAAGTCGGCCCCCGCCACGCGCGATACCTGCGCCTGAGGATATTTTTTACGTAATGAACGCACCACGCTAATGCCATCGGCATATTTAAATTCAGCCGCTTCAATCAGCGCCCGAACCTCGGGATCGTCCTCGACTGCCAGCATCTTTTCGGCATTGATCGCCACCAGCGTACCCTGACGAATTGCGCCGTCAGCGTAGAGAAAATCCAGCGCATGCTGCATATCGCGCCATCCGATGAGCTGTAAACCTCTCAGCAGATACAACGGCGCGGAAGTACTCTCAGACATGTTAATCCTTATCAGACCTGAGGTTGCGAAAGCGGTTTGGTCCGCTTATGAATCAGTCCTACGCTATCCAGGAACCAGTACAGCAATTTCGCCGCCAGCAGGCAGATACCAAAGATCACGAGGAAAAACACCACGCGGGAGCCGAAAGAATCCAGCCCTTCACGAGCCAGCACGATCATATTGAAGATAGCGCCGAAACAAAAACTATGCAGAATGGCCGCCTTATAGCGGTTGCTCTCCCGGTTGCCAAGCTCATACAGCCAGTCAAACCACTTAATAATCAGCCCGACCGCGACCGCCCCAAGCGGAATAAACCAAACTCCGCCCATCACCACCAGTGAACCAATCAGCGTGGGCGAGATAGCCAGCCCGGAGTGATTATTCAGCACTTCCCAGGTGAAGTAGTTGGCGGTATTCAGAACCATCGAAGGCCGGCCGTGCCACATCCAGCTGGGGATAAAGACGTAGAAATCCCTGATCATCGGCGCCAGCCCCTGGAACTCTATCTTATCGTAGTTCTGCAGCAGCAGCGCCAGGTTCTCCCACGGTGAGAAGGTATCGCGGGTCAGATACAGGAAGGTATAAAACGCCTCATCGCCGCTGACGTTCATCCCGTAGCGCTTCAGGGCCAGCCAGAACATACCGACAATGCCCAGCACGCCGGCCGCAGCCAGCATCCACAGGCTTATCCAGCCGCGAATAATGCCGATAAACAGGAAGATGGCGAAGGCAATAATGATGTTCGCCCGCGTGCCGCCGACGATCGCATAGGTCAGCAGGCCGAAGGCGGTGGTGCTGATAAGGAAGAAAATCCACGCCTTATAGTCCTGGCGCAGAAAATAGACCACCAGCATCGCCGGGATAAAGAAATAGAAAAAGCGCTTCAGCGCCACGCCGGACACTTCGCTGGAGAAGATCTGGCTATAGGAGTTGAGCCTGAACAGCAGGAAGCCGTTGTGGGCAAAGAAAATCCCGACGCACAGCAGCGCAACGCCCAGAAGAATAATCCATGCCAGATGGGTCTCAACGCGGTTCATGGTGAACAGCGGACGGCGCTGGCGATCGTGCGCGGACGAACGCAGCCGCGTTTTGTAGGTGACGTAATACACCGCATAAAAGCATACCGACACCAGCAGGGTTTGCAGCAGCACTTCCGGCGGCGCAACGCTGACATCAAAGCGGAATACCAGAATGCTGGTCAGCGGGAAGCCAAAGAAAAAAGTCAGCAGAAACAGCAGCGAAAAAAAGACGTTGAAGTTAAAGCGCACCCGGCGAAACTCGAAATACGTCGCGGTGGCAATAAACAGCGACGACAGCAGCCAGACCACCAGCAGTCCGCAAAATTGCATTAATGTCATGCGCTCACTCCCGAGGCAATCTGCAATGCCCGCTGCCAGCCCGTCAGGTAGTTTGGCCGGAAGAAGGCGATCTGGTTCTTATCAACGTTCGCCAGCTGACGTTGAGCCTCGCGTACCACGGCAACATCCAGGGTATCGCTGGTAAACAGTACCGGAATATTCTGCTCCGTCATATCCTGCCAGAACGGATTCTCCCGATTCAGGACGCAGGGAATACCCGCCTGAATCAGCAGGCACAGCGTGCCGATCCCCTGCTGGCGGGCAAAGAGGAAATAGCCCAGATCGCAGCGGCGCAGCAGTGCCAGGTAATCGTTGAATTCCAGCCTGTCGCTGAGTACCTGTAAACGCCCGGGGCTAAACAACGCCGCGCCCGCCGCGCGCACTTCGTTAATATATTCCGCATTGTTGGCCGGATAGCCCATCGGGACAATCACATTTACCGTATCGCCAAACTGCTGATGAATAGCGCGCAGCGCCGCAATATGTTCATTGCTGCGATCGCCTGAGTTGCCCACCAGAATAGTCAGCGCTTCGGCACGCGGAGCGCTATCCGCCAGCGTATTCAGCGCCGGATCCATCCGGGTCGGGAAATAGAGCAGCTCCCCCGCCACCTTAGGGTGGCGACGGGCAAACCAGCTCAGGTCGCCGCGGGTGGCAAAAACGCGCCCCACTCGTCCCTGCGCCATACGCCGCAGGGGATAGAATAAACGAAACTTCAGGCTGGACGAATTCTCATACAGATCGGCGCCCCAGATATGCCAGTTGAACTGGGAAGGGCGAATTCCGCCGCTGAGCAGCGCCAGCCACAGCCCCGTATTAAACTGGCCGTGGAAGAAAAAGCGCTGGTGTCGATCCGCTTTGGCCGCGGAAATAACCGCCTGTGCCAGCGATTTCTTCCCGGGATAGCAGGCGATCGACAGCGCCGGGTACGCCTCGCGGACGCCCGTTGCATCACCGACGACCATAAACGTGCGCGCCCGCTCGTCGCTACCGGCCAGCTCGTCATTAAAGAACCGCAGAACGGTCTGGTTGTGGTGCGGAATATCCGATCCCAGTACGTGTATCAGTGCTGTCATGCCCGTTTACGCCAAAGTAAAAACACGCCGCTACAAAGGGCGAAATAAACAATATACGTAGCCATATACGCCTGCGCCGCGCCAACTGCGCCGTGCGCCGGAATAAGCCAGTGTGAGAAGGCGGTCAACAGCGTGAACTGGCTGATTTCCGTCAGAATATAAAAACGCAGTGACGCTTTGGCGATCACCAGGTAGCCGTAAACATAGGCTCCGACCTTAAGGACATCGCCAACCAGCTGCCAGGCAAACAGATCGCGCATCGCCGTAAAGCGTTCGGAAAACAGCAGCCAGATGGCAAAGTCGCGCAGTAGCCAGACGGTCAGGCTTGCCGCCGCCACCGCCGGCAGGACAAATTTTAACGATTTGCCGATCTCGCGGGTAATATCCGCTTTGGCGGTTAGCCGGGAGAGCGTAGGCAGCAAATAGACGCTGAACGACGCGGTGATGAACTGCAGATAGGCGTCGGAAATACTGCTCACCCCCTGCCAGATCCCGACCGCCTCCCAGCCGTAATGTTCCGCCAGCAGGTTACGCATCATCACGTAGGCGACCGGCAGCGTCACCGAGGTAATCAGCGCCATCAGGGTAAATTTAGACAGCTGCCCCGCCAGGCCGTTATCCCAGCGCGGGCGCAGCGCGCTAAGCGGGATGGTCCCCCGCCGCCACAAAACGATAGCCGCCGGAACCACCACCAGCGCCGGCACCAGCGCCAGCCCAAGCAGCGCGCCCTGATAGCCGCCGAAATGGTAACAGGCATAGTATGCCGCCACGCCGATCAGGCTGCCGGCAATCAGCGATACCGCGTTCCCCGCCGCATCGCGGAAGCCTTTTATCAGCGCCAGCAGGAAGTTAGCCCAGGCAATGCCCATCTGCACCAGCGCCACCAGCCGCACCAGCCCCTGGTACTGCGGATGACCAAACAGCCCCTGGCTGACGGGCGCCGCGGCGAGTAAAAATATCAGCGCCAGCAGCGTCGAAAAGCCCAGCACCATCGAAGAGGAGGTGCCGACCACCCGGGTAAGCTGCTGGCTATCGTCATGATGCTGCGCAACCAGCTTGGTTACGCCATTGAAAATACCGGCGCCGGCAAGGACGCCAAGCACGGTGACCAGCTGGCGAAAGTTACCGGCCTGGCCTACGCCTGTCGGCCCGAAGGAAACGGCAAGCAGCTTAACCACCAGCAGCCCGGCGCCGATTTTGACCAAGGTGGACGCCGCGGTCCACAGGGAAGCTTTTGCCAACGACATATCAGGAGAAATAGCTCAGCAGCGAGTTAATCACCGTACGCTGGTTAACCGGCGACAAATTGTAGAACAGCGGCAGGCGCAGCAGGCGCTCGCTCTCCTGCGTGGTAAAACGGTCTTCACCACGGAACTCGCCGAAGTTCTCCCCTGCCGGGCAGCTGTGTAGCGGGATATAGTGGAATACGGCGAGAATCTCGGCCTCTTTCAGCCACGCGATCAGCCTGCTGCGGTCGTCGATATCCCGCAGCTTGATATAGAACATATGCGCGTTATGTCCGCAGTCGGCAGGGACAATCGGCAGCTCGATGCGCCCGGCGCGCGCCAGCGGCAGCAGCGCGTCGTAATAGCTCTGCCACAGCGTCAGGCGCTGCTGATTAATTTTCTCCGCCGCTTCCAGCTGCGCCCACAGATAGGCGGCCTGCAGGTCGGACATCAGATAGCTGGAGCCGATATCGCGCCAGGTGTACTTATCCACCAGTCCGCGGAAAAACTGGCTGCGGTTGGTGCCTTTTTCACGAATGATTTCCGCGCGCTCGACCAGCTGGCGATCGTTGATCAGCGTCGCCCCGCCTTCGCCGCCGGCGGTATAATTTTTGGTTTCATGGAAGCTAAAGCAGCCGATGTGCCCGATAGTTCCGAGCGCACGCCCTTTGTAGGTCGACATGACGCCCTGTGCGGCATCCTCCACCACGAACAGGTTGTGCCTGCTGGCAATAGCCATGATGGTGTCCATCTCGCAGGCAACGCCGGCATAGTGAACCGGCACAATCGCCCGGGTCTTCTCAGTAATGGCGGCTTCGATCAGCGTTTCATCGATATTCATGGTATCGCGACGAATATCGACAAAGACAATTTTCGCTCCCCGCAGCACGAAGGCGTTGGCGGTAGAGACGAAGGTATAGCTCGGCATAATGACTTCGTCGCCCGGCTGGATATCCAGCAGCAGCGCCGCCATCTCCAGCGAAGCGGTACAGGACGGCGTCAGCAGCGCTTTTACCGTGCCGAAACGCTGCTCCATCCACTGCTGGCAGCGGCGGGTAAATCCGCCATCGCCGCACAGCTTGCCGCTGCCCATCGCAGACTGCATATAATCAAGCTCGGTTCCCACCACCGGCGGCGCGTTAAATGGAATCATCATGTCACCTGTATAACCAGTACGCGGTGTTTTCCACATTCGCACCGCTGAGAATATAACGTTTAAGCGCGGCGGTATTACCCATCTGGGTCGCCACCCGCAGTGTTGAGAGCCCGCGCGATCCGGCCCAGCTTCGCGCCGCCTGCATCAGCTCAGCGCCGGCGCCGCGGCCGGCCAGCAGGCCGATCCGGGCGTCCGTAGCATTGAGCTGACGCAGGGAGACAAAAGCGCGAACATCGCCGTCGGAGGTGCGAAAAATCAGGCACTGGTTATCAAAGGTCCCCAGCACCGCATTTTCAATCCATTGAGCATAGAAACGGCCGCTGGCATCAGCGGCATACCACGGCGCGCGAAAGCGGCTCAGGGCAAACGCCTGCGCCGCCAGCTCCCGCAGTCGCGGAATGTCCGACGCGGTGGCGACTTCGCATCCGAGATCGTCAGCCGTCCCGACCGACAGCGCCAGATCGACTTCCCCTTCCACAAGCTGGAAACCCAGCTGCTGTAAGGCGTCCAGCCGTTCGGTATCGTCCGCCGCAATCTTCGCCTGCAGACGCGACCAGCCGGTCAGCGCCTGGTTCGTCAGCGGCGGAGCATCGGCGCGAAAGCGCACGATCGCGCTGTTAACGCCAAAGAAGCGATTTTCCCACTCCAGGGGCTCAATACTGGCGCGGACGGACACGGATAAGATCCCGTAAATATTGGCCATAGCCGGAACCAGGCCTCGGGCCCAGGCTCATTCCGCTGGCCAGAAGCGTTCTCACCGCCATACCCCTTTGGTATCGACGATAAATGCCTGGGTCACGCTGTCGCCGTCGATCGCTTTGAACTCATGGTGATCGACCAGCATCACCAGCACATCGGCGTTCGCCAACGCATCATTCAGCGATGCCAGCGTACACAGACCATCGAGCTTCTTCGGCAGCTGGTGAATATTGGGTTCGACAACCAGCGTTTCACCGCTGTGCCAGGCCGCGACTTGCATGGCGATAGCCATCGCCGGGCTTTCGCGCAGATCGTCGATATTCGGCTTAAAGGCCAGGCCAAAGCAGGCAATTTTCAGCTCGCTGGCGCGCCGGTTGCTGGCGGCAAGACACTCCGCCACCCGCGCCTTCACCTGCTCGATAACCCATTCGGGCTTATGGTCGTTGACCTCACGCGCGGTGCGGATCAGCCGCGCCTGCTGCGGATTCTGCGCCACGATAAACCACGGGTCGACCGCGATACAGTGGCCGCCAACGCCCGGTCCCGGCTGCAGGATATTGACGCGCGGATGGCGATTCGCCAGGCGAATCAGCTCCCAGACGTTAATTTCCTGCTCGGCGCAGATCAGCGACAGTTCGTTGGCAAAGGCGATATTGACGTCGCGGAAGCTGTTTTCGGTCAGCTTGCACATCTCTGCGGTGCGGGAGTTGGTCACCACGCACTCGCCTTCGAGGAAAATTTTATACAGCTCGCTGGCGCGGGCGGAACAGACCGGCGACATCCCGCCAATCACCCGGTCGTTCTTAATCAGCTCGACCATCACCTGGCCCGGCAGCACGCGTTCCGGACAGTAGGCGATATTCACGTCCGCCGCTTCGCCTGCCTGCTGCGGGAAGCTCAGATCGGTGCGCAGCTCGGCCAGCCAGCCCGCCATCAGCTCCGTCGCACCGACGGGGGAGGTGGACTCAAGGATAACCAGCGCCCCCTTCTTGAGCACCGGCGCTATCGATTTTGCCGCCGACTCGACGAAGACCATATCCGGCTCGTGCAGATCCTTAAATGGCGTAGGTACGGCAATCAGAAAGGCGTCCGCTTCCACCGGTACGGTCGTCGCGCTTAAATAGCCCTGCTCGACCGCGGTCTTAACAACGCTGGCCAAATCCGGTTCCACGATATGAATCTCGCCACGGTTAATGGTCTCCACGGCGTGCTGATTAACATCAACGCCGACCACCCGCTTCTGCCGGGAGGCGAACGCGGCAGCGGTTGGCAAACCGATATACCCAAGGCCAATCACTGAAATGGTAGAAAAACTCATAGCGTTACCTGATTATTTTTAAGTGCGGTCAAAATACGGCTACATGCCTGCCCATCGCCGTAAGGGTTATGCGCCCGGCTCATCGCCTGGTATGCGGCATCATTGTGCAGCAGATGCGTGACTTCCGCGACGATGCGCTGGCTATCGGTACCGACCAGAGTGACGGTGCCTGCGGCCACCGCCTCCGGCCGTTCCGTCATCTCACGCATCACCAGAACCGGTTTGCCCAGCGAAGGGGCTTCTTCCTGAATACCGCCGGAGTCGGTGAGGATCAGCCATGCGCGATCCATCAGCCAGACAAACGGCAGGTAATCCTGCGGTTCGATCAAAATCACGTTATCAACATGACCAAGAATGCGGTTTACCGGCTCGCTGACGTTTGGGTTCAGGTGCACCGGATAGACAATTTGTACATCGGGATTGCTGGCCGCAATTTCCGCCAGCGCGTGGCAGATTTGCTCAAACCCGCGGCCGAAGCTTTCGCGACGGTGGCCGGTAACCAGGATCATCTTCTTTCCGTTAGCAAGGAACGGATAGCGCTGCGTCAGCTCGATGCGCAGCGCCTCATCACCCAACACGCGATCGCGAACCCAGAACAGCGCATCAATAACCGTATTACCGGTTACCGTGATATGGCTATCGGCAATATTCTCCCGCAGCAGGTTCTGCCGCGAGGTCTCCGTCGGCGCAAAATGATACGTTGCCAGACGCCCGGTTAACGTCCGGTTACCCTCTTCCGGCCACGGCGAGCTGAGATCGCCGGTGCGCAGCCCCGCCTCAACGTGCCCCACCGGGATGCGCTGATAGAAAGCGGCCAGGCTTGCAGCCATCGTCGTGGTGGTATCGCCATGCACCAGCACGACGTCAGGCTTAAACGACTCCAGAACCGGCTTCAGCCCTTCAAGGATGCGGCAGGTAATCTCCGTCAGACCCTGGCCCGGCTGCATGATATTCAGGTCGTAATCCGGAACAATAGCAAACAGCTTCAGCACCTGATCGAGCATCTCCCGATGCTGCGCGGTTACGCACACTTTCGCCTCAAAATGAGGGTCCCTGGCCAGCGCGTGAACCAGCGGTGCCATTTTGATGGCTTCGGGTCTTGTGCCAAATACAGTTAGTACTTTCACATCGATTCTCTTCGATTAGGTGATGAAGTCCGCATGACCGTCATCACAGGCCGCATTCACTGGATACGACGCCGCGATAACGCAACGCCTGCGCCGATGAGCGCGCCCACAATCCCCCACATCACCATCAGAAATACGCGCCGCGGGCTATCGCGTTTTACAGGTTCTTCCGGCGTACGCAAATATCGGTAAGTCTGAAAACGCGGATCTAATGTCGGCCCGACGTTCAGGGTATTCAGCATCGCGCGGCTCTGGTCATAGTCAAGATCGTATTCCGGACCTACCGCCTGCAGATTTTCTAAGCGCGCCTGCAGCATCGGCCTGCCGAGTAAAAACAGCTCGGAATCCGGCAGCTGATCGGCCGGAATATCGGTCTCACTGCGGGAAATATTATGCTGCTGGGCGATTTTCAGCGCCTCTTCCACGCTGTGCGTACGACGGTTGAAAATCTGACGGGCAACCTCTTCCTGACGCTTAACCTGCGCTTTCATCTGCACGGTACGTGCCGCCCAGGCCCCCTTGAGCTCGTCATTCAGATGACCCGCCGCGCGCTGGCTGGCAAACGCCACGTACTGGCGCAGCAGATTATTGGCATCCGGCGCGGTCTCGGCCGTCAGCTTCACGCTATCGTTGATATTTTTTACCGCATCGCCCGGCATAAACTGAATATTGTTAATCAGGTCGTCCAGCAGCGCGGCATCGGCGCGAGAATTACCCGACTGGCGCTGTTTGTAATAGTCGGTTTGCAGCCAGAAATCACGGCGGGTGTCCCAGGACCCCTGCTGCATGATGAACTCTTTATAGGCGTCGTCCATTGCCGAAGGCTGATCGACCGGCGCAAGATTGGCTTTGATATCCAGATTGCGTAAAAACTGCTGTTGAGAGTAGTAGCTGCCTAGCATATTGACGGTTGGCCGGTCGGTAATTGCCGTCGCGCTCCACTCCTGGCGAGCAAAAAAGGCATAAACCAGTACGATCAGCGCAAACAGCACGGCCATCCCTGCTATCCAAATTTTTCCTGCCCATAAGGCGCGAAACAGCCCGCGAATATCCAGCTCATTCTCAACGTTCACTGCTTGTGCTCCCGGTAATGGTTGAGTCATCACGTCCCCAGTTCTACTTGGTTAATTTTGGATTATTGCTGCTGTGTCGCCGTATTCTGCGTCTGATGCGCTTAACCAGGCGCGCCACTTTCCAGGCGCGTTTAATGCAGTAGCCGTAAAGGAAGAAGGCTAACAAAAAGAGTATTAACATCACCCATTCAGGAACGATACGGGTATATTCCGCCACCACCCCTACCAGCGCCAGTAAAGCGGCCGCCAGCGTGATCAGAACGAATGCCTGCCGGGAAGTAAACCCAGCGCGCATGATCAAATGATGAATGTGCTGGCGATCCGGAGAGAACGGACTCATGCCTTTGCGCAGGCGACGATACATAATCGCCACCATATCCATCAACGGAATTGCAATAATCCACAGCGCGGTAACCGGGCTAATGGGATGCGTTTTACCCTGCGTTGTTTCCAGCAGGATCCAGATAATGGTGAAGCCAATCATGGTGCTGCCGGCATCGCCCATAAAAACCTTATAGCGACGGCCAAGCGCACCGAGGTTAAGTAAAATATAGGGCAGAATGGCGGCAATCATCGCAAAACACCACATTGCCAGGCTGTACTGGCCATCAAACCACAGGATGATGCCCGTTGCCGCAAAGGAGACCGAAGACAGACCGCCGAGCAGGCCGTCGATGCCATCAACCATATTAAAGGCGTTAATCGCGGCCCAAACGGCGAAAAGAGTGAGGAAGAAACCGAAGGGGCCGAGCACCAGCTCCCACGAGCCAAAAATAAAACCCAGGCTGCTAAGATGCAGGTTTCCTGCCATCATCATGACGACGGCAATGGCGGCCTGCATAACCGCACGAATTTTTACGCTGATATCAAATCGGTCATCCAGCGCGCCGACCAGTACCAGAATACCGGCGCACGCCAGGTACAGCGAGGCATGGGGAATGTAATAATCTGCGATCGCAAATGTAAAACAAATACCCGCGTAAACTGAGATCCCACCCACTAACGGAACCAGACCCTGATGCCGTTTTCGATAGTTAGGCTTATCGACTAACCCAACCTTTTTTGCCGCCTTGCGAGCCACAAATATAAAAAGGGTAGTGAATAAGAAAATACTGATTAATTCAGTAATAGCAGTGAGTAAATTCACAACGCATGTGCTCTCAGCATGGTTAATCCGGGAAGTATAACGACGATGTCTCAACTCCTGAAGGGGTAATGCAGATCATTACAAATTTATTGTATAGATTTTAGTCTGTTAAAGTTATCTCTGCCAGGAGAAGCGAGCCCATCATACGATATTACCCGCTCCGATTTCCCTTTCTGGATCATACAAATCCCAAAAACAAAACGCCACGCGGTTGCGTGGCGTTTTTCAGCTTTTTTTAACTTACGAACGCTTCATCATATCGAAGAAATCATCGTTAGTTTTGGTCATAGCCAGCTTGTTGATGAGGAACTCCATCGCGTCGATTTCACCCATCGGATGGATGATTTTGCGCAGGATCCACATCTTCTGCAGCTCTTCCTGAGTGGTGAGCAGCTCTTCTTTACGCGTACCGGAACGGTTGTAATCGATAGCCGGGAAGACGCGTTTTTCTGCAATCTTACGGGAGAGGTGCAGCTCCATGTTACCGGTGCCTTTAAACTCTTCGTAGATAACTTCGTCCATCTTGGAGCCGGTGTCGATCAGCGCCGTAGCGATGATAGTCAGGCTACCGCCCTCTTCGACGTTACGCGCGGCACCGAAGAAACGCTTCGGACGGTGCAGGGCGTTGGCGTCCACACCACCGGTCAGAACTTTACCGGAAGCCGGTACGACGGTGTTGTAGGCGCGAGCCAGACGGGTGATGGAGTCGAGCAGAATGATAACGTCTTTCTTATGCTCAACCAGGCGCTTGGCCTTCTCGATAACCATCTCGGCAACCTGAACGTGGCGGGATGCGGGTTCGTCAAAGGTAGAAGCAACAACTTCACCTTTAACCAGACGCTGCATCTCGGTCACTTCTTCCGGACGTTCGTCGATCAGCAGGACCATCAGCACGCAGTCAGGATGGTTGTAAGCGATGCTCTGCGCAATATTCTGCAGCAGCATCGTTTTACCGGCTTTCGGCGGAGCAACAATCAGACCACGCTGACCGCGACCGATCGGCGAAGCCAGATCCAGGACGCGAGCGGTTAAGTCTTCAGTCGAGCCGTTACCACGTTCCATACGCAGACGTGAGTTTGCGTGCAGCGGCGTTAAGTTCTCGAACAGGATCTTATTGCGCGCGTTTTCCGGCTTGTCGTAGTTAACTTCGTTGACTTTCAACAGCGCAAAGTAACGCTCACCCTCTTTCGGAGGACGAATCTTACCGGAAATGGTGTCACCAGTGCGAAGGTTGAAACGGCGGATTTGGCTAGGGGATACGTAGATATCGTCGGGACCGGCGAGGTAGGAGCTGTCTGCGGAGCGGAGGAAACCAAATCCATCCTGCAGTATCTCCAGTACGCCATCGCCAAAGATATCTTCGCCACTCTTCGAATGCTGCTTGAGGATGGCAAAAATAATATCCTGCTTACGCATACGGGCCAGGTTTTCCAGCCCCATATTTTCGCCGAGAGTAATCAGCTCAGAAACCGGCGTATTCTTTAATTCGGTAAGATTCATAATGGTGTGGGTTCTTAAACTCGGGGTAGAACTCGAACTTCATGTTGTGAATGGTATGGCAGGAACATCCATGCCTGTTAGCGGCCTACATCTCGTGTCTGTACGTTGCCTGGTCACAGGAAAGAACGCAGAGCTGAAACGACAAAACGGAATGAGTGATAAGCCCGGAATTTTTAGCTTCACGCGCATTTCTGCGGGATGCTTCGGGTAAAGCAAGATTCAAACAATAAAGGTATGTTTAAAACGAAGTCTGAAGTTAACTTAGCACGACTCAAGCCGGGCGTCCAGAGTTCCGCAAAAAATAGGAATCCGGACGCCGGAATGGCAAACTGATTACGCCAGGTTGGCGTCGAGGAAGTCTTTCAGCTGGCCTTTAGACAGTGCGCCAACTTTGGTTGCCGCCACTTCGCCGTTCTTAAACAGCAGCAGAGTCGGGATGCCGCGGATGCCGTATTTCGGCGCCGTACCCGGGTTCTGATCGATGTTAAGTTTCGCTACGGTCAGCTTGCCCTGATACTCGCCAGCGATCTCATCCAGAATCGGGGCGATCATTTTGCACGGACCGCACCACTCTGCCCAGAAATCGACGAGGATTAGCCCGTCAGCCTTGAGTACGTCCGTGTCAAAACTGTCGTCAGTCAGGTGAATAATTTTATCGCTCATATTTAACTCCACAGGAATAAGCCTGGTGTGCTGGTGTCGCAGACATCAACGACGCGTTGATGCTACGTTATACACGTTACCCTTCAGGATGCCTCTTAAACTGACAGCCTGTGCGACCCGGTCCATCATGGACCTCGCCGTGCAGGAATCAAAGCAAACCGTGTTCTAACCCGTTACCGGTAGATTATTCACCTCCGGTCCGCTTAGTAGTCTAAGCTTTCGAAGATTCATTCGGTTGCCGCAAAGCACCTTCAGTAATTTCGCGTATAGCCAACGAAAGGTTGACGTTATTTCAACGGATACGCTTTCTTAATGCAATAGTTAGCTGATATTCTACCACACTATGAGCAAAACACATTTAACAGAACAGAAGTTTTCCGACTTCGCCCTGCACCCGGCAGTTATCGAAGCCCTTGAAAAAAAAGGCTTTCATAATTGTACGCCCATTCAGGCACTCGCTCTTCCGCTAACGCTGGAAGGTCGTGATGTCGCCGGGCAGGCGCAAACCGGTACCGGTAAAACGATGGCGTTTCTGACGTCAACGTTTCATTATCTTCTCTCTCACCCGGCTATCGCTGACCGCCAGGTCAACCAACCGCGCGCGCTGATCATGGCGCCAACGCGTGAGCTGGCGGTACAGATCCATGCTGACGCAGAACCGCTGGCGCAGGCCACCGGCCTCAAGCTCGGTCTGGCGTACGGCGGCGATGGCTACGATAAGCAGCTGAAAGTGCTGGAGAGCGGCGTCGACATTCTGATCGGTACCACCGGTCGCCTTATCGACTACGCCAAACAAAATCATATCAACCTTGGCGCTATTCAGGTTGTCGTCCTCGACGAAGCCGATCGCATGTACGATCTCGGCTTTATTAAAGATATCCGCTGGTTGTTCCGTCGTATGCCGCAGGCTAACCAGCGCCTGAACATGCTGTTCTCCGCCACTCTTTCCTACCGGGTCCGTGAGCTGGCGTTTGAACAGATGAACAACGCCGAGTACGTTGAAGTAGAACCAGAACAGAAAACGGGTCACCGTATTAAAGAAGAGCTGTTCTATCCTTCCAACGAAGAGAAAATGCGCCTGCTGCAGACGCTGATCGAAGAAGAGTGGCCGGATCGCGCCATTATCTTCGCCAACACCAAGCATCGCTGTGAAGATATCTGGGGCCACCTCGCCGCGGACGGTCATCGCGTAGGCCTGTTGACCGGCGACGTCGCGCAGAAAAAACGCCTGCGTATTCTCGAAGAGTTCACCCGTGGCGATATCGATATTCTGGTGGCAACGGACGTTGCGGCACGCGGTCTGCATATCCCAGCCGTCACGCACGTCTTTAACTTCGACCTGCCGGATGACTGTGAAGACTACGTACACCGCATTGGCCGTACCGGTCGTGCCGGTGCCAGCGGTCACTCCATCAGCCTGGCCTGTGAAGAGTACGCGCTGAACCTTCCGGCTATTGAAACCTATATCGGGCACTCAATTCCGGTAAGCAAGTACAACCCTGATGTGCTGATGACCGATCTGCCGCGGCCGCTGCGCCTGGCGCGTCCACGCACGGGCAACGGCCCGCGCCGTAACGGACCGCCTCGCAACCGCCGTCGTTCAGGTTAACAAAGTATGTCATACACAAAATCATTCGGGATGCATCAAAGCGCCAGGTTAGCGAATCCCGAATGACTTACTTTAGTAAGTGGTTCGGGTGACAAATCTGTGTCTGACGGATTTGAACGCTGCTTGCAGCGGCCCCATCGGGGTGAGTCCCTGGGATGGGCCGAATAAGCACGCTACTTTCGCAGAGGCAATTTGAAGGATGAAGTGTATGAGTTCCACCTCGCTTTATGCAGCTATAGATCTTGGCTCTAATAGCTTTCATATGTTGGTCGTTCGCGAGGTGGCAGGGAGTATTCAGACTCTCAGCCGTATCAAGCGCAAAGTGCGGCTTGCCGCGGGCCTGAATAGCGACAACGCGCTCTCCGCGGAAGCGATGGAGCGCGGCTGGCAGTGCTTACGGCTGTTTGCCGAGCGCCTGCAGGATATCCCTCCGGCACAAATCCGCGTGGTCGCGACCGCGACTCTGCGTCTGGCGGTCAATGCCGATGAGTTTCTGGCCAAGGCCAGAGACATTCTCGGCTGCCCGGTGCAGGTCATTAGCGGCGAGGAGGAAGCACGCCTGATTTACCAGGGCGTTGCGCATACCACCGGCGGTGAAGACCAGCGTCTGGTGGTCGATATCGGCGGGGCCAGTACCGAACTGGTCACCGGAACCGGCGCGCAAACCACCTCTCTTTTCAGCCTGCCAATGGGCTGCGTCACCTGGCTGGAACGCTACTTCGCCGATCGCAACCTCACTAAAGACAACTTCGATCTTGCTGAAAATGCGGCTCGCGAAGTCCTGCGTCCTATCACCGATACGCTGAACTATCACGGCTGGAAAGTGTGCGTCGGCGCCTCAGGCACCGTTCAGGCCCTGCAGGAAATCATGATGGCGCAGGGTATGGATGAACGCATTACGCTGGCCAAACTCCAGCAGCTCAAACAGCGGGCGATTCAGTGCGGGCGTCTGGAAGAGCTTGAAATAGAAGGCCTGACCCTCGAGCGAGCGTTAGTTTTCCCCAGCGGTTTAGCCATTCTCATCGCCATATTTAGCGAGCTGAATATTCGCTGCATGACCCTGGCCGGCGGCGCGCTGCGCGAAGGCCTGGTTTACGGCATGCTGCACCTGGCGGTCGATCAGGATATCCGTAGCCGGACGCTGCGTAACATTCAGCGCCGCTTTATGATAGATACCGAGCAGGCCCAGCGCGTCGCCCATCTGGCGGCAGATCTGGTGAGCCAGCTGGATAGCTGCTGGGAGCTGGAGCCGCTTAGCCGCGACCTGCTGCTCAGCGCCTGCGCTCTGCATGAAATTGGCCTGAGCGTTGATTTTAAGTCTGCCCCGCAGCACGCGGCCTATCTGGTGCGTAATCTCGATCTCCCCGGCTTCACGCCGGCGCAGAAAAAGCTGCTCGCCACGCTACTGCTCAACCAAACTAACGCGGTCGATCTCTCTTCGCTTCACCAGCAGAACGCGGTCAAACCTCGGGTTGCGGAGCATTTATGCCGCCTGCTACGCCTGGCTATTCTGTTTGCCAGCCGGCGCCGGGACGATCTGCTGCCGTCCGTCACCCTGACCGCCGAGGATGAAAAGCTAATGCTGAGGCTGCCGGAAGGCTGGCTGGAAAACCATCCGCTAGGCAGTGAAATGGTAGAGCAAGAGTGCCAGTGGCAAAGCTATGTCCACTGGGCCTTAGAAGTCGTCTGATATCGACCCCCGGCAGCACGGCGCTTACCGGGGAGAGCGCGCTACTTTCCTTTCGCCTTTGCCAGCATCGCCCGGATGTTGGCGACATTAGCCTGCCCTTTATGCATACGCTCTTCCGCCGAGATCGCCTTGCGCTCCTGCTCCCAGATAAGATCGTCCTGCGGTAGCTCCAGCAGAAAACGACTTGGCTCCGGACGCACCAGCTCGCCGTACTGGCGGCGTTCTTTACACAGGGTAAACGTCAGCTCTTTCTGCGCACGCGTGATGCCCACGTACGCCAGCCGACGCTCTTCATCGACGTTATCTTCCTCAATACTGCTCTGATGCGGCAGCAGCCCCTCTTCCATGCCAACCAGATACACGTACGGAAACTCCAGCCCCTTAGAAGCATGCAGGGTCATCAGCTGAACCTGATCCAGCTCCTCATCTGATTCGCCGCGCTCCATCATATCGCGCAGGGTAAAGCGGGTGACCACCTGGGTGAGCGTCATTGGCTCATCGATATCGCTGCCTTCCAGCATCTCGGTCATCCAGCTGAACAGCTGGTTGACGTTTTTCATCCGCATTTCCGCCGCCTTCGGGCCGGGCGACGTTTCATACAGCCAGGATTCATAGTCAATGCCGCGGATCAGATCGCGTACCGCGACAACCGGCTCGCTTTCCGCCAGCCGCTGGACCTCGGCCAGCCACTGCGTAAAGCCGGTGAGCGAATCATAGCCGCGTCCGGTCAGCGTCTGGGTGAGGCCCATATCAAAGCTGGCGGTAAACAGGCTTTTGTTACGGGTCATCGCCCACTCGCCGAGCTTTTGCAGCGTTGCCGGGCCAATCTCGCGCCGCGGCGTATTGACGATGCGCAGGAACGCGCTGTCATCGTCCGGGTTGGTCAACACCCGCAGGTAGGCCAGCAGGTCTTTGATCTCCGGGCGGGAGAAAAATGAGGTGCCGCCTGAAATTTTGTACGGGATGCGGTTTTGCATCAGCATTTTTTCAAAAACCCGCGACTGATGGTTGCCGCGATAGAGGATCGCATAATCCTTATACTGCGTTTTATTGATAAAATGGTGGGCAATCAGTTCCCCGGTTACCCGCTCCGCTTCATGCTCTTCATTGTTGGCGGAGAGGACTTTCAGCTCAACGCCGTAGCCCAGCTCGGAAAAGAGGCGCTTCTCAAACACGTGCGGGTTGTTGGCGATCAGAATATTTGCCGCTTTCAGTATCCGTCCGGAAGAGCGGTAGTTCTGTTCAAGTTTGATAACCTGCAGCGCCGGGAAATCCTGGCTCAGCAGGACCAGGTTCTGCGGCCGTGCCCCGCGCCATGAATAGATTGACTGATCGTCATCCCCCACCACCGTAAAGCGCGCCCGCTGCCCCACTAACAGTTTCACCAGCTCATACTGGCTGGTGTTGGTATCCTGATACTCATCCACCAGCAGGTAGCGGATCTTGTTCTGCCAGCGTTCGCGGACCTCTTCATTACGCTGCAGCAGCAGCGTCGGCAGAAGGATCAGATCGTCGAAGTCCAGCACGTTGCAGGCTTTCATATGCGCATCATACAGCCCGTAGCAGTGGGCAAAGATCCGATCCCGCTCGCCCTGCGCGCTTGCCGCCGCCTGCGCCGGGGTGCGCAGATCGTTTTTCCAGTTGGAGATCGTCGAGATCAGCAGCTGAAGCACCACCTTATCATCTTCGATCAACCCTTCGGTCAGATCCTTGAGCAAACCGACCTGGTCGGTATCATCGAACAGGGAAAAGTTGGATTTCATCCCCAGCGCGGCATATTCGCGCTTAATAATGTCCAGCCCCAGCGTATGGAAGGTGGAAATCATCAGGCCGCGCGCTTCTTTGCGTCCCAGCGTTTGCCCGACGCGCTCTTTCATTTCGCGCGCCGCTTTGTTGGTAAAGGTCACCGCCGCGATATGACGTGCCTGATAGCCGCAGACGCGGATCAGATGCGCGATTTTATTGGTGATGACACGGGTCTTACCGGAACCGGCGCCCGCCAGCACCAGGCACGGTCCGGTAACGAATTCGACGGCTTGTTGTTGGCCAGGGTTTAAACGCATGGGAGTCTTGCTCAATCTTCGAACGGGGTGAGGATTGTAGCAGAAAGCCGGAAGGAGATTTACCGGCTAATGGTAAAGTGTTGGCCACACCCGTCATCCTGAGAGCGAAACTATGGCAAAGTCCGCAGCGGCCCTGCACATCCTGGTCAAAGAAGAGAAGCTGGCGCAGGAGATCCTCGCCAAACTGGAACGCGGCGTCAGCTTCGATCACCTGGCGAAGCGCTATTCACGCTGCCCCTCCGGGCGCAACGGCGGCGACTTAGGCGAGTTCCAACAGGGCGCGATGGTTGGGCCGTTTGATAGCGCGGTCTTCTCCTGCCCGCTGCTAAAACCCTACGGCCCGGTCAAAACGCGCTTTGGCTACCACATCATTAAGGTGCTGTATCGCCGCTAACGCATGCTAATATTGCGCCCTGATTCATCGCAACCTATCAAGGCACAATCATGGCTAAAACAGCGGCAGCAATGCACATCCTGGTGAAAGAAGAGAAGCTGGCACTCGACCTGCTGGAACAAATTAAAAACGGCGGCGATTTCGAAAAGCTGGCGAAGAAACACTCCACCTGCCCGTCAGGTAAGAAAGGCGGTCACCTGGGCGAATTCCGCCAGGGTCAGATGGTGCCGGCGTTTGATAAAGTCGTCTTCTCCTGCCCGGTGCTGGAGCCGACCGGCCCGCTGCACACTCAGTTCGGTTACCACATCATTAAAGTGCTGTACCGTAACTAATACATTAAAGCCTCTCTGGCGAAGAGAGGCTTTTTCCTTATTTCGCCTGCAGCGTTTTTTGTGCCTCATACTTCATGACATGCATGCCGATAGCTGCCTGGAACACCTTAAACATCAGTCCGCTAATCAGCGTCGCGAAGGTGATGGTGATAAACGCCGTCATTACCCAGTCAACCAGCGCAAAGCCGCTGTTTAACAGCGCCGGGCGATACACCGCCATCCCGCCAAAGACCACCCAGTGGCTTAAGCAGTAGAAGCACTGAAACAGATGCCCCACCAGCGCATTCTTTTTTGCCGTCCACTCGCGGAACGCGGCAAACAGCTCCGTCTGCGTCACCGTTATCGAAATACTGCTGGCCGCCAGGGCAATCATCAGGCAGGTCGTTAAGGTAGCAATCATGAGTTATGGCCTTTGTCATTGAAGTAGCTGATAAATTCGCCGCCGATATCCTGTAGGGTCAGGCTTTTAAAACGATCGAGGATCAGCGTTTGCGCATCGGCAAGCGTTGCCGACATCACCCGGTTGACCCCCTGCTCCACCAGGCATTGTGGGTTCTCGCTGCGGTTGCCCAGCGCAAACAGCGCCGGTTCACCTAACGCCATGTAGATATCGTAAAGCGTAATCTCCGTCACCGGCCGACATAGCCGCCAGCCGCCGTGGTGCCCCTTAGTGGCACAGACAATGTTTTTTTCCCTGAGGCCGGCAAGCAGCTTGCGGATGAACGCCGGATTACCATCAATAAAGGCGGCCATCTGCTCCGACGTCAGGGGCTTATCCATCTGCTCCAGGTGCAGCAGGATGTGCAGCGTTGCTGAGAATGAGTTATTTGTTTTCATGTAACTTACGATATTACATAAACGATATGCCGCGCAATTACCCAAAGGGGACAAATCAAAAAAAATCAATCAACACAATGATAATTAAACGAATTTATATTTTCATCTCACATTATTGACCAAAATAAATCTTATGTTACTTTTAATATTACATGATATTTTCCGTTAACGATGAGGTGAACATGCACAATCAGGAACAGACGCCGGAACGGTTTTGGGAATCGCATTACGATGCAATGTCTTCTCTCTCCAGCGGTATCCCAGGCAAAATTCTGGTGCGCTTTACCGAAGCATTAGCGCCGGGCAAAGCGCTGGAGCTAGGCTGCGGGCGCGGGGACGATAGCGTCTGGCTGGCGAAAAAAGGCTGGCAGGTCACCGCCGTGGATTTATCCTCGCGGGCGCTGGAATACGCCGCCGGCAACGCCGAACGATCTGCGGTCAGCGATCGTATTACCTTCACCCGATACGATCTGACCGACGGTTTTCCTGCAGGCGAGTTCGATCTGATTGTGGCCTCTTTTCTGGAATCGCCGCTAACCTTCGATCGGCATAACATCTTCCGCGCCGCATTTGCCCACGTTGCTCCAGGAGGCATGCTGCTAATTACCTCACACGCCAAACCGCCGTCGTGGTCAAAGCATGCCGATCGCCCGTTCCAGTCGGCAAAAGACGCAGTCGCATCCCTTGGGCCGCTGCCTGAAGGTTGGGAGATTATTTTCTGCGACGATGTTTCACGCATGATGCGCGGGCCGGAGGGCGAGCAGGGAGAGGTATCGGATTCGGTTATTGCGTTAAGGCGTAAATAAACAGGCCCGGTAGCGCTTATGCTTACCGGGCCTGAAGGATTTCCTGGTCGATGCGGCCTGCGGGCCGCAAGAAGACGGGAATTAACCTGCTACAGCGATACGTTTCATATCCGTCATGTAGCCGCGCAGCTTGTGGCCGACGCTTTCAATCGCGTGGCTGCGAATCGCTTCGTTCACATCGCGCAGCTGAGCATTATCTACGGCACCTTCGGCAATCGCCTTGCCCAGATCGCCGGTCTGCAGCGTGGTCATGAACTCTTTCAGCAGCGGTACGCAGGCATAGGAGAACAGGTAGTTGCCGTACTCGGCGGTATCGGAGATAACCACGTTCATTTCATACAGGCGCTTACGAGCGATGGTGTTGGCAATCAGCGGCAACTCGTGCAGCGACTCATAGTATGCGGACTCTTCGATAATGCCGGATGCAACCATGGTTTCAAACGCCAGCTCAACGCCCGCTTTCACCATCGCAATCATCAGAACGCCTTTGTCGAAGTACTCCTGCTCGCCAATTTTACCTTCAAACTGCGCAGCGGTTTCGAACGCGGTTGCGCCGGTCTCTTCACGCCAGGTCAGCAGTTTCTTATCGTCATTAGCCCAGTCAGCCATCATGCCGGAGGAGAACTCGCCGGAGATGATGTCATCCATATGCTTCTGGAACAGCGGCGCCATGATCTCTTTCAGCTGCTCTGACAGCGCGTAAGCGCGCAGTTTTGCCGGGTTGGACAGACGATCCATCATCAGGGTGATGCCGCCCTGCTTCAGCGCTTCGGTGATGGTTTCCCAGCCGAACTGAATCAGTTTTTCTGCGTATGCCGGGTCGGTACCTTCCGCCACCAGCTTATCGAAGCACAGCAGGGAACCCGCCTGCAGCATGCCGCAGAGGATGGTCTGCTCGCCCATCAGGTCAGATTTTACTTCCGCCACGAAGGAGGATTCCAGCACGCCCGCACGGTGACCGCCGGTCGCCGCTGCCCATGCTTTCGCGATGGCCATACCTTCGCCTTTCGGGTCGTTTTCCGGGTGAACAGCGATCAGCGTTGGTACGCCAAAACCGCGTTTGTACTCTTCGCGAACTTCGGTACCCGGGCACTTCGGCGCCACCATCACTACGGTGATGTCTTTACGAACCTGCTCGCCGACTTCAACGATGTTAAAACCGTGGGAGTAGCCCAGCGCCGCGCCGTCTTTCATCAGCGGCTGTACTGAACGAACAACGTCAGAGTGCTGTTTGTCCGGCGTCAGGTTAACCACCAGATCGGCCTGCGGGATCAGATCTTCATAGGTGCCGACTTTAAAGCCGTTTTCGGTCGCTTTACGCCAGGAAGCGCGCTTTTCTGCAATCGCTTCTTTACGCAGGGCGTAGGAGATATCCAGGCCAGAGTCGCGCATGTTCAGGCCCTGGTTCAGACCCTGAGCGCCGCAGCCGACAATGACCACTTTTTTACCCTGAAGGTAGCTCGCGCCATCGGCGAATTCATCGCGCGCCATAAAGCGACATTTGCCCAGCTGTGCCAGCTGCTGACGCAGATTCAGTGTATTAAAGTAGTTAGCCATGGTGATACTCCGTGATGTTGCGTGTCTTATTGTTCGGTTCGCTTTTGCGAGAATGAACTTACTATATGACAGGAAATACATTGCGGAAATTGATATATTCACAACGTAACGTTGCAATATCTGCAATGTAAAGTCGTGGAGTGCGGCCCGTGGATTTACGCGATCTGAAAACCTTCCTGCATCTGGCTGAAAGCCGTCATTTTGGCCGCAGCGCGCGGGCTATGCACGTTAGCCCCTCGACCCTTTCACGGCAGATCCAGCGTCTGGAAGAGGACCTCGGCCAGCCGCTGTTCGTGCGCGATAACCGCACCGTTACGCTAACCGAAGCGGGGGAAGAACTGCGCCTTTTCGCCCAGCAGACCCTGCTGCAGTATCAGCAGCTGCGCCACGCTATCGATCAACAGGGGCCATCGCTCTCCGGCGAGCTGCATATCTTCTGTTCCGTCACCGCAGCCTATAGCCATCTCCCGCCGATCCTCGATCGCTTTCGCGCCGCCCATCCTTCGGTAGAGATCAAGCTCTCGACCGGCGATGCCGCCGACGCGATGGAGAAGGTCGTCACCGGCGAGGCAGACCTGGCCATTGCCGGGAAACCGGAAACGCTGCCCGGTTCGGTAGCCTTCTCGATGCTGGAAAATCTGGCGGTGGTCCTGATCGCCCCGGCCTTAGCCTGCCCGGTGCGTAACCAGGTTACTCTGGAACAGCCCGACTGGTCGACCGTGCCGTTTATCATGGCCGATCAGGGGCCCGTGCGTCGGCGCATTGAACTGTGGTTTCGGCGGCATAAAATCAGCAATCCGTCGATTTATGCCACCGTGGGCGGCCACGAGGCGATGGTTTCCATGGTCGCCCTCGGCTGCGGCGTCGCACTCCTGCCTGAGGTGGTGCTGGAGAACAGCCCGGAACCGGTGCGTAACCGCGTGATGATTTTAGAGCGCAGCGATGAGAAAACGCCTTTTGAGCTCGGCGTGTGCGCACAAAAAAAGCGGCTGTATGAGCCGCTTATCGATGCATTCTGGTCGATTTTGCCCAACCCGGGCCACTAGCCCGCGAGGAAAAAGCGGAATGCCGGATTATGCGTTTCGTCGTGGCAGTCGTAGCCCAGCTCATGCAGTCGGGTTTCAAAATCCGGCTCATGATCGCCCAGCTCAAAGCCAGCCAGTACCCGTCCATAGTCGGTACCATGGCTACGGTAGTGGAACAGAGAGATGTTCCAGTGGGTGCCCAGAGTATGCAGGAACTTAAGCAACGCCCCCGGTGATTCCGGGAACTCGAAGCTAAACAGGCGTTCCTGCAGCGGCTTCGACGGACGGCCGCCGACCATGTAGCGCACGTGGAGTTTGGCCATTTCATCATCGGAGAGATCGACGACGCTATAACCCCCCTCGTGCAGCAGGTCCAGAATCTCTTTACGTTCTTCCAGGCCGCGGCTCAGGCGAACGCCGACAAAAATGCAGGCATCTTTGGCGTCCGCAAAGCGATAGTTAAACTCGGTGACCGAGCGGCCGCCCAGCAGCTGGCAGAACTTCAGGAAGCTGCCCTTCTCTTCCGGGATCGTCACCGCCAGCAGCGCCTCGCGCTGCTCCCCTAGCTCACAGCGTTCGGAAACGTAGCGCAGGCCGTGGAAATTAACGTTCGCTCCGGACAAGACGTGCGCCAGCCGTTCGCCGCGAATATTGTGCTGCGCGATATATTTTTTCATGCCCGCCAGCGCCAGCGCGCCGGAAGGCTCAGCCACTGCGCGAACGTCTTCAAACAGGTCTTTCATCGCCGCACAGATGGCGTCGCTATCGACGGTGATAATATCGTCGAGATACTCCTGACAAACGCGGAAAGTCTCATCGCCGATGCGCTTCACCGCAACGCCTTCAGCAAACAGCCCAACGCGCGGCAGGTCCACAGGATGACCGGCTTCCAGCGCCGCCTTCAGGCAGGCTGAATCTTCGGCCTCAACCGCAATCACTTTGATCTGCGGCATCAGTTGCTTGATCAGCACCGCCACGCCCGCAGCCAGACCGCCGCCGCCCACCGGCACGAAAACGCGGTCAAGATGGGCGTCCTGCTGCAGTAATTCGAGCGCCAGCGTGCCCTGGCCGGCAATGACCATCGGATGATCGAACGGCGGGACCCAGGTGAAATTCTGCTGCTGCGCCAGCTCAATGGCTTTCGCTTTCGCTTCATCAAAATTAGCGCCGTGCAGCAGCACTTCGCCGCCAAAGCCGCGCACGGCATCAACCTTGATGTCAGCCGTTGCGGTAGGCATAACAATCAGCGCCTTAACGCCAAGGCGCGAGGCGGAAAACGCCACGCCCTGGGCATGGTTGCCCGCGGAAGCGGTGATCACGCCGCGCGCTTTTTGCGCTTCATTCAGCCCCGCCATCATCGCGTAAGCCCCGCGGAGCTTGAAGCTATGGACCGGCTGCCGATCTTCCCGCTTCACGAGGATGACGTTATCCAGCCGCGAAGAGATTTTTTCCATTTTTTGCAGCGGCGTAATCTGCGCTGCTTCATAGACCGGCGCGCGCAGCACCGCTCTGAGATACTCCGCCCCCTCAGGGGCGGCGGACAGGGGTTGTGACTCGGCCATGATTAACCCCCAAGTTTCGATTTATCGCGTACCGCGCCTTTATCAGCGCTCGTTGCCAGGCTGGCGTACGCACGAAGAGCGAAGGAAACCTGACGCTCACGCGCTTTCGGCGTCCAGGCTTTATCACCCCGGGCTTCCTGCGCTTCACGGCGTGCGGCAATTTCGGCGTCGCTCAGCTGCAGCTGAATACCGCGGTTCGGGATATCAATGGCGATGGTATCGCCGTCTTCGATGATGGCGATATTGCCGCCGCTCGCCGCTTCTGGTGAAACGTGCCCAATCGACAGACCGGAAGTGCCGCCGGAGAAGCGACCGTCGGTGATCAGCGCACAGGCTTTACCGAGGCCCATTGATTTCAGGAACGTCGTCGGATAGAGCATTTCCTGCATGCCAGGACCGCCTTTCGGCCCTTCGTAGCGAATAACCACGACATCGCCCGCGACAACTTTACCGCCGAGGATGGCTTCTACTGCATCATCCTGGCTTTCATACACTTTTGCCGGGCCGGTAAACTTCAGGATGCTGTCATCAACGCCTGCGGTTTTTACGATACAGCCGTTTTCAGCAAAATTGCCGTACAGCACGGCAAGGCCACCGTCTTTGCTGTAGGCATGTTCCAGCGAACGAATACAGCCTTCCGCGCGATCGTCGTCCAGCGTATCCCAGCGGCAATCCTGCGAGAACGCCTGGGTGGTACGGATACCCGCCGGGCCGGCGCGGAACATCGCTTTCACCGCGTCGTCCTGGGTCAGCATCACATCGTAGCGATCGAGCGTTTGCGACAGGGTCAGGCCGAGGATGTTTTTCACCTCGCGGTTCAGCAGACCGGCGCGATCCAGCTCGCCGAGGATCCCCAGCACGCCGCCGGCGCGGTGAACGTCTTCCATATGATATTTCTGCGTACTCGGCGCCACTTTGCACAGCTGCGGCACTTTGCGCGACAGCTTATCGATATCGCTCATGGTGAAGTCGATTTCCGCTTCCTGCGCCGCTGCCAGCAGGTGCAGAACGGTATTCGTGGAGCCGCCCATGGCGATATCCAGGGTCATGGCGTTTTCAAACGCCGCTTTGCTGGCGATGTTACGCGGCAGCGCGGAGGCATCATCCTGCTCGTAATAGCGTTTGGTCAGCTCGACAATCCGTTTCCCGGCGTTGAGGAACAGCTGTTTACGATCGGCGTGAGTGGCCAGCAGGGAGCCGTTACCCGGCTGCGACAGGCCCAGCGCTTCGGTCAGGCAGTTCATCGAGTTGGCGGTAAACATCCCGGAACAGGAGCCGCAGGTCGGACAGGCGGAACGCTCAACCTGCTCGCTCTGTTCGTCAGAAACCTTCGGGTCCGCGCCCTGAATCATCGCATCGACCAGATCGAGCTTAATGATTTTGTCAGAAAGCTTGGTTTTACCCGCTTCCATCGGGCCGCCGGAGACAAAGATCACCGGAATATTCAGGCGCAGAGAGGCCATCAGCATCCCTGGGGTGATTTTGTCACAGTTGGAAATGCAGACCATGGCATCAGCACAGTGTGCGTTGACCATGTACTCTACCGAATCGGCGATCAGCTCGCGGGATGGCAGTGAATAAAGCATACCCCCGTGACCCATGGCGATCCCGTCATCCACCGCGATGGTGTTGAACTCTTTAGCAACGCCGCCCGAGGCTTCAATTTGCTCGGCGACCAGCTTACCCAGATCGCGCAGGTGTACGTGACCCGGTACGAATTGGGTAAAGGAGTTCACAACGGCGATAATCGGTTTACCGAAATCAGCGTCTGTCATCCCGGTTGCGCGCCACAGCGCGCGGGCACCCGCCATATTACGGCCATGAGTGGTGGTGGCGGAACGGTACTTAGGCATGCTTTTACTCCCAGTTTCTGTTAAATGGGGCGCTGCGTGTCGCCCCACTTTTTATACTTATTGGTTAACTTGATCCAACCAGCCCCATTTATCCTCGGTTTCACCGGTGAAGAGGCCAAAGAATGCTTGCTGAATACGCTTAGTCACCGGGCCACAGCGGCCTTCGCCAACCTGAATGCCGTCAACGCTACGCACCGGCGTAATTTCTGCTGCAGTACCGGACATGAAGACTTCGTCCGCCAGGTACAGGGATTCGCGCGACAGTACCTGCTCGCGAACTTCGATATTCAGATCTTTTGCCAGCTTAATGATGGCGTCGCGCGTGATGCCCGGCAGCGCGGAAGAGGTAAACGGCGGGGTAAAGAGCACGCCATCTTTCACTTCAAACAGGTTCTCACCGGCGCCTTCAGAAATGTAGCCGTTAACGTCCAGCGCGATGCCTTCCTGGTAACCGTGTCGACGCGCTTCGCTGCCGACCAGCAGAGAGGAAAGGTAGTTGCCGCCGGCTTTCGCTGCGGTCGGGATCGTATTCGGCGCGACGCGGTTCCAGGAAGAAACCATTGCATCGATCCCCTGATCCAGCGCTTCGGCGCCAAGATAGGCTCCCCATGGGAACGCCGCGATGATCACGTCAGTGGTATACCCTTCTGGCGGGTTGACGCCCATGCCCACGTCACCGACAAAGACCAGCGGACGAATATAGGCGCTGGTCAGGCCGTTTTTACGAATGACTTCACGACAGGCTTCCATCAGCTCATCAACGCTCTGCGAAACCGGGAAACGGTAGATTTTGGCTGAATCATGCAAACGCTGCATATGTTCACGATGACGGAACACCACCGGTCCTTTGTGCGAGTCATAGCAGCGGATGCCTTCAAAAACGGAAGTACCGTAATGCAGCGCATGCGACATAACGTGGACCTTAGCTTCTCCCCAAGGAACCATCTCGCCGTTGAACCAAATGTAATCAGCTTTTTTCGTCGTCATTTTTCTTCCCTTGCGCCTATGCGCGGATTTGTTGTGATGTGGGTTGCTGGATTTCGACGCAGGCAACGTCCACCAGTTTGCTTAATTGACTAAACAGTAATTCGACGGGCCGCTGGCTGGCAACGGTCAATTCGATATTTATATTGCGGGTATCCGCGGCGGTCTCCATATTCATAGCGCAAATCTGAAAGCCACGATGGCGCACCACGCGCAGCACGCGCTCTAAGGTTTCCGGGTTGGAGCGGGCCTGCAAAGCGACCTGATGTTGCATCATGATAATTTCTCCAGCATTTCTGAGTTACTGGCGCCGGGCGGCACCAACGGCCAGACATTCTCAAGCTCATCGATTGAGACATGAAGCAGGTATGGCCCCTGGCTCGAAAGCATGGTGTCGAGAGCCGCTTCAACCTGGTCTTTACGGGTGATATGTTGGCCAGGAATGCCGAAGGCGCTGGCCAAAGTGACAAAATCGGGGTTATCGGTCAGGATCGTTTCGCTATAACGCTCCTGGAAAAACAGCTGCTGCCACTGACGAACCATTCCTAAGCGCTGATTATCCAGCAGCAGGATCTTCAGCGGCAGCTGCTTGCGTTTTACGGTGCCCAGCTCCTGAACATTCATCATGAAGGAGCCGTCACCGGAGATACAGATTACCGTATCGTTCGGGCGCGCGACCTGAGCGCCTACCGCCGCCGGCAGACCGAAGCCCATCGTACCTAAACCGCTGGAGGTAATGAAATTCTCCGGACGGGTGTAGGTCATATGCTGTGCTGACCACATCTGATGCTGGCCCACGTCGGTGGTCACCACGCTTTCAGGCGGTTTGCGATCGGAAAGCTGCTTGAGCAACAGCGGGGCGTAGATACTTTCGCCCGGGTAGTCATAGCGCCATGCATGCTCGGCGCGCAGCTCCGCGTTGCGCTGACGCCAGGCGTCAATGGCCAGCGGCTGCTGCAGGGCCGGCAGCAGCGTATTGAGATCGCCGGTCAGGGCAATATGCGCCTGACGCAGCTTGTTCAGCTCCGCCGGATCGATATCCATATGGATAACTTTGGCATGCGGAGCAAAAGTATTCAGCTTACCGGTCACGCGGTCGTCAAAACGCGCGCCTATCGCAATCAGCAGATCGCACTCCTGTACCGCCAGGTTAGCCGCCTTAGTCCCGTGCATGCCCAGCATCCCCAGGTAATAGGCGTATTCTGCATCAACCGCGCCCAGTCCCTTCAGCGTGCAGGTCGCTGGCATTTGCGTGACCGCAATAAACTCACGCAGGGCGGGAACAGCCTGCGCCATACCGACGCCGCCGCCGATGTACAGCATCGGCTTTTGCGACTGAGCCAGCATCTGCAGCGCTTGCTCAACCTCGGCATAAGGGAAGGCTACGTCATCAGCGACCGTGGAAAAATAGGGGTCGAACTCGCCGGTCGCCAGCTGAATATCTTTCGGAATATCGACCAGCACCGGACCTGGACGGCCAGAGTTCGCGACCAGGAACGCTTCAGCAATGACCCGCGGCAGCTCTTCCAGCGACTGCACCAGGAAGCTATGTTTGGTGCAGGCCAATGATAAGCCCAGCACGTCGATTTCCTGAAAAGCATCGGTGCCGATAAGCGGTGCCGCTACCTGGCCGGTAATCGCGACAACGGGAATAGAATCCAGCAGGGCATCCGCCAGGCCGGTGATCAGGTTAGTCGCGCCAGGGCCGGAAGTCGCGATGCAAACGCCCGTTTTACCGGTTGCCCGCGCATAGCCGATGGCCGCCATTGCTGCCCCCTGCTCGTGACGGCACAACAGGTGTTCCACGCCGCCGTCATACAACGCATCGTAAACCGGCATAATCGCGCCACCCGGATAGCCGAAAACCGTATCGACTCCCTGTGTCCGCAAAGCATGTACCACCCACTGCGCGCCATTCATAGTTACTTCCCCGCTATAGATCGGCAGAAACAGAATTTTATGCTGATATTCATTCTCTGCTCCCCGCTTATCATTTTTAAGTTATAAAAAAACCCCCGGACCTTTCGGTGCGGGGGTCTTAGTTCGTTAAGGCTTGATTTCTATGCCTTTCCTCGTCCAAGTGCTGCCCCGCACGGTGGGATAATAATCACCACCACGCTAATCACGACCAGGCTAATCACTCGTAGAAGGGCTGTCATTTTATGTACTTTCTGGCTTCTTGTTCGAAGGAATACCTAAAGAGGTACCACAGACATCACGTTAAATACAAGATTTTTTTATGGTTCGTTTTCTGATCACGCTAACAATTTCCAGTAAAACAATTGTTTTTAATGAGAAAAATATAAAGTGAAGATATTTCAATTTATCGCGTTGCCCTATGGCTTTTTACCCCCACCGTCTTGCCCTGGCGGCAACCTGCGAGCCGGATTCAATAACGAAAAGTATGTAACGATCTGCGGTGAATTATTCGGAACGTGGAGCGTAAAATGCAGTTCCTGCGGATGACTAATGGCGATGTTGCCGACATGATGCCCACACTCAGGAGGCACTATGTCACTCGCTATTGTCTACACGCGGGCCGCTCTCGGTATCAGCGCCCCGCTTATTACTATTGAGGTTCATATCAGCAGCGGCCTTCCAGGTCTGACTATGGTCGGGCTACCGGAAACAACCGTCAGGGAGGCTCGTGACCGGGTACGCAGCGCAATAATTAACAGTGGCTACACCTTTCCGGCGAAAAAAATCACCATTAACCTCGCGCCTGCCGATTTGCCAAAAGAAGGAGGACGGTACGATTTACCTATCGCTCTCGCGCTTCTGGTCGCCTCCGAACAGCTGGAGGCTCCCGGACTGAATCAATACGAGTTTATCGGCGAGCTCGCGCTTACAGGAGCCCTACGCGGCGTTCCCGGCGCTATCTCCAGCGCAATGGAGGCCATCAGGGCCGGACGGCAGATTATTGTTGCCGAAGATAACGCGGCCGAAGTGGGGCTTATTGGCGGCAGCGACTGCCTTGTCGCCGGACACCTGCAGGAGGTCTGTGCCTTTGTGGCGGGACAGCATCCGCTCCCTCCTCCCGTGGCAGCAGCAGAAGAGGCGCAGGAAACACGCCATGATTTACGTGACGTCATTGGCCAGCAGCAGGGCAAGCGCGCGCTGGAAATCGTCGCTGCCGGCGGGCATAACCTGCTGTTAATCGGTCCCCCAGGAACAGGGAAAACGATGCTTGCCAGCCGGTTGCCTGGATTACTGCCTCCATTAACCAATCAGGAGGCGCTTGAAAGCGCTGCGATTCTCAGTCTGGTGAGTACCAATTACGCGACCACCCGATGGCGCCACAGGCCGTTTCGCGCGCCGCATCACAGCGCCTCGGTCGCGGCAATGGTCGGCGGTGGCGCCATACCCGCGCCCGGCGAGATCTCGCTGGCCCATAATGGGGTGCTGTTTCTTGACGAGCTGCCGGAGTTTGAACGCAGGGTGCTGGATGCCCTGCGCGAGCCAATTGAGTCTGGAAAGATTCATATTTCTCGCACCCGAGCAAAAATTGACTATCCGGCGCATTTCCAGCTGATTGCCGCCATGAATCCCAGCCCGACCGGACATTATCAGGGTCATCACAATCGCGCCTCTCCCGAGCAGACGCTGCGCTATCTGGGGCGGCTGTCCGGCCCCTTCCTTGACCGCTTCGATCTCTCTTTGGAAATACCGCTGCCGCCGCCCGGAGTACTCAGCCAGCAAGGTGGTGGTGGAGAGGACAGCGCGACGGTCCGCCGAAGGGTTCTTGCCGCGCGTGAGAGGCAGCTGGAGCGACAGAACAAGCTCAACGCTGATTTAGATAATAGTGAGATGAAAACCTGGTGTCCGTTGAATAAGAACGACGCCATCTGGCTTGAACAGACCCTGACGCAGCTGGGACTCTCTATACGGGCCTGGCAACGGTTGCTTAAGGTGGCGAGGACTATCGCGGATATAAAACACGAGCCGCGCATTGAACGCCATCATCTGCAGGAGGCGCTAGGCTATCGGGCGATAGACCGGATGTTGAACCACCTGCAGAAACTTATGGCATAAAAAAAGGGCTTTCGCCCTTTTTCTTAATCATCGCTTTCAGTGTAATCTTCAGCGCCTTCTACCTGCGGTTTACCGCCGGAGAGCGTATGGAAACGCTTAGGTCGCTTAATACGCGCCATGTATTTAATCCACACGCGCTCCACTTCTGTTACCGGCTCACGCTCACCGCGGCATACCGAAACAAACTGTTTTTCATCTTCAGTGACAGGTTCGCGTTTACCCAGTTCCAGTTCGTTAAAGGCATAACCATGCTGTTCCAGCAGTTGCGCCTCTTTGATGGTGAAATCACCATGACGGGAGAACCCGCGCGGATAATTTTTATTATCGAAAAAACGATTAGTCGTCATAAAGCTTTCCGCCATCCTACACGCTCCTGATTCTTTGGCCGAGCTATTTATGGCGCGGAGTATTAGTTACGCTTGACAGAGTGTAAAACAAAAGATTTAAATCATTACGACAAATAATTTTGCGGAGAAGAGTGTGGATACGGAATTGCTCAAAACTTTCCTTGAGGTGAGCAGAACTCGCCACTTTGGGCGAGCAGCGGAGGCGCTTTACCTGACGCAGTCAGCAGTTAGCTTTCGTATTCGCCAGCTGGAAAATCAGCTTGGCGTTAACCTTTTTACCCGTCATCGCAACAATATCCGTTTGACCCCAGCCGGAGAGAAGTTGCTACCCTATGCTGAAACCCTGATGAATACCTGGCAGGCCGCGCGTAAAGAGGTTGCCAACTCCTCCCGACACAATGAGTTTTCGATTGGTGGCAGCGCATCTCTTTGGGAGTGCATGCTTAATGGATGGCTGGGGAAACTGTACAGGGAGCCCTATAACCTGCAGTTCGAGGCCCGTATTGCCCAGCGTCAGTCGCTCGTCAAGCAGCTGCATGAACGACAGCTTGATCTGCTGATCACGACAGAATCGCCGAAGATGGATGAGTTAAGCAGCCAGTTGCTTGGTAATTTCACCCTAACCCTTTATTGCGCTGCGCCGGTTAAAAACAAAAGCGAATTGAACTACCTGCGCCTGGAATGGGGGCCGGATTTTCAGCAAAATGAAGTCGGATTGATTGGTAGTGATGACGTACCTTTGCTCACCACCAGTTCCGCTGAACTGGCGTACCAGCAGCTCGCCCCTCTCAATGGCTGTACGTGGCTACCAACGCACTGGGCAAAGGGTAAAAACGCTCTTCACGCGGTAACGGATGGCACCACGCTTTCGCGCCCGCTGTACGCCATCTGGCTACAAAACAGTGATAAACAGGCGCAGATCCGTGAGATTCTGAAAACCAGCATCCTGGAATAAGCGCACCTCTCCAGGGACGGAGGGTGTTGAGAGATCGTCACGATAGGGAATTTCAGGCAAAAAAAATCCTTTGCCGAAGCAAAGGATCATTATATGGCAGGGGCGGAGAGACTCGAACTCGCGACACCCGGTTTTGGAGACCGGTGCTCTACCAACTGAGCTACGCCCCTAAATACTGCTTATTATTAAGCCTGCTAGTTAAGCAGGCTTAATTTTCTAATAAGTGGCGGAACGGACGGGACTCGAACCCGCGACCCCCTGCGTGACAGGCAGGTATTCTAACCGACTGAACTACCGCTCCACCGAATTTCTCTACAACAACCGGTTTATTGCCCCGGTTTACTGCTAATTTGATGCCTGGCAGTTCCCTACTCTCACATGGGGAGACCCCACACTACCATCGGCGCTACGGCGTTTCACTTCTGAGTTCGGCATGGGGTCAGGTGGGACCACCGCGCTGTTGCCGCCAGGCAAATTCTGTTTACCAACATGCCACTTCGGCCTGTCAGCTAATCTGTCATCAAGCTGATAATTCGTCTCTTCGCCAAAACAGCTTCGGCGTTGTAAGGTTAAGCCTCACGGTTCATTAGTATCGGTTAGCTCAACGTATCGCTACGCTTACACACCCGACCTATCAACGTCGTCGTCTTCAACGTTCC
>NZ_JANQCE010000011.1:0-79192 GCF_042055345.1 Klebsiella sp. C349492
CGATCAACAACCTGTTTGACTGCTTCAGTTTTAAACTCTTCGGGATAACGCTTACCGCTCATGGGCACCTCTCTTTAAGCCATCTTAAATGACTCTGAGGTGTCTGTTAAACCCGTGGCGATTCAAACCTTCATTCCGTAATGAAGAACCGGACAATGTCCTATGGGATGACACGCCTTTTCAGGACGATGTTCCCTACTGAGGGTGGTCCTGCGGGAAGGGGTAGTGACCGGGTCGCTGCGATAACTGCCAACTTTTCTCGTTCCACCTTCACGCACAAACGTTCGTTTATGCAATGTCGTTAGGTTTACATATAAATCAGTGAGTTAGTTATTGCAAAATACGGTTGGGGTCCGCTTGGAAAACGGAAAATATCCTACGTTAAGACTGTTTTTTGTACAGACTGTTATCTACTGAGCGTAACGAACGGTATCAGAAATTACAGATAGCCCGTTCTGACAGGGCTTTGGCAGACAGGGGAATTGACTGCACTCGTGTAATTGTGAAATCACCCTGAACTGCGTAGGATTTAACTGGCATTTATCACTATTTATGATGATTTAATCTAAGTGGCCTGAGGCATCTACCGCCTCAGGCGTTTACTTTCTGAAGTACGAAACAGAAACCAGGAAGGGTGACGTGTGATCTCCCTGTGATTACGGTACGCCCCCAGCGCAGCCTGTAGCAGGCTGACCGCTCCGGTGGCCAGTGTTGAAATCGCCGGCGCTCCTGTGTACCCGAGTACGGCAGGTAAGGCGAGAAGGACTGTATCCTGCATGCTCTGCCGTTTCCAGGCGCTCAGTTTCTGTCGCAGATCCTCCAGTCCCTCATCCGCGATACGTTCCCGGAAACGCAGTTGCAGCAGGCGGATGGCTTCAGCTCCGGACGCCTGCTCCATTTCCAGAGCGGCGTCGCGCAGCGAGCGTCTGAACGCGGTCACACTCGGCTCGTAATCTGTTCGGATCCGGAAGATGTCCGCAAGCGACAGGTTCTGCAGAAACGGAATGTCAATTTCCAGCATCCGGCGTGATAGCTGTCCCGGCGCATCAAGCTTCGCCAGTATTTTCCCCTGAAGCGGACAGCGTGTGACCAGCGACGCGCCGGCCTGCGCTGACTGGCTGAGATCGGTCAGAAGGCCGCGGTAATGAAAATAAATGCTGCGGTTAGCGGCACCCTGAATCCACCGGTTATAGCGGCTCCGGCTGTTCGGTCTGCTCCGGGTGATTTCCACCGCCAGTGTACCGTCCTCATTTTCCGAGAGGGGCCGGATTTCCTGGAAAATATGACCGTTCGCATAGGGACTCAGACAGTCCCGGAGTTCCAGCAGGATTTCGCCCGGCAGGTTTTTTTCTGAAACGAAACGCATGTGGCCTTCGTCACTGACGCGCTCAACGCCCCGTATTGTCAGACTGCGCTCATAGAGCCTGACCACAGCCGGGGGCATCACCCCGCTGAGAAAGTGACGAGCGGCATTATCTTCCAGCAGTTGCAGCTTACGCACCTGTTCCTCCCGGGCTGATTGACAGGGGGAGAAAACAATGAAGCCGGCCTGGATCAGGTGAAAATGTTCTCTCACGAAGCGCACAAACTGCGCCACCCCCACTCTGATGTCCTGCAGCCTGTCGGTCGCACGGTTCTGTACCAGAAGGTCAGTAGCGGTGGCCATACCCGCACTGTCCAGCCGTAACGCCGCTTCTTCCAGGGAATCGGTCAGAATAATGCGTTCGGCAGACAGTAATCCCGGGCGGTAAAGTGACAGTTGATCGTGACGGGAAATCCACAGGCTGAGGGGCGAATCGTCCGGGGCATGCCACTCACGGCGAAGCGCGTTAACCGCCTGAAGATATTCCTGCAGGGCGCCCCGCAGCGCGTCCTCACTCAGTGCAGCATAATCCGCGAACAGAAGTCTTTCATCCCAGAGAATGCTTCCCGTCAGGGCCGGGAGATTATTGTACATACGTGTCTCCTCACAGATCCCCGTACAGGGCGCGAAGTTCTGCGAGCACCAGTGCCGTGTCAGGTGTGGCCACCACTGCCAGCAGAGCCGCCTCCAGCAGCAGGTATTCGTCCAGCGTCATGGAGACGTGGGTTCCGTCGAGCCCAAGTATAACCCTGTCCTCTTCTCCAGCTGAAATATGCAGCGACACCAGACTGTCCCGGGCGCTCCACTCGTGCGTGGCCCCAAGCCATGCACGGGCCTGCATATAGCGAACCAGAGCACTGAATACGTCCCAGCCCAGCGCGAGTGATACCCGGCCGGCGCTCACGAACAGGCTGAATGCCGGTGCCTGCCAGGGGGTACCTGACAGTTGCGGATAGCGGTTGCCCCGGACCTGCAGATGCAGACAGATGTCCTCCACCGTTGCTGTCCGGCTGAGATCATCCGTCACCAGTCCGGTTGCGGTCGCCCACTCTTTCATCGCGTTCTGGTCCGGGTTCTGCGCCCGGATAACCAGCGGGAAAATGAGTTTCAGTCGTGCCGGCGTGCAAATCCGGGACAGCGCCTCATCCGGGAAGGCTGTGAGGTTCAGCGCGCCGGAAGCGAGGGGGCGCAGCAGGAATTCAGCCCAGGCCGAGTCCACGTTGTGCGGCATGGTTGCCATGAACCTTTCCGTCTCTTCCCGGTAGTTCTTCCCAGTGAGGTCAAAGGCCCGGTTGATATAGTGCGTGTCCACGGCAATCCCGTTTTCTGCGGCGTAAACCAGCGCCCCGAAGGTGATGTTCAGCAGCGCCTCCATGACCGGCCAGCTCATAAACGCACTGCCCGTCTGGCAGGCGGCATGCACCTGGGTAAACAACCAGCGCAGCTCGGCGGTTTTCAGGGACTGACGCCCGAAGGTTTCTCCCCGGATCACCTTCCTGTAGAGTGACTCCCGTGTGCCACAGGGATCGGCCTGCAGGGCAAAATAGGTGTCATCGGGTGAAGTGGTTCTGAGCGCCCCATTGAGGAGCTTTTCTGTCAGGGCGTTTACCGAGGTGTCTTCCGCAGAGGCACGGGACTTGAGACCCTCAATCAGTTTTTTTGGAAACCGTAATGTCAGCTGGCTGAGCATGATGCTGTTTTCTCTCGGTGGTATTTTTCTGAATCAGAATGCACGAGTTTAATGTAATTTGCACTCAATTACTTAAATGACATGATGTCATTTGTGACTATAAAAGTCTCTTTTACTTCATCTCCACACCTGAGATCCGAAAACCCCAAGTTCCGGATCTGCTTCAGACGCCCCGGCGCGCAGCGGCCCGGTAACACAAGATGTAGCGGTATTTTCAGCTGCCGATGACGCTAGATGTTGTGTTCCTCCCCTGCCCCATCACCCGGCGCGCGGCACCGGAAAACAGCAATATGATTATTCCGTGTGCGTGGTACACTTCCGGATAGTCGTGTATAGGCAAAAAATCGGATCACCTGAAAAGAGTAGTCCGGTAATTTATTGGCGTGACTGTTTCTCTGCTTATTATGTGCAGTTTTCTTTGTTTGTGTACAAAATGAATCATTACGTATACATTTATTCTTTTTACGGTAAATCAGGCTTCATGTTTACTATCCTGACTATTTACCGAATCTGAATACGTTTTGCACAAGGAAAGAGTCATGGCGAAAATCCAGGCCAGAAATGTTGACGATGCGCTGTTTGCGCGCATTGAGCAGTCAGCAATGAAAAATGAACGTTCCCTCGAGGGGGAGATCCGGATTGCCCTCCGGGAGTATTATCAGCCCGTGGTTCAGGCCGGGCCCGCGATGTCTGACAGGGAGCGCTGGCAGCATGAAACGGGCAAGCGGCTGAAGTGGTTGTTCAACCGGCTCATGGCGGACAATTACTTCCGGGAATTTTCCGGAGCCAGACCGCCGGACACGTTTGACCTGGTCCGCTTCGGCAGGCAACTGGATACCTCGCCGGGTGTGCTGATGGATATCATGGAAGGACGCCAGGAGCTGTCCTTTACGCTGGCAGATACGATCGCCCGGAATTTTGATGCCTCGGCGGACTGGCTTCTGGGTGAAAGCGGGCAACCTTTTCCGTTTGTCCGCCTGGGCTCTGCGGGGTACAGGGAGTTTTTCTTTCCCGTCGGCAGTACAGGCGACCACACGTTTGAGTTTCTCAGAATAGCCGGCGGCAGGCATGACGGCACCCTGATCATCCTGCGTCAGGATATACAGACGAAGCGGGTCACACCCGGCGTTGTCACGGAGAGTTTTTACCTGCGCAGCGGCATGGGAAGCGGCGGATACGGCAACCTCAAAAGGTTTCTCCTCTTTCTCAAAACAGAAGGTGCACGGCTGTCCATCAACACTTATGACTGGACGCCGGAGCACCCGGATTTTGATTTCTGGACGGTCATCGGCCAGCATCATCACGTCTATTTCCAGGACTCGCCCCGCCGTTCATCGGCCCGCTGGCTGCAGCAGGTACTCAACGGTGAAGATCCTGGAGAATGGTTTCAGGGCGGCTGGACACCGATACTGAAGGAAGTGGCTGCGGCCACCGGGCCGGATACGGCTTCCGGACATACTGACCACCAGGATGAATGATCCGGTACAACCGTCACGGGTTGGGATGTTTTGGGCTTACTGGCCAGAATTAAGAACCCGGGGAACTGCTGAGGCCGAAGGTGAAATTCAACAGGCTGACAGGAAACAATATGGACAGAATCAGTGACGAAAGACAGACAGGCACAGACGTGATGAACGTCGCCTTCCACACCATGCGCAAGTACGGCATGACTATCATCACCGCCACTCAGCATATGGATATTAATGCTTACGTGAAATCCGACCCGCGGATGCCGAGAACGCGGCTGCGCCGCTACCTGGGGCAGTATGGCCTGCGCGGTGAGGCGCTGAGCAGGGAGGTCAGACGTATCGTTGCGGGACCTGAGCGACGCGACAGCACGCTGAAGGACGGGATTTACTATACCTGGCCTTATGGCTGGGAGCCCGGTGATTTTACGCCGATGATGCGGCGCATTTTTCGCGGGAAGCGGACCCGCCATGTGATGATGTTTGATGAAATGCCAGCGCTGTTTGGCAAATAAAGCACTGGTGCGACTTAAACAGCAATACGCGGACACGGAGGATAACAATCAATGATGCCGGCATTATCAGGTCAGGGCATTTCGTTTTCAGCTGCGCAGCTGCCGGTGGCCATCGATTACCCTGCTGCCCTGGCCCTGCGCCAGATGGCTCTCGTTCAGGACGAACTGCCGAAATATCTGCTGGCGCCGGAAGTGAGCGCCCTGCTCCACTACGTCCCGGATCTGCACCGCAAGATGCTGCTGGCCACGCTGTGGAATACTGGTGCCCGCATTAACGAAGCGCTGGCGCTGACAAGAGGGGATTTTTCGCTGGCGCCACCGTATCCGTTTGTGCAGCTGGCCACCCTTAAGCAGCGCGCCGAAAAATCCACTCGGACGGCCGGGCGGTTGCCGGCAGGCACGTTGCCTCACCGACTGGTGCCGTTATCGGACACCCAGTACGTCAGCCAGCTGCAGATGATGGTGGCCACGCTGAAAATTCCGCTCGAGCGGCGCAATAAGCGAAGCGGCAGAACTGAAAAAGCGCGTATCTGGGAGATCACCGACCGGACGGTCCGCACGTGGCTGAATGAAGCCGTGGATACCGCTGCGGCCGACGGTGTGACGTTTTCTGTGCCAGTAACACCGCACACGTTCCGCCACTCCTACGCCATGCACATGCTCTATGCCGGTATTCCCCTGAAGGTGCTGCAGTCGCTGATGGGTCACAAGTCAGTGAGTTCAACGGAGATCTACACGAAAGTGTTTGCGCTCGACATCGCGGCACGGCACCGCGTGCAGTTTGCGATGCCGGAAACTGAAGCGGTGGCCCTGATGAAACAGCTCCCCCAACGATAACGCGAGCGCCGTGCTATGGAAAATAACTCAAGTTATGCTGTGGCTTTCGCAATAGTGAACATTTTTATGGCTCCCTGCGCTCATCGGCGGGAGCGATTATGGGGACTTATGAAGCCTAATTCGCAGAAACAAACGGTGAGCCGGTCTGGGCCCGATGGGGTATATTTATCGATTACTGTGACGCCGCATCCGCTATATCACATAAATGCGCTATCACCGGCGGCCTAAAAATTGACTGTGGTGTGCAGGGCATCATCTCTCAGTCAATACATGGAACGCGTTACTCGCCTAAAGTGCATGCCGCAGTCAATATCAGTGTTTTTTCGTATAACATCCCATACAACAGTCAATTTAATGCGTGGAAGCATGAAGGATAAAGAGAGTTAAATTGACTGCGCTATGCGTGATGCGTATCACAGTCAATAACGAAGAATAAGAGCATACCGCAGTGAATTTTTGCGTACTACAGTCAATTTTCAGGCTTCATACTGGTGAGCGCTTCGGCCAGCTTCTGAGGATCGATACCCGCGGCTTTCAAAGCCTTAATGACCTCATCATAGTTCTGCTCAGGAGACTGCGCCTCTTCCTCTTTGCGAGGCGACTTCACAGTACTGCTGATCAGTTTCGGGTTGCGATAATGCACGCTGAAATAGGCTGCCCGTCCGCGTTTGAATTCGGTGTAATCCAGATACCCAATATCCCGCAGTTGCTCCATCGCTTTGCGAACGGTATGGTTCTGCGTGTACACGTTTGAGGTAAGATTCAGCCGATCGCGCATACGTTTCATGGAGATTGGCGCCGGGTTCTGAGGCAGGCTTTCGATGTAGGTATACAGGGCTTGAGCAGACTCTTTACGCTGCAGGGCGTCGATCGCCTTCAACCGCAGCAGCACCCGCCGGTCCATGTGGTAGAGCTCGAAGAGTTTGGGCTCGGCCTTGATTTCCACGATATCTTCGTTGATATCATAGTAAGCCGACTGCACCAAGTGTGTGGTCCAGCCCTTGGTGTCATTCTGGAACTTCAACGTGACGGTCGCCAGTTTGAACAGGGAGTTGCTGATACGGTCGCGCATTTTTTTGTTTGAACGCCGCGAATCGAAACCACACATCTTAACGAACTCAACAAAAGACAATTCTAGCGTGTCTTTTTTTACGCCATACTCTGACATGGAGCGAATGATCCCAAGCCAGACTTTAAAGTCCGTGTCCATGTCCAGACGCGATCCTGTGATCCTGACGTCGGTGTACCCTTCACTCTTCGCGATAGACAGCTGTACAAGCTCCTCAGTCGCATCTGTGACGTTTTTACGGTTAGCCTTACTCCTTCCTGTCGATTTCAGCGTAGGAACAAAGAGACCAAGCCTCATGAGCGCAACGGGTTGAACGGTACTGGTGCTGTTGACATCCAGCTTAACAACTTCACCGGTTTTCTTATCAACCTCCTGCAGATTCAGAGGTAAGCTATTATTTTCGCTCGTCATCTTTGATCCCAACGGTTATCCACAAGGGCAAGTATAAATGCATATCTCAGTCAACGGAAATACATACCTCAGTAAATACCGTTGCATATCACAGTATTAGATAATGCATACGTCAGTCAACATTTAACACGCTATAGTCAATGCTGAGCCCCCTTAAGACCAGTCAACACGGGGGCTCAAACGATCCGGGGATCTCTTTATGATCTCACTATGATCTCTATAGGATCATTTATTGGATCGACACTATGAATAACTCTGCCAGACCAGTTCACATCAAAATTGACGTAAGTCCGTCACCTGGTGTGATATTTTTAATACACCTCGCGATGAGTTCATCGTCATGATGTCGCACTACTCCCCGACCAGATCAAATCTTGACTGTAGTACGTAACCTTCATCGGCTCTTTTGGCCACTCTGAATAATAGAATCGCATACCACAGTCAATATATTGCATGCCACAGTGAATATTCACAGCAGGAAAGATTTAGTGTGCGTAATTGGCATCAGCGCGTCAGTGCTTTCAGTAAGTTCAGCTCTTTTCCGCTTCCTCAACGCTTTCTCACGGAGCGCGAAAGCGTTCTGCGGCGAGCGGTAGTAACTATTATTGACTGCGGTATGCAGTATCCGTGAAATCTCATCTGATCTAGATCGATAACTGCCTATTTCGTGAGCAACTTTGCATGTTTTAGTTCACTTTGCGTTTTTATTGTTGCTTTGCATTAAATTCCAAGATTTAATAAAATAATGCAAAGTGATGATTAAAGGATGCTCAATATGGGACTAATGGATACACTTAACCAGTGCATAACCGCTGGCCACGAAATGACTAAAGCAATTGCGATTGCCCAATTCAATGATGACAGCCCTGAGGCTCGCAAAATTACCCGCCGCTGGAGGATTGGTGAAGCCGCTGATTTAGTTGGGGTATCGTCTCAGGCCATCAGGGATGCAGAGAAAGCAGGCCGTCTGCCACACCCCGATCTTGAAACCCGCGGCAGAGTTGAACAACGTGTCGGCTATACCATCGAACAAATCAATCACATGCGGGATGTTTTTGGTACCCGTCTGCGGCGTTCAGAGGATGCCTTCCCACCGGTTATCGGCGTCGCCGCTCACAAAGGTGGCGTTTATAAAACGTCGGTTTCTGTTCACCTTGCTCAGGATCTTGCTCTGAAAGGGTTACGTGTTTTGCTTGTTGAAGGCAACGACCCGCAAGGAACAGCATCGATGTATCACGGATGGGTACCCGATCTCCATATTCATGCTGAAGACACGTTACTCCCCTTCTATCTTGGCGAAAAAGATGATGCCAGCTATGCGGTAAAACCTACCTGCTGGCCAGGTCTCGATATCATTCCATCCTGCCTGGCATTACATCGGATTGAAACCGAACTGATGGGTAAGTTTGATGAAGGAAAACTGCCAACCGATCCGCATCTGATGCTGCGTTTAGCCATTGAAACAGTGGCTCATGACTATGATGTCATCGTGATCGACAGCGCACCCAACCTGGGTATAGGTACTATCAATGTGGTTTGTGCGGCCGACGTGCTGATTGTACCAACGCCTGCAGAATTATTCGATTACACCTCCGCTCTGCAGTTTTTTGACATGCTGCGTGACTTATTGAAGAACGTTGATCTGAAAGGATTTGAGCCGGATGTCCGCATCCTGTTAACTAAATACTCTAACAACAATGGTTCGCAGTCTCCCTGGATGGAAGAGCAGATCCGAGATGCCTGGGGAAGTATGGTTTTGAAGAATGTTGTCCGCGAAACGGATGAAGTCGGTAAAGGTCAGATCCGTATGAGAACGGTTTTCGAACAGGCTATCGATCAGCGTTCCTCCACTGGCGCCTGGCGTAATGCACTGTCTATCTGGGAGCCTGTTTGCAACGAAATTTTTGATCGCCTGATTAAACCACGTTGGGAGATTAGATAATGAAACGCGCCCCCGTCATTCCAAAACATTCTGCGAGTACCGCACCTGCGGAAGTGGCAACGTCCCCCGCTCCGGCCGCGCCAATGGTTGATTCGTTGATTGCTCGTGTTGGGGCAATGGCCCGTGGAAATGCAATCGCTCTGCCTGTATGTGGGCGAGAAGTCAAATTTACACTGGAAGTTATCCCAGGTAGCTCGGTTGAAGGTAACTCCAGAGTCTGGTCAGGTAATGAACGTGATCAGGAGCTTCTGACAGAAGACGCTCTGGACGACCTGATACCATCCTTCTTACTGGCAGGCCAGCAAACACCTGCTTTCGGGCGTCGGGTTTCAGGTGTTATTGAGATTGCGGATGGTAGTCGTCGACGAAAAGCTGCCATCCTGACATCCAGTGACTATCGGATCCTTGTCGGCGACCTTGATGATGAACAAATGGCGGCGCTGTCACGGCTAGGTAATGACTATCGTCCAACCAGCGCCTATGAACGAGGGCATCGTTATGCAACTCGCCTGCAGAATGAATTTGCCGGCAATATCTCTGCGCTTGCCGATGCCGAAAACATCTCGCGCAAGATTATCAGTCGCTGTATCAATACATCCAGATTGCCAAAATCGGTTGTTGCCCTCTTCTCTCATCCTGGGGAACTTTCAGCCCGGGCAGGTGAAACCCTCTTTAAAGCTTTTGCCGATAAAGAGGAATTACTGATAAAACAGGCTGCTAACCTGCATGGGCAAAAGAAAGCGGGAGTGATTTTTGAAGCCGATGAGGTTATTACTTTACTGACCGCTGTTCTGAAAAATACACCTGCGGTTAGATCTAATCTGAGCTCGCGGCATCAATACGCACCAGGTGCATCTGCTCTCTACAAGGGGGATAAAGTTATACTGAACCTCGACAGAACGCGCTTGCCTGCAGAATGTATTGAAAGAATTGAAGCCATTTTAAAAGAACTGGGATCTACAGCTTCATAACATACCGAACGGTGGAGAATTTTAATTTCAGAAGTTCTTCACCATAACGACCCTTATTCTTTATTGGTTACCCTTTCTATATTTCCCTAATCATCCGCCATCAGTTATCTGGGACCGCGGTCCCACTTAGTCAATGTACCCATCGGCGCTCAGCCCGCTGGGATCGCGGTCCCACCTTTATCAATGCACCCACCGGCAGTCAGCCAGCTGACACCGTGGTCCCACTTAGTTAAAGCACCCATCGGCGGTCAGCCAGCTGGCACCGTGGCCCCACTTAATCAATACACCCACCGGCGGTCAGTCAGCTGGGACCGTGGTCCCACTTAGTTAATGCACCGAGCGGCGGTCAGCCAACTGGGACCGTGGTCCCACTTAGTTAATGCACCCATCGGCGGTCAGCCAGCTGGGACCGTGGTCCCACTTAGTTAATGCACCGAGCGGCGGTCAGCCAGCTGGGACCGTGGTCCCACTTAGTTAATGCACCGAGCGGCGGTCAGCCAGCTGGGACCGTGGTCCCACTTAGTTAATGCACCGAGCGGCGGTCAGCCAGCTGGGACCGTGGCCCACTTAGTTAATGCACCCATCGGCGGTCAGCCAGCTGGGATCGCGGTCCCACCTAGTCAATGCATCCACCGTCGGTCAGCCTGCTGGGACCGTGGTCCCACATAATCAATGCTGCTACCGTGGTCCCATTTAATCAATGATCCCACTGCCAGTCGGTCAGCTCGGACCGTGGTCCTACATAATCAATGTTCCTACCGTCGGCCAGCCTGCTGGGACCGTGGTCCCATTTGAACATAATGCTGCTCACATTACCCTGCCGGCCTACACTCACCGTCAAATAAACGAAGGATATGGAAGCACTCCGCATCTGCAGGCCGGCAGTGAGTGAAAAGATATTGCTCGGCAGGAAACAAATAATTTCCTCGGCGGCTATCCCTCCAGGCCGATCGGTCTCAGGAGTATCTGGCCCGTTACGTACAGTATTTCAGAGCTACGGGTTAGGAAAGGGGCTACGATGGCATGACCGACACAGTATATGCCAACCATCTAATAGGCGGAGGTAGCTATATTGATTATCCGTAAAAACGGAGGATAAAACCGGGAGAGGGCTGTATAACTGATCGCAATTACCTGAGTATCCATCATGAAGAAGCTATGACGTTTTCAATCTGAGGAGGGAAACTTAGCTTTTCTGCGTTGCAGCTCTGATTTGAACGCCTCAAGCTGACAGGTGTTGATTTTTATCCACTCATGGCTGGTCATACCGCCTCGAGAAAAAACCCGCACTCGCCATTCAGGATTTTCCCAGTTGGCAACACGCTGCACGTCTCCGATGCCGAAGTAGGAGAGTGGGTATATTCGAATATACTTATCCCATAGAATATAGATCACAGGTATGGAGATGATGGCCAGAGTTACCAAAGTTATCATTTGCATTCCTTTAATTTGCCAGAGTTATTGATAAAAGAGTGATACCCGGTTTTTTAAACGATAAGTTATTTTTCTTCTCATGGAAAGCTGGATGAGCTGTCCATAGCTCATCGATGAATAACTTTTCCTGTTTTGCATGTTCCCATCCTGGTGGCCATGCAAGCCAGACCCGGGCTGAGCCATGCCGGGTTAAAACCTGGCAACCGGTAACTCTTTCCAGCGGGTTGTATATGCCGGCGACAACATCTCCCGCTTCATCTGCCACTCAGGAGCAATACCTCTGCCGGCAAACCAGATCTTACCAAGCCCTGAGTGATTAATGCCATCGAGGACTTTCATCAGTTCATCACTGTGCGGCCGCGGCTGTATCTCATCGAACAGGTTCAGCTGAGAGACTCCATTTGGACTGAAATCGTTCAGCATGACGCCGGCTTTTGCGTAGCGATGGCCAGGTACCCAGATCCTGTCCAGCGCGTTAACCGCAGCAGCGATAATGTCCCGGGTATCGCGCGTTGGCGTACTCAGTTTTTCCGTCGAGATATTTCCGTAGTACGGCTCTTTGACGGCGAACGGCGAGGTTTTGATGAATGCGGAAATGTGCCGGCAGTACTGGCGCTCACCGCGCAGTTTTTCAGCTGCCCGCTCAGCGTACTGACATATGGCCTGGCGGAGCTCATCATAGGTGGTGATCCGCTGCCCGAAGCTGCGACTGCAGACGATCTGCTGTTTGGGCGGCGTTGCTTCCTCCAGCGAAATGCAGCTCTCTCCGTTCAGCTCCCGGACCGTTCGCTCGAGTACCACGTTAAAGTTTTTCCGGATGAACGTCGGGTTAGTCAGGGACAGCTGCAGCGCCGTGGTGATCCCCATCACTTTCAGTTTCTTCGCTATCCGGTTTCCAACCCCCCATATTTCTTCAACCGGCTGCAGGGATAGCAGCTTTGCCGTTCGCCGCGGATTGGCCGGAGTCAGCGCCAGCACGCCGCGGAATTGCGGCCACTCTTTTGATGCCCACTGCGCCGACTTCGCCAGCGTTTTTGTGGCGCCGATACCGACTCCGATCGTCAGGCCGGTGCCATTGCGAACGTGCTCACGCAGCTGCGTGCCGAAGGCTTCCAGGTCTATACAGTGGTTGATACCGCTGACGTCCAGGAAGCATTCGTCGATGGAGTACTGCTCAACGCGGGGAGATAACTCTTCCAGCAGCGCAACCACGCGGTTACTGAGGCTCGCATAAAGCTCATAATTACTGGAGAACACGTGCAGCTTCTCAGGGAACTGTGTGTCCTTCAGCTGGAACCACGGGGTGCCCATCTTGATGCCCAGTCGGCGTTTGGCTTCCGCGCTTCGGGCGATTACACAGCCATCGTTATTACTAAGGCAAACCACTGGTTTTCCTCGCAAATCAGGGCGAAACACCTTCTCGCAGCTGGCATAGAACGAATTCACGTCGGCCAGGGCGTACATCAGTCCGTATCCCGTGTTTTATGAATAAACGCGGTCACCACGCCAAATATCTGCAGCGTTTCCGGGTCCGGGTACAGGTTAGGATAAGCCGGGTTCATCGCCTGCAGGGCAGGGCGGGGGGTCAGCAGAAGCCGCTTGACGGTAAACTCCCCTTCAATCTCGGCAATAACGATATCGCCATGCCGGGGTTTTTCCGCTTTATCGACGACCATCAGATCGCCGGAATACAGACCGATGTCCGTCATCGAGTTTCCGATGGCCCTGACGAAATAGGTCGAGTGGCGCCGGCGAATACAATACTCGTTGAGGTCCAGTTCTGATTCGGTGTAATCGGCTGCAGGGGAGGGGAAGCCTGCCGCGCATCGTTCAGTGAAAAGCGGAAGAGTAAGTATTCCGGGGTTGAGTGCTGCAGATGTGAATTTCACCGTTTTATTCCCTTTACTGTACATATATACAGTAATTATTTTACCGGCTGCTTGTTTTTGCAAGCCTCTTTACGCCTCCCCACGCTAACTCCCTGCTGTGATGGCGAAAAAAAGTGTCATGTAACAAAAACGCATGCCAGGACGGCACTGACCCCGTTATCCTGTAATATACTAATATCAAATGCATTTCATTCCCGAAGAGGTCTTTATGTCACCCGGCTTCAGAAATGTTCTCCGGTTTGCCGGCGTCCCGGTCGACAGCAGTGAACCTGTACGCAGAAAATACGGCAGTCAACTGATTGGCATTGTCACCGTGTGCCTGCTTCCGCTTCTGGTGTTCGACGTCCCGCTGTGGATCTTCGTGTTGTCACAGGTTATCTGGGGGGCGGGGGTTTATATCGGCCTGTCCCTGGTCGGAGACAAGCCCCGGCCACGCTGATATTCTTTTCACTCTGCTCAAAAAAAGAACAGTTAACGCGACGCCTGCCTTATGGCTCTTCTCCGCCAGCTGCCTCCAGGTTATCCACAGAGTTAAACAGACGCTCTGTGGATAGCGGGTTCCCGAAAGTTTCTTCCGCCGTTCACCCGTTCACCTGTGCGTCCGCTGCCGCACGGTGCCTGTGTGGGCGCCTTTACCTCTCCTGCCCGGTACTTCAGAAAATAATGATGTCGCGCTGCTCCGCATCGATGCCGCGCCTGGCGCGGGAATAGTCACTGCCCGGAGCCAGTGTGCCGCGCCCGGGCGGACACGGGACGGGCGGCTTTTCCGCTCCTGTCCGGCGTTGTTGTGATTTTACGCCATCCACTCGCCTTTTGAGGAGCGCCCTTCAAGCCGCTTTCGCGGCATAGCCTTGCCGTCGGAAAGCCTGACGGCTGCGGTATTCCACGGTCAGCTTGACCCGTTACCGGTCGCGGCGTACAGGCTCCGGGCAGCAGGGAACGGACGTCGTACCGACGTCCTCCTGGGTGCCCCCTGTCACCACGAGGTATCCTTATGTCCCGTTTTATCCTGGGTAACTGTATCGATATTATGGGCGGCTTTCCCGATCGCGCCGTCGATTTCATTCTGACCGATCCCCCGTACCTGGTCGGCTTCCGTGACCGCGCCGGCCGCACCCTTGCCGGGGACAAAACCGACGAGTGGCTCCAGCCTGCCTGCAATCAGATGTATCGCGTACTCAAAAAAGACGCGCTGATGGTCAGTTTTTACGGCTGGAACCGCGTCGATCGTTTTATGGCCGCATGGAAAAGCGCCGGGTTCAGCGTGGTCGGGCATCTGGTGTTCACCAAAACGTACTCGTCCAAATCCGCGTTTGTCGGCTACCGCCATGAATGCGCCTATATCCTGGCGAAAGGGCGCCCGCCGCTGCCGCAGGACCCGCTGCCGGACGTGCTGAGCTGGAAATACAGCGGCAACCGCCACCACCCGACCGAAAAACCCGTTACCAGCCTGCAACCTCTGATCGAGAGCTTCACACACCCGAACGCCATTGTTCTCGATCCGTTTGCCGGCTCAGGCTCCACCTGCGTGGCAGCCCTCCAGTCTGGGCGCCGTTACATCGGCATTGAACTGATGGAGCAGTACCACAAAGCGGGGATTGCCCGCCTGTCAGCGGTACAGCGCGCCATGCAGCGCCCGGCCGCCAACGACGTCTTTTATCCGGAGGCCGCGTAATGAACTACGGCGGACACGAAACCCTGCGCCGCGATATGGCAGGGCTGGCGAACAACCTGTGCGACCTGAAAACCACCCTCACTGTGCTGGAAGAAAAGTATCACTACCGGCATGACGGGCTGCCTGAACGGCTGGCTGGCATGAGTCTGCGGCGTATCAGCGAACTGCTGGACAAGGCATTCAATATCGCCCTGATGCTGGATGAAAGTTTTCAGGACTGACAGCGGGCGGCGGTGCCGCCCCACAGAATCAACGGAGAAAAAATATGTACGGAACCTGTGAAACCCTCTGCCGGTTGCTGAATGAGCACTATCCCGCAGAAACCCCGCTGAACCTGATTGTCTGGTCCCCGGAGGATATCGAAGCGCTGGCCGGCGGGATGGAATGTGTCGTTTCTGAACAGGACATAAAGGCGGTGCTGGAGCGCATGGACGCCATACCGGAAGACCAGCGGCTTGAGTCGGGTGTGTCTGCCGGTGCGGTGATGAGCCTGATCGAGGAAGTGAAAGAGGCCGTTGCGGGAGTCCTGGTGCCGGCTGACCTGCTCGAAACCCTGCTGACGACCGCCGAACAGGCGTTATGGCACAGGGAATGGGCCGCCCGGGATGATAACCATCCGGTGCCGGAAAGCGTGACCCGTCGCCTTTCTGATACGGCGAAAGTGCGCGCATTACTGAAAAACTGAAATCTGCACGCCGCCCGGGCGGCGTGTCATTAACCTGTTTCGAGGACGATACCATGCAGGAAACCACCACACTAAACGCCCTGGTGATGCGCCGCGCGCGTGATCTGATAGCTGATTATGGATGGCCTGACCATACCGATGTTGATCAGCGTGATCCGGTAAACAAACCCGGATGGATAAGCATGTATGTCCGTCTGGATGCGGCAAATATGGTTCATCTGCTTCCTTTGCTTTGTACCGGTGGCGTACCCGCAGAGCTGCAAACTGCCATGACAAAAATAGCCGGGACGCCCGCGCAGATTATTTTATCCGGCAGCCGTTATGCAGACGCACCACAGCTTCCGGAGGACGGGACACAAATATCCTTTCCCTGGGCCGGGGAATGGCTGACGGAGCCGGAAATTCACGCTGTAACCGATTGTCTGTTTCATGCCGTCCGGAATATCTCCCGGCAGGTTCGGGAGGATGCTCGCCGGATAGAGGCCGCGCTGACCACTCGCGGGGAAACGCTGTTTTACCGCCAGACACGAAATTTCCGTCTGGTTGTGAAAGAAAATGATATGCCCTGCTGGCTGGACGAGGATGACGACAATGTACCGGTGGTGCTTGATGCCATCCTCAACAAAGGCGCGCGCTACAGTGCCGTTGAGTTCTTTGTTATCAGCGACAAAGTGGATCAGATCCTGGCGTGTGGGCAGATGTGCGATGTGTTACGTACTCCGGGAGAGCCTCCGCACCGGTGGATGGATTTAACCCTGCTACATGAGGTCATGGCAGAAGCGCGCGCAGAAATCACCCTTGTCTGCAATGCATTTTCAACAATCCGATCAGTGTAAGGAACCGCCGGGGGGAGGAAAGGGGAGTCCTTCCCTTTTTTGCCTGCCGGCGTAAGAGGACCAGTGTTAAAAGGATGTCCCCGTGCCGGCTCCGCGTTCACCCGGCCCGGTTTCCGGGCCTTATCGGTGAAAACCACTCTCTGATATCACTGTGGCGTATGCGGGCTGTGCCGTGCCTCCATCGTAGCCGGGCTGTCGCGAATGCAAGGGTGCGCTTCGCCGCGGCGTTCACCCGGTCCCTCCTTCCCGTCAGCCGGGTTCTTCCGGTCGTTCGCCCGCTCAGTTTTCACGGACTCACCCTTCAGCTCCCGCCTGCCGTGTGCGTCAGGCTGCGGCTTCCCTTGCGCCCCTGCATTCCCGACTGACCGCCCGTCTGTTATGGAGGCACGGCACCGCCCGGTGTCGCAGTCCATGTGATTACGGAGGTTTTTACCATGCAGTTGAAAACGCGCGCGGTCCTGAATGTTGAAGAGTCCGATCGACTTTCCTTCCTGCCGTACATGTTCGGCAATGATTTTATGATCGCGGAGTTACAGGTGTACGCCCTGGCGAAAAAACTGATGCCGGAGTATGAAGGTTGTTTCTGGTACTTCATTCGGCTGCCGGAAGGCGGTGGCTACATGATGCCGGATTGTGGGCGAGTACATCTGGTTCACACGGAAAACTGGTTCGATCGTACCGTCAGTGCAGACGCGGCGGGCATTATCCTGACCAGCATGGCTGTTAACCGTCGTCTGGCGGCCTGGCATGATTGCAATAACCCGGCCCTGACCCACCTTTACATGCTGCGTGATGCCCAGCTCTGGAATCACATTACCTTTCACCCGGAATGCAACGCCATTTACGCCGCGCTGGAATGATTAACGACCTGGATGGCATGTTTTCAGAGACTGCATAATACACGGCGGGGGAATCCCGCCGGTTAAGGATGATACGGATGAATATTGCGCCAGAATCCCGCGAAATACTGCGACAGTACAAAGCCCTGAACAATGCCCGCCGCCGTGATTCCGGCCAGCGGGAACTGACAACCGCGCAGGTCATGGATGAAATCTGCGAATATATGACCTGTCAGTGTGCCGTGTATCTCGGCGGTCATTTCATCTTACAGGGTGGAAAAGAACAGTAGACTGGATGCCAGGCGTCGGGCAGGAGGGCGCCTGTCAGCCCGCGCGAAAACCCGGGCAGGCTGCGCCTGCCGGCGAGGCGTCTCGCCGCGCCTGCGGCGCCGCACTCGCGCTCTCCGTTACCAGGCGACAGGATCGGCGAAAGGGTATACTCTCCGCTAAGTTGTTTCTTACCCGGTAATGCCGATGTCAAAGTGGAATATCGCCTCTTTCTCAAAAGAAGATCAGGACAAAGTCTCCGTCGATAAAGCGGCCGCTGCCGTCGCATGGCAGGAGCGTATGAACAAGCCTGTTGTGCCCGAGCTCGCGGCGCGTGAACAGCCAGAGCATCTCCGTGAATATTTCCAGGAGAGATTGCGTATTCACAGGCTGAACAGCCAGCAGCTGCCGCGCGCAAATGCACCTGAATATCAGAAGCCAGAAGAAGGTTAAGGAGAGTGGGCCAGTGGAGGGAAAAAGTATGCGTATGTCAGTCATGTTTGCTGTCGTTGCTCTGTTTACCGGGATTAACCTTTTGTATAACCCGTTTCAGCCTGTCCCCGCATTATGGGGGGCAACCCTGGCCGTTGCTTTTGTCCTGATAAACGTAGTGGCAGATAAAATGCGTCTCTGGACTGGCGTGGCATGGATTATCGTTGCCGGCATCGTCATGACGATGATGCTGAAGGGGAAAGAACCGGGTAACGAATTAAGAATGGTGATTAACGTTTTTGCTTTCCTGAGTTCAGCCTGGTACAGCGTTGCGCTGTACAGAAAAGAAAAACATTTTCGTTCCTGACGTGCCCGTTTGCGTAATTGTATGTGACCTCACTACCCGTTTGCATTTTACTTGACCTTCGCCAACAAAATGCAACCAGGTTGACAGGCAGCTAAGAGCGAAAAGCAGAAGTTCGAACAAAAATGTCTTATTAAAGCTGCCATATGGAGAACAACAGGTAACTGGTCATAGGCGCAAAAAACCGAAAGGATTTTGAAAGTTATTTATCCTGATATTTTTCATTTTAATTCTATTTTATTTCCGCATTCAAAAAAGGTGAGAGTATTTTTGTTATAGATAACATATCCGTTATGAATATAATTTCAGCGCCCAAAAAAATTGCTGGAAGAAGATATGGAAAGTAACACTGAACTAAAGCCGTGAACAATAAAAAGATTCTTTTTAATCCGGTTATATTATAGTCACCCGTCATTTCCAATTTAGATAATTTGTAATCAGACCTGGAATGATTTTCTGACTCTTTCAATACCTGGTTATACTCTGAGTTTATTTTATCTAGATCAATTTTGGTTTGTTCCGGATTTTTTTCATTTAATGTCCTAACGTCACGTATTAATCTTTTAATTTTCTGTCCGCACTCATCAAGCTCTCTCGATCTTAAATCATATCGTGCTGTTCCTATTGTCACCGAATAAATAAGAACTGATACAGCAAGAAATATTTGGAGCATATTTAAAACACTGGCTGTGAAGTTTAATTTCACACCGGAGTTTTGGAGTAATGGAATGAGTATTAAACCAAGGGATAGTATTGTAGTTATAAAAAACGATGTTTTACTTCTAAGCGCCAATCTATTTGATGCATTGAATCTACACTTTGAAGTTATTCTCATGCTGTCTATTAATTTTTCTGTCTGGCTGGTTTTCACTCGTTCTTCAGGATATCGACTGAAAACCCAAATAAATGCGTTTTTTATTTTTTCCATTATCTATCCTAGTCCATAATGTGAGTTCGTTTTTTGAGTTTATATCTTTCAATGCGCGTAGCTAGTTTATGAACAGAGCAGTGGTCAAGTCAACTCTCGCAGTATGCATTAATCGGCACACAACTTCAATACTCCCCCTTCTAAATCAATACTAATAGAAGCTGAAATAGGTATTTTCCAACCTATCCTTCATAATAATCACCGGATGAAATGCAATACCTGAACTGAATGGGGAGCGCGTATACAATCTGGGCTTGATGCGAACTGCCTTCCGAAGGGTTAGTGTCAGGCATAAGATGAAAAAACGCGACCACATCAGCAGATGAATCACCGACAAATCGGATGGCATGAACAGGAGTGCGAGGGAGGTATCTTAAGAGCAACTTATATTTATTATGATTGATTATCATTCCCATATATTAAATCGTGAGAAACTGCTTTATCAATTCCTTAACAAATACTGGTGCGCATGTTTAACCAACGATATTCTAAACTTGATGGTTCTTGTTCATGCGGGGGTAATCCTTGTAAATAAGAGTTGAAATCATTTAGCCTTTTCTCATTAACCATGCGCAGCGACAAAAGTGATGTTATATTGTGGCCTATCATATGACTTAGCCGAATTTGATGGTCATTTATAAATGACCGCCAATTTTTAGAAGAGTAACAGCATAAGAAAGGGTTGGAGAAATCATTATCCTGGTCTATTGTTGGTCCTATCAAGTCCGAAGAATAACAATTAAATGAATTAAATCTCCTTGCTAATAAAATATCAGTAAACCAATCAAAGGATCGGATGGTTACACCTAAATCTTTAGCCAACTGGTTGCGTTTATCATCAAATTTCGTTGTCAAATCAGTACGTCTTCCCATAACAACAATATATTCGAAATGTTGTACTCCAGTTGTTGTATTTCGCTTAGATGGGAACAAACGTCCAGCTTGATCTCTATTATTTTCCAGCCATGCTTTCCAGTCACGTATTTGTTGAAGGGCATGAGTGAGTCTGGCGCGAGGTTGTCCATTATTGGTGAATGCTGACTCATGAGGCGTCTCAATTTCAATTAAAGTGTAGACAAAACCGTAGCTTCGTTCACATGACGCAACCATAAAGTCTACACGGTAATCCGAACCTAAGACTAATTCAGAGACTACTAGAGATTCATTATTGGAGGATGCGGGAAAGAAAAAACCGGCATGGTTGTGTAAGAATGACTGATAATGCCTTTCATCCGCACTGCTGTCATTTAATAATGAAATCCATTCTTTTTTTATTTCTGCTAAAACATTGCTGCCATTAACTTGGGCCCAAGGAATATGTTTCACTTAATGACAACTCTTAAAAGTATTTAATTTCACCTATTCTTATGCTGAGGCAATACTTTTGTCAATAGATGTGAATCTTTTTTTCTGTTTAAGATTACTAGCATAAATCTTGTATGATGACCCTGTAACCTTTCAGGAGTTTACAACTACAGATAGCAAAAATGGCTCCTAGCAAACAAGATCTACTTCCGCTTTTGGCACACAGCTGCCGGTCACGCAATGCCATGACTCCCCCTCAGCATCAGTGGCGATTTTTTGTTGGCGATGGACAAATAAAATGCAAACGGGTGGTCAAGTGAATGCAAATACCCACCCGTTTTCGCAACGGGCGTCCGGGCGGGCTGTCATGCTTCGCACAGAGCCAGCTGCGCTGTCTCTGCCCGGCCCCTCCGGGGCAGCGGGTTTCCATCCCATGACGCAACATCAACGGCGGCTTACAGCCTCCGTGCCGGAGGCGTCGCCCTGTCGCGCCGTAGCCTGCGCTCCCTGCACCCCGGCGAAAACCAACGGCCGCCGGGCTGTAAGGGGCACCGCCGTTTCGCGTGCCGCGCTCCGACGTTGCGGCGGGTCCCTGCTCTGTTCCGCTCCTGGTGCATCACCCCTTTAAGCCCCTTTCGCCTGGGCTGAGACAACCACAACCCGCCTGGCTGTCCAGGGACGGCGTGGCCTTTCGCAATAAATTTTTCCCGGCCATTCCGCTTCGCGCCATTAGACCGAAAAAAATTTCCCGCTCACCCCGGACATCTGCACCGGGCCGTGCTCGTTGACGCCCTTGCGGCGAAGGTTCTCAAACGGGTGAAGTTTATACCATCGGGAATATCGCAGCCGGTTCCCGCAAACGTCAAAACCGCGGCTCCCGAAACTCAACGGGTGATGTTCTTTAAAAATCAGGAAAAAACGAGGCTGGTTAAAGGAGGCAGGAGAAGCAGACAACGAACCGCAGAAATGAAAAAAGCAGGGGAGCCCCTGCTTGATCCACGCCGTACAAATCGCGCTAACGGTTTTTACGGCTTCATTAACTACCAGAAGGAGTTAACGTAATGAACATGACCATTCTTTCACCTTCCGCAGAGGCTGTAAAGCCCCGTCGGCATCCGCGCATTTCCCGTGCCGAGATCCCCGCGCCGGAGATTGACCCCGCGTTAAAAGCTTTTGGCCGCCATATCGCCAGAAGTCACCGCAAGGGGCGCGGCGTTCATATCCCCGCGATGAAAAACGCCGCTTTCGGACAGCTGCTCCGCACCCTTGAACTGAAACGCGCATTTAACTGATGAGGTGAGCCGCCCCGCGAGGGGCGGCAACTGCAGGAAGGAGAAAAATCATGACTCAGGCTTTAGCACAGGCACTTAGTGCCGAAACCATCCCGCAAACCGATGCTGAAGAAGGTATCGGCCAGGCGTACCGGGGGACCTATTCCCCGGATGATAACAAGCTACGGCTTTATGCCTCGCTGCGCCTCGATGAAGAAACCTATAAGAAAGTGCACGATGCGGGGTTCCGGTGGGCGCCGAAACAGGGGTTGTTTGTTGCGCCAGCCTGGACGCCGGGTCGCGAGGATGTATTACTGTCCCTCGCCGGCTATATCGAGGACGAAGACAGCACGCTTTTTGACCGTCAGGAGCAACGCGCGGAACGCTTTAACGACTACAGCGATAAACGCGCCGGTGAATCTGAGCAGGTGCTTTCACATGTCGATGCGCTGGCATCCTCGATCCCCTTCGGCCAGCCGATTCTGGTTGGCCATCACAGCGAACGTCGGGCGCGTCGTGATGCGCAACGCATCGAAAACGGCATGAAGCGCGCGGTGATGCTGTTTGAACGCGCGGAATACTGGGAGGAACGCGCAGAGGCCTCACTACGTCACGCGAAATACAAAGAGCGTCCGGATGTACGTTACCGGCGTATCAAAAAGCTCGAGGCGGAATTACGCAAGGCAGAAAAGAACATCGCCGGGGAGCAGAAATTTATGACGATGTGGCGTGGCGAAACGCTCGATCTGAACAAGGCGCGGCTTATCAGTAACTATGACCACATTTCGGCCTGTTTCTCGCTCGATAAATACCCCCGCCCGGCACAGAGAAGCCAGTATGAAGGCCGGATGTCCCTGCATTCCGCGCTGGCAGAGGAAATCATTTCCTTTGAACAGGCCCGCGATATAGCGGTTCGTTGTCACGAACGCTCGATCCGCCATCAGCAACGCTGGGTTAATCATTACCAGAACCGCCTGGCCTACGAACGCGCGATGCTCAATGAAAGCGGCGGCGTCGTCACACGGACACAGGAATTTGCGCCTGGCGGTCAGGTGAAAAGCCGGGGCGAGTGGTTAACCATCATCCGCATCAACACGAGTCATGGTCAGGTGAGCTCGGTGGAAACGCCGTGTTACCGCTTTCTCGGGTATGGGGGAACCATGAAACTGACCCCGGATCGCATCACCGACTATAAAGCGCCGTCAGCCGAAGAGGTCAGCACTGCGAAACAGGCCGCAAAACGTCCACCGATCGTCAACTATCCGGGGGAGGGTTTCCGGGAGATGACAAAAGCCGAATGGGCCAAAATGCCGGGGGATTATAAGGCTGTCCGGGGCATGGCCGAAAATGAGACACACGGCGCGTACCGCTTCCGCCGCTGTATGACTCACGGTTGTACGCTGGTGAATGTCTATATCACCGACATGAAAACGGTACAAATTCCGCAAAAATAGCAAACAGACTCCCCGGCAGAGTGCCGGGGAGCTCAGGGAGGTTGACTTATGCGCAGCGAACTCAGGGTTCGCATCATGACGATGCGGGCCAGGCTGGATGGCCGAACACCGGTGACAGAAATCCGGGCAGGCTCTCAGCTGTTTGTCTCGCCCGATCCGGTTTGCCGTCGTCTGGTCAGTCTGGCGGAGGTTGTGGATTCTGATCACATTCTCGAGCCGGAAGCGGGAACCGGCGCCATTCTGCGGGCGGTCAGGGAAGCCGCGCCACGGGCACAGTGTGACGCCGTGGAGCTGAACGCGGATTTGGTCCGCCATCTGCGGGAAAATTTCCCGGGCGTCAGCGTCTGGCAGGGGGATTTTCTGGCGTACCGGCCGGAAAACCGCTACAGCAAAATTATCATGAATCCGCCGTTTAACCATGCGCAGGATATCCGGCATATACAGCGAGCAGTGACGCTGCTGGCGCCCGGCGGCGTTGTGACGGCGGTCTGTCTGAACGGGCCGCGGCAACAATCCATATTGAAGCCGCTTTCTGATGTCTGGGAGCCATTGCCGCGAGGCACCTTCACGTATACCGACGTTTCAACTGTGCTGCTCAGGATCGCCGTCTGAAAGCCCGGTTAGTCCGGCGGGGAGTGAGCCCCCGTCTGGCCGCGCCGGAAAGGCCGCGCGCCTGCGGCGCAGGAAGAACGGCCCGCGCTGACGCGCCGCCGGCGCTTCCTCTTCGCGTTCATCCTGTCCCTCTCTTCCTTACAGTATGACGGTTAACGGTGACTCCTTTTCTCCTGTTCCGGCTGAGCAGCTGATGATGAGTGGTAATACACCTGTTTCCGCCGGCTTTCCTTCTTCGTTTCTCGCGTATTTCTGGTCCTGATTGCTGACCGCCATTCTGTTGTGTGAGCCGACTCCGGGCGTCCGGGCGGGCTGTCATGCTCCGCACAGAGCCAGCTGCGCTGTCTCTGCCCGGCCCCTTCGGGGCAGCGGGTTTCCATCCCATGACGCAACGTCAACGGCAGGCTTGCAGCCTCCGTTCCGGATGCGCCGCCCTGTCGCGCCGTAGCCTGCGCTCCCTGCACCCCGGCGAAAACCAACGGCCGCCGGGCTGTAAGGGGCAACGCCGTTTCGCGTGCCGCGCTCCGACGTTGCGGCGGGTCCCTGCTCATTTCATTTCCTGGTGTCGTTCACCCGTTTAAGCCCCTTTCGCCTGGGCTGAGACAAGCACAACCCGCCTGGCTGTCCAGGGACGGCGTGGCCTTTCGCAATAAATTTTTTCCGGCCATTCCGCTTCGCGCCATTAGACCGATAAAAATTTCCCGCTCACCCCGGACATCTGCACCGGGCCGTGCTCGTTTACGCCCTTGCGGCGAAGGTTCTCAAACGGGTGAAGGTCATACCATCGGGAACAAAACAGCAGGTTCCCGCAAACGTCAAAACCGCGGCTCCCGAAACTCAACGGGTGATGGTTTTTAAAAGCAAACAACGGATTAAGGAGATTCATCATGGCAGCTCGAGGCGTGAATAAAGTCATTCTGGTTGGGCATCTGGGGCAGGACCCGGACGTGCGTTATATGCCCAACGGCGGCGCGGTGGCAAACCTGACGCTGGCCACGTCTGAAACATGGCGTGACAAACAGAGCGGGGAACTGCGCGAAAACACCGAATGGCATCGTGTTGTCATATTCGGCAAGCTCGCGGAAGTGGCGGGCGAATACCTGCGTAAAGGCGCGCAGGTCTACATCGAGGGCCAGCTGCGTACCCGCCACTGGCAGGACGATGCCGGGATCACCCGCTATGTCACCGAGGTGCTGGTCGGGCAGAACGGCACCCTGCAGGTGCTGGGTGGCCGTCGTGAGGGTAATCCGTCTGAGAGCACCGCCCCTCAGCAACCCGCGCAGCCGCAGAGTCCTGCCGCCCCGGCACAACCTGCTGAGGCTCCTGTTAAATCCCCGAAAACGAAGGGCGGTAAAAAAGCCCCACAGAGTGCCGCACCGTCTCAGCAACCCCCGCAGCCGTCCCCGGATGATTACCCGCCGATGGATGACAATGCCCCCTTCTGAATCATGATGAATACGCCCCGTTAACGGCGGGGCAGAAAAAGGAGATGCACATGAACCACAACGTTATGCCCCCTCTGAAATCCCTGCCAGACGGCACGTTCACCCGTGAACAGGCGTCAGAGGTGGCATCGCAGTATCAGAATGTGGCGATTGAAGACGATGAGGGTACCCACTTTCGTCTGGTTGTTCGTCGGGACGGCGAGATGATCTGGCGCGTCTGGAATTTTGAACCCGGCGGTGAGTACTGGATGAATCGTTATATCCAGAACTACGGGAAACGTAAAACGCAATAAGCAGTAAGAGGTGCCGGACAGGTGGGCTGTCCGGCAGACAATCATCAATATCAGAGAGGTATCAATTATGTCAGTCACCGAGTCTAAAGCAAAAACACCGGCAAAAACCAGCAAAAAAGCGGCTCAGGCTGCAGCCGCTGAAACCCTTAAAGCCGCACTGGAAGCCGCTACGCTTGAATATGTGCCCCTGTCCGGCCTGGTCAAATCGCCGCTGAATGTCCGTGTGATCCCTTACCCGGAGGCCAGCGTACGCAGCATGGCCACCTCCATCAAAGCTGTGGGGCTGTTGCAAAATCTGGTTGTCCACACGTTGCCGGACGGAAAATCTGGCGTAGCGGCAGGAGGTCGTCGGCGCGAAGGGCTCAACCTGCTCGCCAGCGAAAAGGAAATTGACAGCGAGTATCTGGTGCCGGTTAAGCGTGTCAGCGACGAGGTGGCGCGGCTTGTTTCTTTTATCGAGAACGATGAACACCTCGCGATGCATCCGGCTGAGCAAATCTACGCCTTTCGCGACCTTTCAGCTCAGGGGATGACACCTGAGCAGATCGGTGCCCAGCTGGGTTACGGTGGCCGCCACGTTAAGCGCATGCTCAAACTCGCCGGGCTGGCACCGGAGCTTTTGGCTCAACTGGCAAAGGATGAAGTCACGATTGAGCAGTGTCAGGCGCTGGCTCTGGAAAATGATCCGACCCGTCAGCTGCAGGTCTATGAAAACGTCAAATCCGCCTATGGCCATACCGCGCCATATCTGCTGAAAAGTGCGGTGACAGATCGGGAAATTTCATTAACCAGTCCTGATTTTGAGTATGTCGGGCGTGAAACCTACGAAGCTGCGGGCGGTATCGTACGTGAGGATCTGTTCAGTGCGGAAGAGGGGGAGGGTACAGCGGACAAGGTGCTGATTGAGCGCCTGATCCAGACAAAATTGACCTCGCTGGCCGTCGAAATACAGCAAAGCGAAGGCTGGGCGTGGTCACAGGCCCGTAGCGCTCCCCTGCGGGCATGGGGAGATGACACGAAGCATTTCCAGCTGAGCTCCGTCCCCGAAGCAAATTTCACCACTGATGAGCAGCAGCGTCTCGATGAGCTTTATGCCACACAGGCAGCGACCGAAACACACGATGATGAATACGCTATTCAGGCACTGATTGACGAAATGGAGAGCGCGGCCATCAACCGTGAATGGACGCCGGACCAGAAAGCAGAATGTGGCGTGGTGGTCAGCTTCTGGGGCGCGGAAGTGAACATTCAGCGCGGTGTCCGCCAGATTGCCCCGGAGCGGGAGGAGGATGAACAGGCTGACCGGAAAAAAAACACCGTCATCACTAAAAAAATTGAGGAACCCGTGGACAGCATCAGCGAACCACTGCTGAAAAAAATGTCTTCCGAGCGCACCCTTGCCGTTCAGGCTGCGCTGATGCTGCAACCACAAAAAGCCGTGGCGATGATGGTCTGGCGACTGTGTTCCTGCGTGTTTGACTACGGTGGCATGTCAGCCAGTCATCCCTTCGACATGAAAGTCACTGAGCATCATACATCCCTTGTCAGCGAATCTCCTGCCGGAAAAACCGGAAAAGCCTGGCAGACGCTGATGCAGGAAAAAGCACGCCTGCAGGCACTGTTACCGGAGGGCTGGTCGAAGGATTTCACCACGTTTTTCACCCTCGACGGGGAAACCCTGATGTCCCTGATGGCGTTCTGTACCGCCAGTTCAGTGTATGGCGTGCAGACCCGAACAATGGGGCATACCACCCGTAGTTACCTTGATGGTGTGGAAACAGCGATCGGCTTCGATATGAGGGACTGGTGGACACCGACCGCAGACAATTTCCTCAGTATGCTCAGCAAACAGCAGATTGTTAATGCGCTTAACGAGGCAGGAAGAACAGGTGCAGCAGCTGATGCCGGGAAAATGAAGAAAAAAGACGCTGCTGAGCATGCAGAGCATGCCCTCGCGGAGACCCGATGGGTTCCTGAATGGATGCTGCCACCGGCCACAGTGAAACCCGTCATCACTGATGATGCAGCAGACGCTGATGATCATACGGCTCACGCAGCCTGATAACGGAGACGCCGCCCTGCGGGGCGGCCATAAGGAGAAGAATATGAACACGATCATTACTACCGATGTCCTGAAAACCATGTTCGCCGGAGAGCTGGAAGACTACCGCGCCGCCGGTGAAGATTTTCGCCGTGAACTCACCCATGCCGTGATGCGGGACCTGTCCTGTCCGGCGAGCTGGGACGTCAACGGAGAATATAAAAGCGAGTTCGGCGGATTCTTTCCGGTACAGATCCGTTTTTCCCCCTCCCACGGTCATTTTGATGTGGCGGTCTGCAGTCCGGGAGAGCTGAGTGCGCGCTGGATTGTCGTCTTTGTGACCCGTGGCGGCCAGCCGTTCTCCGTTGTTCGTAGCATGGAAGTATTTAACCCGGAGTTGATCTCCCACACGCTGGCATTGATAGCGTGTCTCGATACTGACGGTTATTCGTTTGCCAGCATCATCAGTACCCTGGCACAGGAGGGCGCACAATGATCCCCTCATCCCATGCCATTGTGACCCTAAAACCGGCACGACAGGCTGCTTTGCAGGCCATCATGTTCGTGGAAGACGCTCAGTTACGGGGGGCGCGTTTGCCCTCAATGCCCCATGTCCGGACATTTTTGCGAATTTTGACCAGGAACAGCCGCATGAACACGGCAGTGGCGCAGCGCATTCCCGGCCTGAACTGGGACCCGAAGCATCGCCTGAGCAGCCTCAAACAGGTGGAGGAGGCGCTCGATGAACTGATTGCCAGCCACGGGGAATGCTGCCCGCTGCCGCTGCCGGTGGATGTTCAGGCCGAATTGTTTCCGGAGGTGCAGCACACACGGACAGAACGCCGGTTGCAACGCAGAAACATCTCGTTTACCCGTAAGATGCGCCGGGAAGAACGGGCGCTGGCGCATCACTGGCGGTTACGGCAGAACCTGTTGGGACAGGCAGTCACGGAGCTGAATTTTCAGTCGCCGGAGACGGTCAGCAACTGGTATCGCCGGTGGACCGACGAGTTTGACGCGCGGGAGCTGGAGCCTGCTTTCTGGCACTGGCGGTCGCGGTTTGCCTCGCTGGCCTCCCTGGACTGGCTGCGTGACGCGAAGGAGCCACTGTACGGGGTCATTCATGAAATCGGCTTCATCGTGAGTGACTCCCCGGAGGCTGTCCGTCAGGCGGAACGCTGGCAGGTACCCAACAAACTGGCGCTGCAGAGGCGAGCGGTATGAGAAACAATCCCTGGAAAACAGAGTTGAAAGTGGCCCGCAGTCAACGCAACAAGCTGCAAACCATGTCTGCCCGCCTGACAGAGATGACCTGCGAATGGGACGGACTCAGTGGCTGGCTGGAGACCGAAAGCGAGCGACTGGTTGAGAGTATCGATCAACATATTCAGGCGCTGGATGAGCAAATCCGGGACTGGCGCAACGGGCGCAGTGACAGGGAGGTTGAATGAGTATTGTCAGCAGGCAATTCGATAAAAAGGAAGCCGGTACCGTGTTTCGCCATGCAGTATCAGGAAAACTGTTATGTCGGCTTGATGCAAAGCTGACGCGGGATGACTGGATGCTGTTACACGGTTTGCTCAGTCTGGTGTACCGGGCAGGCATGAGTACCGGCAGTGAACAGCGGGCTGCAGAGATAAGGGAAGCTCTGGGGTATACGGCGGAGAACGAACAGAAAAAAGTATGAGGATATAGCCTTTTTTCAGATGGTTAGTCCTGGGTACATAATGGACTACACGGTATAATGGCGACGGCGCTTGAGGCTTTTTGCCTCACGACGTGCAGGTGGTTTGTTACCGTGTTGTGCGGCAGAAAGAAGAAAGCCCCGTAGGAAGTTAATTTTCATTAACCAACCACACGAGGCCATCTGCTTGACTAGACACCAACAGAATAGCCTCTTAGCAGCCGCAAGGCAAGGAGATGAAGGCTATGAAACTGCCACGAAGTACCCTGCTATGGTGTGTATTAATAGTGTGCCTCACACTGCTGATATTCACTTACCTGACCCGTAAATCGCTCTGCGAAATCCGGTACAGAGACACGAGCAGGGAGGTGGCGGCTTTTATGGCTTACGAATCCGCTAAGTAGCCAACCCCGGCGGGGGGAAACTCCCGCCATTCAGGGGCTGAGACTGTCTGGACAGGCCTGAAGCGCCTTTATGAAGGGGTTGCCGGTTCGCCGGTAGCCCCTTTTTCCCCTTCTGAGCAACCGCATGCATGAACCGCAGAAGGGCAGTTCCCCTTCGGGGAACGGGGCAGGGCGGCAGTGCCTCCGGCTCGGCCGCTCTCTTCCCTGCCCGTGCGACAAATGTGATATATGGTAATGCTAATGTACGCGTCCGTTAGCATTAATTTCGGGGACTTATTCCTCCTGCTTTCTGGCTGTGCGAATACCGGCCTGATAGTGCTTCCTGACGCTTTCAATATCGCTGAGGGTAGAGGCCCAGCAGGAGTGTGCTGCCAGTCGGTAGCGCTCTGCCACTTCACTTATGACAGAGGGCGAACTGTCACGGCTGCGGTGAATGCGACCTTTCTGGCCAAAGGTCGCCACAATAATATTCTGACTTCCTGAACGACCAAAAAGGGCGGTACACAGGCGTTTCACCACAAGGGGCGTGAAGTCCAGATCGACACTCTCCGCAATCTCAAAAATGAAGGACAGCATCCGGTAAGTTTTGTATCGCTTCACTGCTGCACTCAGGCGGGCTGCACGCTGCGGGTAGTCCCAGGTATCGTCACGATAGCGGAGCAACTCGGTGTCATAATCTCCGGCCAGGTCGTTACGTGTGTAAGAAAAATGACTGAAAAAATGGGCGCGTGCCAGCTCTGTTGATGAGTCATTTGCCACAGGACACTCCGTTAATTAACGCTAATGTATGCGTACGTTAGCATTAATTATTGTGCTTTGCGACAGATAACGGGCTCGTTTCTCATCTCCGTTTTGCTTCTCAAGGGCTTAGCAAAGAGGGGCTGAACCATAACCAAAGGCAGGGCAATGGACCCCTTCGGCTCCTGACCAGCTGCGCTGTCCAGTCGTCGAGCCACACTCCGCCAGGGCAGCTGCTGCGCACCTGCCGGGCTCCGCCGAACCCGCGGGGCGGTTTCGGGCCTGACGGCTAGTGTCTGATGTCTGACGTCAAGGTCAACGGCAGCGCTTGCTGCGTCCGTTCCGGTCGCGCCGCTTTCACCGTGCCGGCGATAAAGCTGCCGGCACTCTGATGGCGCCACGCCGTTCCGCCGTGTCGGGTGTGTGCATCCTGTTCCCCCGGTGAGGCCATCTCCCTGTCCGTTCTCACGCGGAGGGCTGGTCGTAGCACCGTCGTGTTGTCATCCGAAGGGTAAAGTGAACGCCGCCAAAACTTTTTGCCTGGGACCGCAAAAACTTTTGTCTGCGCCCTTCTCCTGCCACCCCGCCGTTGCTCCTTTGCCCTTTGCCGCGAGAGAACTCACCAGGGAGATGGACAACCATCACCACTTAGGAGAAAACCAGAATGCACACACGAAACGTCAACGTCAAAACCGCCGCTCAAGAATCTTCCAGGAAGATGGGGGGAAAACCCGTGTCATACACGATCCTCATTGCGGAGACGAAAAAAAACGTAGAGGAAGAACATGATGTCATGGAATTCAGCAGCCTGATGGCGCTGAAAAAATATCGGAGAAGCTATCCAGAAAAAATGGGCTTCAGCTATTTCTACGCGCTCAGCAGCGGCATTGATAAGCAGTTCCGTCATATCAACGTGGCAGAAGCTGATCACTTCAAACAGTTTGTGCGCCTGATTGAGCGAACAGGCTTCGATATCTAGGACATCAGTTCATTTGTATCGGTGCGGGAGAGTGATCGTGTCAATGACACTCGGTGAACCGCACCCCTGGCAGCTCAACGGGGGAGGGTTGTAAAAGACTGAAAACCAGACAAGAGGAAAAACAGGATGAGTACACGAAACACCAACATCAAACCCGCCGCACCAGAATCTTCCCGGAAGTTGGGGAAAAAAATTGCACGGATTATCGATCGTGGACACTACAACATGGCCTGTTCGCAGGAAGCTCATGCACACTACGGCGAGAAGTTCACACGTACCGATGCCTTTCTGTGCTTCATTCGTAGCGTACTGTCTGAATTTTTTAAAAAATTCTGAATCATAAACATCGACGCACTGAACACTGTATTACCTGAAGTTGCGTTTTTGGCGTTGATTTTCAGCCTTTAATCTGAAGAGCAAATCCGGTGCTTACGCCTGATAAGAGCTAACTTAGCTTAAAAGCTAAGTTAGCTCTTGAGCTAAGTTAGCTTTTAAGCTAATATATTGAGAGTTAATCAGGGAACGAATTAAATGTTTACTATCATTTTTCATGATGAAGCTGAAAAAGAGTTTGTTGCCCTGCCTGCTGCGATCCGTGCAAAAATGTCGCGCATACTCATGAAGCTGGAAGCAAACCCTCGCCAGCTTCGTGAGCCAGACACAAAGCCGCTTGGGAACGGTCTTTTCGAAATACGGACAATGGGTACTGATATCGCGCGTGGACTTTGGGTGTATCAGAGCGGAGAACGCATTTTTCTGCTCCGGATTTTCATCAAAAAATCGCCCAAAACTCCTCCGGGAGAGATAGAGCAGGCACTTCGCAGATTAGAGGAGATGCAGAATGAAATATAAAACCCTTAGCCAGATACATGCCGAATCGATGAGCGATCCTGAATACAGTGCGGCATATGAGGCCGAAGAATCCTCAGAGCAGCTTCAGGAAACATTAGCAACATGGCGAAAAGAGGCCGGGCTGACGTCGGCACAGGTTGCAGAGCGTATGGGTATCAAAGCACCCACTATCTCGCGTATAGAGAAGAACGCTTCACGGATGAGCATCCAGACGCTGATTCGTTATGCCAGAGCCTGCGGCGTTAACTTCAAAATTCAGCAGGTTTAACGATAAAGGGCGGGAATTCCAGGTGCCCTATGATGGCAATCTGACTCGCCCTGGTGGGTTCCTGTTTCTGCACCAGACACTCTGCCCGGTGCAATACTCTTATTCCGTTGACCTGCCCGACCGCTGAAAAAGGCCGCGCGCCTGCGGCGCAAAATAATACCGGCTGCGCTGACGCGCCGCCGGTATTAATATCGCGCGTTTTTATCTCCTCTCTTTTATTTTCTTACCGCCGCTTTCTGGCCATCTTCTTCCTGCTGTTTTTCTTTCTCGGTATTTATTTCGCTTTGCTGAAAATAATGCTTATTTCCCTGGGCGTACTGAATATGGCCACCTTCGGCTCCCGATCAGCTACGCTGCTCAGTCGTCAGCCCCACTCCGCCAGACAGCTGCTGCGCACCTGTCAGTCTCCGCCGAACCCGCGGGGCGGTTTCGGGCTAACGCTAGGGTCTGATGGCTAACGTCAATGGCACGCTTGCTGTATCCGTAAACGGATACGCCGCTTTCACCGTAGCGAAAATATTCGCTACTCTGAAGACCGTAACGATAATTCGTCTGGCGACCAATTTCCGTTACGGGTTGTGTGCATTCTCATCAGCTGTATCTCGTCCGTTTTCATCATTTCGCGGAGGGCTGCTTCTAGCATCAACCGCTAAATAAATACAGGGGTAAATGAACGCAAAGCGCCCCTGTATTTATTCATCGCCCGCTGCTCATTGCCCTTTGCCGCTCAGTGATGAAGTCGAACGAAACAATAAACCGCTAAGGAGTAAACCAGAATGCACACACAAAACGTCAACACCGCCACTCGAGAATCAGCCGAACAATTTAAAACAGATAAATATCATCGCTACTGTGTGACTGACAGTGAAGAGCGAGAGGATTTTATCCAGGCACTTTTTTTTACCCCGTCTGCAATAAATATGGCAGCCAGCTGGTTACGCCAGTATTCGGATTACAGTAACGGCGCATGGGATTACTGGATTATTCCGCAGGGTGTCGGTGGGAATGTGGCACCGAACCGGATTCAGTTCATTACAACACAGACGGGATATATTGCGCCGGCAGGTGAACAGTATTACAGAATGGTGATACCCGAAAATAATTTTGATAGCGACGTGAGTGCAGATGCTGCCGGGATCATCTCCACGCTGATGATAATGAACTGGTTGTCCTGGCAGGTTGCGGATATGGGGGCGGGATATACCCATGTATGTAAACATCTCATTGCCCGACAGGATGCGCTGAAAAGTTATCTCAGCATTATTCATCATCCGGAGAGTCATTTAATCTTGCGAGCAATTGATTGATTTCAATCTTAACATAAAGACCTCTTGATTGAGGTCTTTATCGTTGTGTCGGCTGAACCTGGCCCGCTTTGTTATTCGCCTTAATAGCCCGGTAAATGGCCTCGATCTTCCTGGCATACTGCAGACGTCTCATGGCCTGCTTGTCCGTTCTGCTAAACCCCGCATTGTAAGCTCCGACAGCCTCCCAGCTCACTCCCCATTTTTTAAACGCCAGTGCCAGGTAATAGGCGCCGGTGTAAATGTTCAGGCAGGCGTCCGTCAACAGGTGATCCGGTTTTATTCCAAAGCTCGACAGTTTTTCAAAATGCTGTGAGTCAATTTGCATCAGTCCTGAACCGTAGCCGGAGACAGGATTCTTTCCGATAGCGTCAATTTTGAATTTTGATTCCTGCCAGGATATAGCCCTGAGCAGATCCGGGTCGATTTTGTAATCGCGTCCGGCAAGGGTAAAACAATCAGCAGCGTGGGCGGTAAACGAGAATACAAAAAAAACGGCAATGATGATGTTCCGCATCCTTTTCCCCTCCAGGGTCGATTCCTGGAAATACGTTAACCCATCCCAGACACGGACTCAACAAATATGCACTCCTCACCACAAAATCACCACACCCCACGCAAAATTAAAATTTTGCAGATTTATCTTTTAAACCATGTGGTTAGTTCTTATTAAATTTCACTATGTTTCATTATGTAATATTAAAGCGATTCAGAGACGATTCATAATCGATTCACTAGTGACTTATGCGTGAGTCAGTAATGAATCAAGCTAGTTGAAACCTGACTTTAATGGCGGATTGACTCTAGATTCAATTCGTGATGTGATTCGCTACATGAATTGCAATTTTATTAGATGAATCTAGGGTTGGCTCACGAATTGAATCGTCAGTGAATCGTCATGTCTTCAGTTATAAAATTAAAGCTAGACATCCATTCTAGAATAAGGATTTATCATGGCAAAGATACAGGCATATGTTAGCGATGAGGTCGCTGAGAAGATTAATGCCATCGTGGAGAAACGGAAAACGGAGGGAGCTAAGGAGAAGGATGTTAGTTTCTCCAGTGTTTCTACTATGCTTCTGGAATTAGGTTTGAGAGTCTATGAGGTTCAGATGGAGAGAAAAGAGAGTGCCTTTAATCAGATGGCTTTTAATAAAGCACTTTTAGAGTCCGTGATGAAGACTCAATTTGCCACAAACAAAATATTAGGTATCTCTTCACAAAGCCCGCACATCATAGGAAATCAAAAATTCGAATGGCGGTATATGATTGAGAACATACGTGAAGATACTCAGCAGGCAGTACAGGCGTTCTTTCCTGACTTAGATGAATCGAATGAAGATAATGATAGTTAATTATCGATAATGAAGTTGATTAATCTAAAATATAATAAATAAGAGCGGAATGATCTGCGTTTTTTTAGTGACAGGGAAGTGGGCTGCATTTATCATTGTTTGAGAGACCAGTGGTCTCACAAAATTTGAGAAGCGCTGATGTGAAGGGTTGGCCCCCTTCACATCAGCTGTCCATAGAATCCTGTTAAGGAGGCTCCTATGTGTTCGATGGATCGTATTGAAAACACCCCTCGTAGTCAATTGGATTTCTTTCGAGAATTGCAGTCGACTGTCGATCTTTCCAGTCATCCTGCCTGTATCAGGCTGCGTGATGGTTCTTTCTCTCATTGCAATCATTCCTTTTCTACAACTTTTCTTCCAAATATTGAAGTTAACACTTGGTTTAAAAATATTGAAATTGCTTCTTCTTTACGTCTTTCAGCGCTTGATGCTGAAATCTACTCGGTAGGGCAACAAGTATTCATTGAGGAGAATTTATCAATCAATGGAGAAAGCTGGGATTTTATTATTGAAAGAATGACATTTGGAAATATTGAGTTTTCTTTATGGAAATTTTGCCATTTTCAAAGGGGAGGGTTCTTACTTTCTCCTGTTCGTTCTAATTTTGTGAAAAAAATAAATGCATTCAAAAATGCAATTGGTTTATTGAGTGAGGTTCAACTTGAAACACTTGCCTTATATTCTTTTGGTGCGTCTCATCATCACATATCAGAAATATTGAATATTGCTGAGGGAACTTCAAAAAACAGAATAAACAGAATATACGCCAGGTTACCTATCCAATCTAAAGAAGATGTATTCTATTTGATTTATGCAAGCGGCATGGCCTATTCATTTTTCAAAGTTACAAATGAAATAATTTCAAAGCGTGTTAATAAGCTGTTAAATAAACGGTGACTTTTAGGATATTGTAATATCACGAATATTTTGTGAGACTATTACTATTGAAATTTCGAATGGAGGTGTATGTGAGGAGAATGAATACTCGTCCAGCATTAGGGCCGTGTGTAAGTCTAAAAGTCGATGAGGATACTCACCAAAAGCTGCTAAATGCAAAAGAACGAAGTGGACGAAGTAAAGCTGGGGAGGTTGTATTAAGAATCAGGGATCATCTTTCACGATATCCAGACTTTTATCCTACGGTGACGTATCAAAATGTAAGCTTTGGTCCTGTTGTCATGGCTCGATTTGATGATGAGACAAATAAAAAACTTATCGCAGCCAAGAATAAAAGCAACCGAAGCAAATCGCATGAGGTGTTTCTACGGTTGCAGGACCATCTTGAACAGTTTCCGGATTTTTATAACTCAGAATCAATTGAACCAGGAGGTAAGTAGACCAGATATTTAAAATTTAACATCAAGTTAAGACAGGTAGTTCGAATCAACCATTCTATTTAAAGGAAATAATCATGAATGCTGTATTAAGTTTACAGGGTACTGCTGTATTTGAAGAAGCTAAGCCGTCTTTTATCTCACGCGTTTTCAATAAAAAGACAGCTCTGAAAGTGACCAAGGCTGCGCTGCCGTTGGCTGTTCTGGCGTCGTTCTTCCCGGACGTTGCTATGGCCACCACCACCGCAACAGACCTGATGAAATCCGGTGATACCACAGTTAAAGGTACCTTCGGTAAATCATCCAGCGTGGTCAAATGGGTTGTTCTGGCAGAAGTTATCGCGGGCGGCATCATGTACATGATGACCAAAAACGTGAAGTTCCTGTTCGGTTTTGCCATCATTTCGACCTTTATTACCATCGGTATGTCGGTCGCAGGTTACTAACAGGGTAAAGGTGATGACGGGAGACGAATTAAAAAAATACCGTTTCCCGGAAACACTGACAAACCAGTCCCGCTGGTTTGGTTTATACCTCGATGAACTTATCCCGGCCGTCATTTGCCTCGGCTGGGGTTTTTGGTCCAGTAAGTTCATATTTGGTATGGCTGCAGCGGCACTGGTTTTCTGGGGTATTAAGAAACTGAAAAAAGGACGGGGCAGTACCTGGTTACGTGACCTTATTTACTGGTATCTGCCGACCTCCCTTCTTAAAGGATTTTTTCACGATATTCCGGACTCCTGTTTCCGGCAGTGGATCAAGTAAACGGTGGGGAAATAATTATGGAACACGGCGCACGACTCAGTACTACCCGTGTTATCGCAATAGGATATGTGTGCCTGGGAGCGGTCGCCGCTCTTAGCCTGACGACGAATATCATTCAGGGGATTAATAACTACCGCCTGCAGAACGAACAGAAGGTGGCTATTACTCCCATGCTGTTCAATGCGCCTTTCGCTGTTTCTCAGAACCAGGCGGATGCATCCTATCTTGAACAACTGTCCCTCAGCTTTATTGCTTTACGCCTGAACGTTACACCTGAAACTGTGGATGCGCAGCATGCACAGCTGATGAAATACGTTTATCCCGCCTCACAGAACAGCCTGAAGGTTCAGCTGGCTGAAGATGCGAAACGGATAAAAGATAACAATGTGAACGCCACCTTTTATATGACGTCAATTCGATCGTACCCGGCCGAAAATCGTGTCGATATCCGGGGGGAACTGAAAACATGGATCGGCGATTCATCTCCATATACTGAAATCCGTCACTATGTTCTGCAGTTTTACCGTATGGATGGCATCAGCTGGTTATCCCGCTTCGGGGAGATAAATAATGAAAAAAATTAAGCCGTTATTATTTATTTCCGGATGCGTTTTTTTTATGGCGCCGGCGATATCTGCAACACTGAGCGGTACGCTGGCACCGACTGTTGTACCCCTGGCCAACGGCGGACAGGCGAACATCGCTGTTAGCAATACTGACCCAAACCTCTTCACGGTACCTGGCGATCGGATCACTGCCATTAACAGTCTGGATGGCGGGCTGACGAACCAGGAGCAAACCGACAGTGGCGGAGCGATCCTTGCTACGGTCAGCAAAAAACCGTTCACGTTTATTGTGGAAACTGAGCGCGGCCTGAACTTTTCTATCCGTGCTGTGCCGCGCGCCGGAGTGGGCAGGACTATCCAGCTGGTATCCGAGCTCATTGGTACACCCGGGCCGGCAAAATCGTGGGAGGAATCCAACCCGTATGAAAGCGTCCTGGTTTCGCTGAACCGCGCTGTTCGCCAGGGGCAGATCCCTGATGAATACCAGTCTATCCCTGTCACATCAGAAGTGTTATCCGTGCCTGCCGGCCTTCGCGCCACGGCCGCCCGGGTCTGGACCGGTCACCACCTGAAAGTTGTCCGGTATGACGTTGAAAACGTGACGCTCTCGGCACGCGCCATCCGGGAAAGCGATTTCTGGCAGGCGGGAACGCGGGCCATCATGCTCAGTGGCTCCGTGGGCCAGCTGGTTGGCGGTGGCCGCCTGCAGGTCTGGGTCACTACGGCAGAGGAGTCACGTTGATGGCCAACTTTAATACGCTAATCAAACGTAAACAGTACCTCTGGCTGGCCCTCATTCTTGTCGGTGGTGCATGTGCGATTGCTGGCGGGATGTATCTGTCCGACCTGAATATGAGTTCAGAAGAAGAAGCCCCCGCGCAGGGAGAGCCGGCACCGGATATGACCGGGGTGGTTAACAGCGAATTCAACACTAAAGTGGAGCAACATGCGACCACAGAAATGCAGGCCACTGCAGCGGATCTGAATAAGCGATTTGGAGACCTGCAGGGGGAAGTGGATTTGCTGAGTAAGGGCCGTGCCAGCGATCAGGTCCGTCTCGAAAAACTCACCAATGAAAATGCGGCCATGCTGGAACAGCTGAAGGTATTGGGCGTCAAACCCGCGACCTCCGGCGGAGAACCTGCCCCGGTTCCCCCGTCACCGGCCCCTGGCCCCGAAGGTGAGCCGCAGCCGGCAAATTTCCCCGCGCAGTCTGGTGGCGCAGTACCTCCGCCAACGGCGTTTTATCCTGGCAATGGCACCGTGCAGGCTCCACAGGTCAGCTATCAGTCCGTGCCGGTACCGAATCAGATACAGCGCAAAACGTTCAGCTATGACCGCGGTAAGAAAACGAAGTCACTGCCGTACATTCCGTCAGGCAGCTTTGCCAAAAGCAAGCTGATCGAAGGTGCTGATGCCAACGCTTCCGTTACCGGGAATGAATCAACCGTACCGATGTCGCTGAGAATCATTGGGCATGTGGAAATGCCGAACAGCAAAACCTATGACCTGACTGGTTGCTTTGTCGGCCTCGAAGCCTGGGGGGACGTATCGAGTGAGCGCGCCATCGTTCGCACCCGCAATATCAGCTGTATCAAAGGCGACAAAACCATCGACCAACCCATTAACGGCCATGTTTCGTTCATGGGCAAAAACGGCATAAAAGGGGAAGTGGTGATGCGTAACGGAAAAATCCTCGGCTGGGCCTGGGGGGCTGGGTTTATTGACGGGATTGGTCAGGGGATTGAGCGAGCTTCGCAGCCAGCTGTTGGTCTGGGTGCCACAGCCTCCGTTGGCGCCGGTGATGTCCTGAAAATGGGGATTGGCGGCGGATCATCGAAAGCTGCACAGACGTTAGGCGATTACTACATCAAACGAGCTGAGCAGTATCACGCGGTGATCCCGATCGGCGCGGGCAACGAAGTCACCATAGTGTTTCAGGACGGTTTCCAGCTGAAAACCATTGAGGAGCTCGAAGCGGAGAAGAATGGCCAGCAGCAGGCGCAGAACCAGGAGCAACCCGAACAACCTGAGAGCAGGTCACAGCAATCCGGCGGGAACCTGAATGGTTTTAATACCGATGAGATGCTGAAGAAACTGGGCAAGCTCGACCCGCATCAGTTCTCGCCGGGCGCAATGTCGGGGGGCGAAAACTCAGGTCAGTAAGTCAGGGCATGAACAAGGGTTAATCACCGTAAATAACCCACAAAGAATATAAAGGGGAATATATGAAGGAATTAATACTGTTAATTCCTCTGGGCAGCGCTTTGCTCTTAACTGGGTGCGCGGGAACAGAGTCAGATTTTGAATGTAATGCCACAACATCCGATACCTGCATGACGATGGAGCAGGCGAATGAGAAAGCGAAGGCCCAGGAGGAAAACTCGTCAGCAAAGCCGGCTGCGGCCGGGTTGCCACGACTGGCTGACGGAAATTTTAGAACGACGTCGCCAAACTCATACCCGCTGCCGCCGCAGCCAGTAATTAATCCAGGGCGTAATACAGCGCCATCTGTGACGGTGAGTAATAAATCCGGGTTCCTGAATACGGTACCGGTCAATCATGATGACGTCCTGAGAACGCGGACCGCTCCGGTATATATCAGGCCGGTTAGTCCCAGTACTTATACCTCTCCGTCTACAGTGCCCGGTAATTATCCAAGGCCATTAAGAAAGGGTGAGCAAACAGCGTCATTATGGATAGCGCCTTACGTTGATTCCGATGATGTCTATCACCAACCCACAACGGTTGTATTTGTGGTTACGCCACCGGCATGGGGCCAGCCCCGCATTAACTAATCAACAGCGCCGTTAAAGGCGCTGTGAATACTGAATGAATACCGGATTTAAAACGAGTGCCCTGTGCGTTGAAAGGGATGGGCGGTAGCGTGTTTTCTGGCACGGTTATTGAACTTAAATGGCTTAATAGAGGGGTTTGGTAAGCAAGGTATGTCCGATAAAATTATATATTTATTATCTGGGCTGTCAGGGTTGTTGATAATGGCATTGTTTGTTTACCAAGGATCTCAATCTGGCAATGAAGATTTAATTAAGGAGGGTAAATACTGGTCGACTGACTGCATTCTGAAGGAGGTTGACATTCCTACCGGGTTTTTAACCAGTAACATTAATCGACTGGACTGCTCCGGGGTCATTGTAAATGTGATGACAGATAAGTATGACAGTGCAGTATCCGCTTATAACAAATCAAAATAGTAGAGGTGAAGAATGGTTAAATTTAAAGACTTTGAACACGACAGAGATGAAAAAGATCGGCGGTATTGGGATTATGGCGAAAGTCAGGCACTTGTTAATATGAATGAATGGATTGGAAGTAATGATATTGAAGTGGTCACCGTTGAAACCATGGTCACTGTTCGGGGGAGTGTGGCCAGTACGTTTAGCATGTTTAATGCATTTAGACTTTGGTATAAAGAAAAATAAATAACCTTCTATAAGGAAATGACAATGCATACATTTATTTTTTTATTGTTAATTATGCAGCCTGGTGGCCATAGCAGTTGGACCATTACTCCGATGCCCAATACTGATGTTTGTATGAAAATGCTGAAGGCAGTCGAGGCCCGTGGTGGGCGTGGGGGAGGGGACAATAAAGGCGAATGCATTGAAATCAAAACCAGTGAGCCTTTGAATGATGCGATGGATACACTAAAAGGAGGCAGGCAATGAGAGCCTACTATCTGGAGGGTAATAATATTGCCTGGCTTAATGGTGTGTGCTTATTGCTTATCCTTATCGGGGTTGTCGGGGCACTGGCCATGTTTGTTATTCCTGAAAAAATTAATTTGCGAGTCAACAGAGGTAATACATTTATCTTTAGTGTGCTTATAACGTTGGCTGCGTTTGCCATGCTTATCGTCTTCTTAAGTAGGTCATTCACGATGGATGAGCTTGAGGCAGGAAGGCACTGGAAAAACGACTGCAAGCTACTGGAGGTAAACATCCAGACAGGTTCATCTCCTACTTCTGTAAACAAACTGGACTGTGTCGGCATCATCATTAATGTGCCGAGGATTCAGTATGATGAGTATATCCGCCAGTGGGAGCTGTATAAGGTTAAAAATAAATGAAGATATTTTTTTTAAAGCTTCCCTTGATTTTTATATTAGTTTGCATCCCTGGTGCGTTACTCCTTTACAAGGATTATCTTGAAACACAACCAGCTACTCCAGAACAACTGAGCGAAATTTCGAAAGAAACACCCTGTGCGGGTAAAGTATTACAATTGGCCCTTGAATCTAACGATGATGATTCATCGGAACCGTTAACTCTCGGTTACGCAAATGAACTCGCGTCAGGGTGTAAAGAAAAAGAAAGACTAATGGAAAGCAAAAAAATCCGTGAGGGTGAAATGACTACATTCCGCGAAAAACAGCTGAAAGCTCTGAACGGTATCACTAAATGAAAGAGGGGATGAAAATGGTGTTTATCAAAAATAATAGGTTTCTGCTTGTTCCTACAGTGTACTGGCTCATCTATCTTGGCGTCAGATTAGCTTATAATGGGCTGGCGGGAGAGTACGCGCCTGATTTCATTAAGAGCATTAGTCATGATGGTGTGTTTATTATCTGTAGTTTAATTGTTTTTTATATTGCTTGTTTACGAATTAAAGGCAGTGGTAGTGAAATCTCAGCAGTACTCTTCTGGTCTATTATCGGTTTTCATGTGGCCGCGTTAGTTATTACGTTTCTTATCTGTTTATGGCAAGGGGCGATTTTGTGGGGTGTTATTTTCATCTGGCAATTGGGAGCCTCAATGTTATTGCTGTTTTTTATCCCTGCTTACCTTTTTCTGCGGTGATTAAATCGTTAATGCTGATATTTTCACGATAATCTGTTTTCTATTTTAGATGGTTAATTTACACCCTCATTAAGGAACGCTCGCATGAGTAATAACCTGATGGATACCGTTGCTCAGGCCGTGAATTCGCTTGTGTCTGCACTTAAATTGCCCGACGAATCCGCTAAAGCCAATGACATGCTGGGCAGCATGAATTTCCCGCAGTTCAGCCGGGTTTTGCCCTATAAGGATTATGACTCTGCGACCGGACTGTTTATTAATGCTAAAACCGTCGGTTTTATGTTTGAGGCCCGGCCTTTACCGGGCGCTAACGCGCATATCGTGGCCTCGCTGGAAAACCTGCTGCGAACCAAACTTCCCCGCGGCGTGCCTGTGACCATTAATCTTATCTCGAGCAAGCTGGTCGGGGACGATATTGAGTATGGGTTACGGGAGTTCAGCTGGAGTGGTAAACAGGCAGAGAAATTCAATGCCATTACCCGGGCTTACTATCTTCAGGCGGCAGAAAAACAGTTCTCGCTGCCACCGGGTATGGATTTACCGTTGACCCTGCGTAATTACCGGGTATTTATCTCCTGCTGCGTGCCCCGAAAGAAACATTCGAAAGCGCAGATTGTTGAGCTGGAGAACCAGATAAAAATCATCCGGGCTTCCCTGCAGGGGGCGCAAATTCCAACGCGGATACTGGATGCCCAGGGGCTTGTCGATATCGTGCGCGAGCAGGTGAACCCTGATCCAGGTGAAATGTACCGTAAGCCTTACAAGCTGGACCCGTACCAGGACCTGAATTATCAGTGTGTGGATGACAGTTTTGATATGCAGGTCACCGCAAACCACCTGAAAATTGGCCTGCTGGACCGCAACGGTAAAGAGAAAGTCACCCGGGTCACCAATTATCATCTGGCCCGTGATCCGGAGATCGCCTTCCTCTGGACCAACGCGGACAACTACGCCAACCTGCTGAACCCGGAGCTCTCCATTTCCTGCCCGTTTGTCATCACGCTGACGTTAATGGTGGAGGACCAGGTGAAGACCCAGAACGAGGCCAACCTGAAGTACCTCGATCTGGAGAAAAAAAGCAAAACCTCCTATGCGAAATACTTCCCGTCCGTGGAAAAAGAGGTTCAGGAATGGGGGGACATCCGCCAGCGGCTGGCAACCAATCAGTCCTCGCTGGTGAGTTACTTTTTTAATGTCACTGCTTACACCGACGATAACGCCGAGGCCTCTCTGGCTACCGAGCAGCAGATCCTCAACAGTTATCGTAAAGGCGGCTTTGAGCTGCTGCCCGCACGTTACCACCACCTGCGAAACTACCTGGCCATGCTGCCGTTTAAATCCGGTGAGGGGCTTTTCAAAGAGCTTCAGGCCGCAGGCGTCGTCAAGCGGGCAGAAACCTTTAATGTGGCCAACCTGCTGCCGGTTGTTGCGGACAGTCCGTTAGCGCCAGCCGGATTACTGGCGCCCACCTATCGCAACCAGCTGGCGTTCATCGACCTGTTCTATGAGGGAATGAACAACACCAACTTCAATATGGCAGTTTGCGGTACCTCCGGCGCGGGTAAAACCGGCCTTATTCAGCCACTGATCCGCAGCGTGCTGGACTCAGGCGGTTTTGCCTGGGTATTCGACATGGGTGATGGCTATAAGTCCTTGTGCGAGAACATGGGCGGGGTTTACCTCGACGGTGACTCTCTGAAATTCAACCCGTTTGCCAACATTCTGGATGACGCCAATTTTGACCTGTCGGCAGAGCGTATCCGCGACCAGATGTCGGTGATGGCGAGCCCGAACGGCAACCTGGATGAGGTGCATGAAGGTCTGCTGCTGCAGGCGGTGCAGGCGGCCTGGCTGAGTAAGCGCAATAAGGCCCGTATCGATGATGTGGTCGATTTTCTCAAAACGGCGAAAGAGAGTCAGGAGTATGCCGAGTCACCGACCATCCGCAGTCGCCTGGATGAAATGATTATCCTGCTTGACCAGTACACAGTCGGCGGGATTTACGGTGATTACTTCAACTCCGATGAACCGTCATTGCACGATGATGCACGGATGGTGGTCCTCGAGCTCGGTGGCCTTGAATCGCGGCCTTCTCTGCTGGTTGCGGTGATGTTCTCGCTGATTATCTATATCGAAAACCGGATGTACCAGTCCCCGCGCAGCCTGAAAAAACTCAACGTGATTGATGAAGGCTGGCGATTGCTGGACTTCAAAAACGAAAAAGTCGGCACCTTTATTGAGAAGGGATACCGCACCGCGCGCCGCCACCTGGGGTCATATATCACCATCACCCAGAACATCGTCGACTTCGACTCACCCACCGCATCCAGTGCGGCCCGCGCGGCCTGGGGTAACTCCTCGTACAAAGTCATCCTTAAACAGTCTGCCAAAGAGTTTGCCAAATATAACCAGCTCTACCCGGATCAGTTTGCGCAGATGCAGCGGGACATGATTAACAGCTTTGGCTCAGCCAAAGATCAGTGGTTCAGCTCTTTCATGCTGCAGGTGGAGGCACATACGTCCTGGCATCGTCTGTTCGTCGATCCCCTCAGCCGCGCAATGTATTCCTCAAGCGGTAAAGACTTTGAGTACATCAAAGGGCGCAAAAAGGAGGGGACCGACATTCACGACGCGGTGTATGACCTGGCCTGCAGGAATTTCCCGGAGGAGATGGCGATCCTGGAAGCCCGAATTTCTGATGAAAACGTAAGGAAAGTAGCCTGATGGAAAACAACACAGAGCAGCAAGCCGGCACGACGTTCTTCACTTTTCGTCGGAGCCTAGTGCTTATTCTGCTGGTCAGCCTGGTCCTGACAATAAGCGCCGGCATGACGCGGCTTATGCTGACGTACACCACACCGCGGGTGGTGGCTTTTAACATGAAAAAAACGCTGGACAGTTTTATGGACAGCGTCAGCCAGAAACAGCTGTCTGAGGCGCAGTCGAAAGCGCTCTCAGAACGTTTTAACGCTGCGCTGGAGGAAAGCCTGGCCGACTATCAGAAAAAGAATCATGTCCTGATCCTGGTTTCACCGGCCGTGGTTCAGGGCGCACCCGATGTGACCCTGAAAATCCAGACCGACATTGCCACCCGAATGAAGGGAGCGCGGGAATGAAACGCACCGGTATTGCCTTGCTGGCGTTCTGCCTGATGTCACCGGGGGTGCCGGCGGCTGACCTCGGAACCTGGGGTGATCTGTGGCCGGTTCAGGAGCAGGACATGCTGACGCTCATTACTCAGCGTCTTGAGGCGTTACAGAAGTCGGGGAAATGGGCGCAGGAAATGGCGTCTTTCAAAGGCCGCGTGATTGAGCACAGCCAGCGACCGGCGCCGGTTGAGGGGATAGGGAAAGCGGATAAGTATGCGCAGCGCTGGTTCGACCCCAGTATCCGGCTGACTGAAGACCTGAAAGATCACAACGGGCGGGTATTCGCGCGCAAAGGCGACGTCCTGAATCCGCTGAAAACGGTCCCCTTTATGCAGACGCTGTACTTTATCGACGGTGACGATCCGGACCAGGTCGCCTGGATGAAACGGCAGGTCCCCGACACCCTGATAAGCAAAATTATTCTGGTGAAAGGCAGCGTACCGGATACGTCAGTGGCGCTCGATGCCCGAATTTATTTCGACCAGAACGGCGTGCTTTCAAAACGGTTCGGCCTGACCAGTGTGCCGGTGCGCATTACCCCGGCGCCCTCTGGTGAGCGGATGAACATCGAGACGTTCCCCGCTCATCAATAAGGATGTTGACGTGAAACCTTTACTTCTTTTCTTCACCGCCGTGCTGTTGTGGGGGCAAAGTCTGAATGCCTTTGCCGACCCGTCCTGCGAAGGCCGCTTTGTTAATCCGATTTCAGATGTGTGCTGGCAGTGCATTTTCCCGATGTCTATCGGCAGTGCCTCTGTGGCGGCCGGTGGCGGCCCGGACACGGTGAACCCGGCCAGCCCTATTCAAACCTGCCCCATGCCGCCGCCCATTTTTTACCGTATCGGGATGGCGATCGGTTACTGGGAGCCAATGGCCATGACGGATGTCAGCCGCTCTCCGGGCTGCATGGTGAATATGGGCGGGTTTAGCCTAAACCTGGGCAAAACCGGGATGGGAACCGCGAAAAAGGACGATAAGCAGGTCAACGGGGCCTTCTATCACGTGCACTGGTACAAATATCCGCTGACCAGCTGGCTTAGCATCATTACGTCGGCAGGATGCCTGCAGGGCGGAGATATGGACATTGCCTACCTTTCGGAAATTGACCCGACCTGGGTGGACAGCAGCCTGACCACTATTCTGAACCCCGAAGCCGTATTGTTTGCGAACCCGATAGCCCAGGGCGCCTGTGCCGCTGACGCCATTGCCAGCGCATTCAACAAGCCGCTGGACATCCTCTTCTGGTGTGCCGGCTCTCAGGGCTCGATGTACCCCTTTAGTGGCTGGGTCAGTAATGAATCCAGTCCGCTGCAGTCATCGCTGCTGCTGAGTGAACGCATGGCCTACAAGCTCCACCGGCAGGGGCAGATCCTGGAGACCGTTGGTGCCGATGTCGCGGTCTGTTACGAATACCCGTCACCGATTATTCCCAAGGAGCGCTGGCGGTACCAGATGGTGAATATGTACCCCGACAGCGCGCAGTGCCATCCCCTGGGGCGAACGGTCACGCGCTGGGAGGTCGGGAAAAACCCGCCGATTACCCGAAAGAACTTCGGCTATCTGATGTGGCGAAAACGTAACTGTGTCTACTGAAAGGAGTCTACTGTGAAATTACTGAACATACTGACGGTGATGCTGTTACTGACCCGTACCGTCGCCGCGACAGAGGGCGCAGTCTCGTCAGACCCGATGGCGGCAGATCGTCAGTGGCTTAAGCAGCAGGAGGATTTCAGCGAGCAGTTGCGCCGGCAACCGGATAAGGCGCTGCAGCAGGAGCTTGAAGCTCAAATTAGCCGTAACCCTCTTACCCGTTCGGATCAGCAGTTCATCGATAATCTGGCCAGCCAGCAGCGGGAGTCGACCCGGGATAAACCAGCGGAAGGTGCTGTGTATTTCATCTCCTTCTCAATACCGGACGAGGGGTTAAAACGGATGCTGCATGAAACCCACCGCTACGGTATTCCCGCCACGCTCCGGGGGCTCGTCAATAACGACATGAAAGCCACCACTGATGCGGTGATGGGATTGGTTAAAGCGGGGATCACCGAAGGGGTGCAAATCGATCCGACGCTCTATTCACAGTACGGCATCCGCAGTGTTCCCGCGTTGGTTGTACGCTGCAAAGCCGGCTTTGATGTTATACAGGGCAACATCCGCCTGAAGCAGGCTCTGGAGAAGGTCGTTGAGAAAGGGGATTGTGCAGACACAGCCCGAAAATTGCTGGGAGGTGCCTGATGAGATCACTCCCCCTGATCCTGATGCTGCATATGTTTGTGCTCGGGACATTTATCTGGTTTACGGTACCAGCCTGCGCTGACAGCACGTCCGATTACAAAGCCGGCGCTGATTATGCGAAGCAGATACAGGGAAGCGGGACTGACTCGCTGAAGAACTTCAACGGTGCTGACACGCTGCCAGGGTATACCAGCAAACCGGCGCAGACGAAGTATTACGGCGGTGTCTCAGCCAGTGGTGACAGTAATCTGAAAAGCGACTCTGCAGCCGAATGGGCCAACAGTGATGTGGGGAACAGCATCACGGAGTCGTTTACTAACAGTCCCCCGGACAGTATTTCGGCCGACGCGCCGTTCATTCAGGCGGCGAAAGAGACCGAGTCCAGAGCGGATTCGATTGTGGGGAATACCGGTCAGGCCTGTAAGGCACAGGTAGTTAATCGCAGCGAGTTTACGAACCAGACGTGCGAGCGGGATTTGCAGGTAGAGAACTTCTGCACACGGGAGGCGACGCTGAAAGACAACGCCACGACGCAAAAGGTGAACCGCACGTATCAGCAGGCCGTCCCGCTGTCCTTCACCCGAAACAGCAACCGATGGGACGGGAAACTGACGATCCCGTCTACAGGACGCCTGTTAAGCGTTTCCATTGATGGAGAACCTCTTCCCATTCCCTGGATTGACGAGTGTGACAGCGAGGGAACGGTAAGAGATAGCTGCAAGATTGCTGTCAGCGAAAAAATCAGCCTCTTTGATAAAACGTTCCCTGTCGACGTGATGACCTGGCCCAACACGATGACGACGTGTTCTGGCGGTCAGAATACGCACTGTACCCACCATTACTACGATGGTACCGGGAAAATTCATCAGTCTTTCAGCATGGACCGCAATGTGGCTGCCGGACAGACCGTTGCGGTCACCAAAACGTCGAAAACCCAACCGTCAGTGAATGTTAAGTCCATTCAGGTGACGGTCATACTGGTTATGGAAGAGACGGAAACCGTGTTTGCACCAGAGGTGGTCTGGGTTGAAAGCTGTCCGTTCAGCAAGGACGAGGGCACGAAAACTGGCGAAGAATGTATCAGCCCGGGCGGGACAAAAACTCTCAACCTCGGCGGGAAAGAGTACACCTTTACGGAGGCCTGCTGGAAATATAAAGACACCTGGCTGACTCAGCCGGCGGATAACGGCTCCTGTGAAAACCTGATGAGTAATGCGGCATGCACGTTGTCATCACGCCAGTGCGCGTTCAGCGCGGAGGACGGGACCTGTCTGCACGAGTATGTCACGTTCTCCTGCGAAACCCGGACCAGCGGAAAGCAGATGGTTTGTGGTGGCGATATGTTCTGCCTCGATGGCGAGTGCGATAAAGCGGTCAGCGGCACGAACAACAGCTTTGGACAGGCGGTTTCTGAGCTCGCGGCGCTGGCGGCGGCAGGGGAGGATGTTGCTAAGTTGAACGGCGTGGATGTGAAGGCGTTCACCGGTAAAGCGAAGTACTGCAAAAAATTCGCGGCCGGATTCAGTAACTGCTGCAAAGACAGTGGGTGGGGGCAGGACGTTGGCCTGGCACGCTGCAGCAGCGAAGAGAAGGCACTGGCCAAAGCAAAAACGAACAAGCTGACGGTCAGCGTGGGGGAGTTTTGCTCGAAGAAGGTATTGGGGATCTGCCTGGAGAAGAAACGCAGCTACTGTCAGTTTGACTCCAAGCTGGCTCAGATCGTTCAGGAACAGGGCCGCAACGGACAACTGCATATTAGTTTCGGGGGCGCCAGCAGCCCGAACTGCCGGGGGATCACGATGGCTGAACTCCAGGGCATTAACTTTAACCGGCTGGATTTTGCGAACTTCATGGAGGATTTAATGAATAACCAAAAAATCCCGGATAATGCGGAACTGACAGAGAAAACAAAACAGCGAATTAAAGAACTTCTCACGCAGTCATCATCCAAATAAATAAAGGAAAGTAAACATGAAAACACATGACCTTTTTAATAAGTTGAGTAAAGGAAAAGTACTTTATCCGTTTATCCTGGTCTTTATCGCATTAAGTGCGATGTCGTGGCTGAGCACCGGCGCGATGCCAACGTTAAAACCCGTCGTGCTCTTTATTATTATCCTGGCGACTCCGCTGATGATGGCCTTGCTGGCCATGACACGTGGGGCGCTGATGTTCTTCCTGGGTGCGCTGGTCACCCAGGTTACCGTCGCCATGCTGGTCACGCTGTTTACCGCGCACAGCCTATCCGCGGCTGCTGGATTTGGTGCCGTTTCTATTGTCATCTACGTCCTCATCACGGGGTTCAGTGATGAAAAGGCCGACGTCGGTAAGGAGGATAAAAGTGATAGTTAGCTTTGCTAAACATCCTAGCGTGGACTTCTGTGTAAGGTTGCTACTGACAGCCGTTATTATTTCCCCCGTGGTTTACTTTTCCTGGGTCGCGGTTATTGGGACCACGGCCAGTGATTATATCGCGAGTGTCATTTTTATTTTTGCTACGGGGTTTATCTGGTTTTTGCTTAATCTGTTTTTATCGGTCTTTAAGGTGCCATTGAAAAAAACGAAATAGGGAGTGGAAAGCATGGAGGAGAAAAAAGCGTACGGTCTGGTTATGACGTTTGTCGCGGTGTTTGTCGTTTTTCTGGCCAGCGTCATGTCTTACAGCTTGTGGCGGGATAAACAGATTAATGCGTTTATGGCCACCAACCGGGCCTGGGGTATTCAGTGTGACAGGAGCTCGCAGGCTGCGTGGGTTATCAGGAACGGCGAGCGTACGGCATTAGAAATGAATAATATGACACTGTACTGCCACGGTTTCCGGTTTGAGGGACGCACTGACCCTGAAACGAAAACAGTCAACCTCGATAAATACACCGTTTATCAACATATTTCGCGCCTGCCGAATTAATTCAGTCATAAAGGTATTCATTATGGGAAAACTACATGCCGCCATACTGGCGGGGTGCCTTTGTTGCACCCTGATGCCGGCCTGGGCGAAAGATGCAGGCTGGCAGTGGTATAACGAGCAGCTAAAAAAAACAGACCCGGAAACGCCAGCCACGCCTGCGCCACCGCCGGCAAAGCAGGACATCCTGGAGAAGCTGGCGCAGCTGCAGACGGCCACAAAACGCTCGCTTTACGAGGCTATTCTTTACCCCTCATCTGATAATTTCGTGAAGTATTTTCGGCTACAGAACTACTGGACGCAGCAGGCTGGCCTGTTCTCGATGAGCGCGAAGAAGGCCATGCTGGAAAACCCGGAGCTCGATTACAACCTGCAGTACAGCCACTACAACGGCACGGTGAAAAACCAGCTGGCTGCCGACTACGCCGAACAACGCAAGGCTATCTCCTCCCTGGCCCAACACTATGGCGTGATGTTTTTCTACCGCGGCCGGGAGGCCATCGACGGGCAACTGGTCCAGGTCATCAAAAACTTCCGCGAAACCTACGGTCTGAGCGTGATACCGGTCTCCGTCGACGGCGTGGTGAATCCCTTGCTCCCCGACAGCCGGATGGACCAGGGGCAGGCACAACAGCTCGGGGTGAAGTACTTCCCCGCAATGATGCTGGTCAATCCCAAAAGCGGACAGGTTAAACCCCTCAGTTACGGCTTTATCAGCCAGGACGACCTGGCGAAACAGTTCCTCTATGTCTCCAGCGACTTTAAACCCAATTTTTAAGGAGTGTGTCATGCGAAAGATTCGGTTCCCCGATTTAGATATTACGGGAATGTGGGTACTGGCTGTGGGCGTGTTTTTCCACCTGATTGCCAGGCTCGTCAGAAAACAGCCTGAGCTGGCCATTCAGGCCGGGGAAGTTCTGGGGTTGGGTATGGTGATATTTGGTGGATACCGAATTCTCAATGCCCTGATTGCTGAAGTTGAAAAACAGGAGAAGGCCCGTGAAAAGCAACCTGAAGACAATTAGGGCGGGTATCACAACGGCTGCTTTGCTGTTGGCGCTTTCTCCCGTGACCTGGGCTGGTACGCTCGATGAAGTAAAATCCCTCTGGGACCCACAGGGCATAACAGGCACGACGCCGGCGCCATCTGCTGGCGTGTCCGCACCCGTGAAGCCGGTCTCTCAGGCCCGCTGGTACCGACTCAGCAACGGCCAACAGGTTAATCTCAGCGACTGGAAAGTGGTGCTGTTTATGCAGGGGCACTGCCCGTACTGCCATAAGTTTGACCCGGTTCTGAAGCAGCTGTCCGGACAATATGGATTCTCGGTGTTCTCTTACACGATCGACGGGCAGGGGGACGAGGCGTTCCCTGAATCCCTGCCGGTACCGCCTGACGTGATGCAGACTTTTTTCCCGAATATCCCGGTAGCTACCCCGACCACATTTCTGGTGAATGTGAATACGCTGGCGGCGTATCCGATTCTGCAGGGGGCCACCGATGCTCCGGGATTTATGGCCAGAATGGATACGGTATTTCAAATGATGGGGGCACCTGATAATGGATAGTCTCAACAAAATATATTCTTCGTTACCCGTACTGGAAAGAAATAAACGCCTGAAGCTATCACGGCAAAAGAGATTCGATATTTATTATTGTCTCGCTTTTATGTTTGGTTCAGCCGGATTAGTTCTGTGGTGGGGAAGTCATGCGTATTTCAGTGTGTTAACTGAGCTGTTAACCCCAGCGGTAGATATCGGCGCGGCGAAGAACATCATGAATCTGTGGAATGTTCTGATGTATTTCGTTCCCTTTATTCTTTTCTCACTTTCCATTGGATGTCTGGCAACGGCTTTGCTGGGAGTACTGATGGCCGAACTGGCTTTCTGGTTTGAATATGCCTTTGAAAAAAGCTTCCAGCGATATTTAAACCGCAACCTCCGACGGAAAAATAACATGAAAGAAGGAGGGTCTGATGTTCATCCGTAAACCATTATCAGTGCTTTGTGGAATGTTGCTAGGGGTGTCATTGACGGCGGCCGCAGATGTTAACGGCGACATGAACAACTTCTTCAATAAGCTGGGGTTCGCTTCCAATACCAGTCAGCCTCAGGTCTGGCAGGGACAGGCGGCGGGTTACGCTTCCGGCGGTTCGCTTTATGCGAGGACGCAGGTGAAAACTATCCAGCTGGTCAGCATGACCCTGCCGGATATTAACGCCGGTTGCGGCGGCATCGATGCCTATCTCGGCGCCTTTTCTTTTATCAACAGCGAACAGCTGCAGCGCTTCGGCAAACAAATCATGTCCAACGCCGCGGGCTACTTCTTTGACCTGGCACTGCAGACGACCGTGCCGGAGATCAAAACGGCAAAAGACTTTCTGCAGAAGATGGCCAGCGACATCAACAGCATGAATCTCAGCAGCTGCCAGGCCGCGCAGGGGATTGTCGGCGGGCTGTTTCCTCGAACCCAGGTCGCTCAGCAGAAGGTATGCCAGGACATTGCCGGCGAGAGCAACATCTTTTCGGACTGGGCGGCTTCCCGGCAGGGCTGTTCGGTGGGTGGGCAGATGGACAAGGTGCAGGACAAAGCCAGCGACAAGGACAAGGAACGGGTCATGAAGAACATCAACGTCATGTGGAATGCCCTGTCAAAAAACCGCCTCTTTGATGATAACAAAGAGCTGAAAGAGTTCGTGATGACACTGACCGGCACCCTTATTTTTGGCGAGAACAGTGAAATTACGCCACTGCCGGCACGCACCACGGACCAGGACCTGATTAAGGCAATGATGGAGGGCGGAACAGCCAGGATTTACCACTGCAATGATTCCGATAAATGCCTCAAGGTTGTCGCGGATGCCACGGTCACCATCGCTGCAAACAAGGCGCTAAAGAACCAGATTTCCACCCTTCTGAGCAGTATCCAGAATAAGGCCGTGGCGGATGAAAAACTTACGGAACAGGAGAAAGGTTTTATCTCCAGCACCACCATCCCGGTATTCAAATACCTGGTCGACCCACAGATGCTGGGCGTATCAAACACGCTTATCTACCAACTGACGGACTATATCGGCTACGACATTCTGCTGCAGTACATCCAGGAGCTTATCCAGCAGGCCCGCGCAATGATCGCAACCGGGAATTATCCCCAGTCGACAATGGATATAATCCTCGAAAACCTGAACCAGGCCAGTGTGCAGATTGCCGCCTTCCAGCAACGTGTCCAGGTCCAGCAGGACGCGTTGCTGGTTGTTGACCGGCAGATGAGTTACATGCGCCAGCAGGTCTCTGCCCGCATGATGACCCGCTACCAGAATAACTATCACTTCGGAGGAAGCCTCTGATGCAGCCACTTGAGATATATACCATCGCCGGAGGCGACTGGCTGCGGGGTAATCTCAATGCCATTACGGCCTTCATGGGGACCGGCACCTGGTCTACCATCGAGAAAATGTGTATCGCCTTTTCCGTGCTGATTGTCGCCGTCAGTTGGGTGAAAAAACACAATATCATGGACCTCCTCGGCTGGGTGTTCTCCCTGACCCTGGTCTCAATGCTGGTCGTTATCCGCACTCCGGTTCAGATTATTGACTACAGCAATGTGGCTCAGGTCTACAAAATCGATAACGTTCCCATTGGTCTGGCCATTCCGGCGTCACTGACTACGCGCGTCGGAAACGCCCTGGTGCAGGGGTATGAGATGATCTTCTCTCTGCCAGACAGTGTGACCTACAGTAAAACCGGGATGCTGTTTGGCGGGAACCTGGTGGCGAAAAGCACGGATTTCCTGTCACAGAACCCGGAGATCACCACGCTGTTCTCTGACTATGTTCAGAACTGTGTGATGGGCGATATCTTCCTGAACCATAAATACTCGTTTGAAGAACTACTGAACTCGCCTGATCCGTATACCATTATTTTTTCAAATCCCAGCCCGCTTCGCGGGGTGTTTGATAAAAATAATCAGTTCAGGACCTGCCAGGAAGCCTCACGGGATTTGAAATCCGCACTGGCGCTCGACTCGCAAACTGGCGGAAAAACCTGGAGCTATTATGTGCGTCAGTTGTTTGGCGGCAAACCGAATCCGGACCTGCTGTTCAGCCAGATGATTGGTGACAGTTATAATTTCTTCTACAGTTCCGGGCAGAGTGCAGGGCAGATTATCCGGCAGAATGTCACCATGAATGCCATTCGCAGCGGTATCCAGAGCTATGCGGCCCGTAGTGGCGATACAGCCAGCCTGGTGAACATCGCAAATACATCTTCACTCGAGAAACAGCGCCTGGCACAGGCCACGACGGGCCATCAGGCATTGCGTTCCCTGCCAATGACGCAGACGGTCATCATGGGCATTATGATCGGGATGTTCCCCATCATGATTATGGCCGCGATGTTTAACATGATGACCCTGCAGGTTCTGAAAGGGTATCTATTTGCTCTCATATGGCTGCAGTCCTGGCCATTGCTCTATGCCATTCTGAACAGCGCAATGGCGTATTACGCAAAACAGAACGGTGTGCCGGTGGTGTTGTCAGAGCTCTCTCAGGTTCAACTCAAGAACTCGGATATCGCGACTACCGCGGGGTATATCTCGATGATGATCCCGCCGCTCAGTTGGGCAATGATTAAAAGTATGGGGGCCGGGTTCTCCAGCGCGTACAGCCATTTTGCTTCGTCAGGCCTCAGCTCGACGTCGCAGGCCTCTTCCAGCGTGGTTGACGGGAATTACTCGTTTTCGAATATGCAAACGGACAATGTCAGCGGAAACAGCTGGAACACCAACAGTTCAACGGCATTTGGACAGATGTCCCGGCAACTGGGGAACGGCGGAATGGGTACACAGACCCGGGATGGTTCGATGGTCTGGGACAGCAGCGGTGCGATGTCAAAACTGCCGGTGGATATTAATGTTGGCCGCCAGATAGCCAGTGCACAGCAGCAGATGGCCCGTGAATCAGACGTCCAGGCAGAGAGCTCTCTGCAGGGCTATAACAGCAGCGTGACCAGTGCCTGGAACAGTCTGAAGCAGTTTGGCACAAATATGGGGACCAGCGCGTCAACCACCACCGGGGCCGATAATACTGAGTCGTCACAAGACTCGATGGCGAAGAGTAAAATGTGGAACGCAGTTGTTTCAAATGCAAAAGCCAACAACATCAGTAACGAACAGTCATTCCAGAACTTGATGGATGAATCGACAAGGGGTTCTATCACGGGTGAAGCTTACGGTGGAGTGAAATGGAATTCGGGAGATCAGCTTGCCGGTAAATTGGGCAAATTGGCTACAGGTGCCAGTATCGATGGAGGTCTGAAAGTAGCAGCAAGTGGTACCGCGGGCACGGGTTCAACTGATACGGTTGGACAATCCGGCCGCCACTCAGTAGATACCCGACACGATACCAGTAGCCAAGCCGCGAAAGATTTTAAAGAGGGGTCTGATTACATCACCAGTCATAAAACTAGTACATCAGGTAACACGACAGATAACAATTCAAGCTCACGCGTGGACCAGTTCTCTGCGTCACTTTCCAGTGCGAAAAACAGCTACGACCAATATACAAACAGCCGTACACGAAGCCATGAATTTAGTGAAATGGCATCGCGCACCGAAAGTATGAGCTGCCAGATGAGCGAGAATCTGACGCAGCAGTTTGCAAACTTTGTCCAACAGCGCTCTCCGCAAAACGCGGAAGCTATCCTGACAAATACCAGTTCGCCGGAAGTTGCAGCACAACGAGAATCGCTGGCCCGTGAATTTGTTAAAGCACAGGTAGAGCCTAAAGTTGATGGCGATTATCAAGAGGCGAGAGGAAGTATTGGTCAAGGAATGCCTAATGTGTCAGGAGGCGGAGGCGCTGCTTCCGTAGAGGCCGATTATAGCCAGCACAGCGGTAGTATCGATGGTATGACGCACGACGCCGGCATTAAGGATGATGTGGGTCAGACTGTGGGTACGATGGTCTCTCAAAACAAACAGGCACACCAGGAAAGCCGTCAGGGAATTCAGCAGCAGGGAGATGACGTGAAAACACAGCAGACCGGTCTGGAAAGCCATCACAAAAAAGAAGGAAATAATTTTAATGAGCAATATAATAAGGAGATAAGTTCTCAACGAGACACGTTGATAAGTGATACAACGGAAAAACTCAGGGAGAATGCATTAAAGAGAGCAAAAGATCTTGACGATAAGCGCCCTTAAGATTTGGGGATTGAAGATGATAAATGAGAAAATTATTCAAGAAGAATTGGAGTTTTTAGTTAAAGTACTAAGTTATGATGGTTTGAAATCGGTATCATTTTGGAAAAGTGTATGGCCAGGCCTCATGATTTTTTGTTGGCTTGTTTTTTGGCCGCTGACATTTTTTAGCGCCCGATTATATGCACCTTTTATTATTAGTGAAGAACGACTCGGAGTCGTAGTGTCGATAGCTTTTTCTTTTGTTTTCGGGTTGCTAGCTTTGATCTTCATTACTAGTGCTCGCTCTTTATACTTGTCTGCTCCGTACAGTTTTCGAGTTAACTCGAAAATGTATTATTTCTTTTCCAGGAAAGTAAAGAAATACGCTGCCATTTTTTCTATTTGGTATGCCGTGCTTGTTCTTTTATGTGTTTTGTTTAATCTAAGTTCGATGTATTTTCTTTCTGTTATTGTTGTTTCAGTTATAGGTTTCTCTGTGCGCATGAATGTTGATTTTAATCGATATCAAATAAATGAGTTGGCATTAACTTTAACATGTAAACGTGTTGGCGAAAGCAGAATAGCTACCAGTAATGATTTTGATAGCATAAAAATCGATGAACATAACCCAGCGACAGGTCTTCCAATGAACGGAGGGGTTGACGTTGCGGGGAATCCATATGGTTACAGTAGACATGAATAATTAGCTGTAAATTGTAGTTTCAATAAGAGTGATTAACTCGACTAGTTATACGTTATGCTGCCATTTGTGTTTTTGTATAATGAGGGTATTACATTAATTCACCATCAGTTTACAACACCCACATAGTTATCCTAGAAGTAAAATGGAAACTCGCTGGCCTATTAATAATGGTAGTTTGTTAATAGGCTAAGAGTTTCTTTGGGTTATTATTGATTGTTCAAATCGTAATTAAATTACACCTTTCCCTTAAAATTCCTTTATAGTGGATGCGCATTCCGAAGCAATAAGAGAATGTGTATTCACTTATATTGATTAAGTCACAAGGATTCAGGATGAAACTAAATAAAGTCATGGCTGTAATGGTCATCAGCTCAGCACTGGTGCTTTCCGGTTGTAGCGCAATGGGGACAGCAATTAAAAAGCGTAATCTGGATGTGAAAACGCAGATGAGCGAAACAATCTGGCTGGAACCGTCAAATAATAAGACCGTTTATCTGCAAATCAAAAATACCTCTGATAAAGATATGAGCGGTCTCCAGTCGAAAATCACCAGTGCCGTCACAGCAAAAGGCTACCAGGTCGTCACTAATCCCGATACCGCGGGTTACTGGATTCAGGCAAATGTGCTGAAGGCCGATAAAATGGACCTGCGTGAAACCCAGGGCTGGCTAAGCCGCGGTTATGAAGGCGCGGCTACAGCGGCTGCGCTGGGTGCAGGGATCACCGCCTACAATTCCAGTTCAGCCGGCGCGACCCTCGGTGTCGGCCTGGCCGCAGGGCTGGTAGGCATGGCGGCTGATGCGATGGTGGAAGATGTGAACTACACGATGATCACCGACGTTCAGATCTCCGAGCGGGCCAAAACCCAGGTACAGACGGATAATGTTGCGGTATTACGCCAGGGGACCTCCGGCGCGAAAGTGCAAACCAGCACCGAAACCGGTAATCAGCATAAATACCAGACGCGCGTTGTCTCCAATGCGAACAAAGTTAATCTCAAGTTCCCGGAAGCACAGCCAGTTCTGGAAGACCAGCTGGCTAAATCTATCGCGAATATTCTGTAAGTCTTCCACCTCACGGCCCGGGTATACCGGGCCTGACTGACATCGCCTCCCTGGCCTGTCAGGTTAATTCGACATTTAATCAGCTTATTCCTCCTCAGAACGGTGAGCAGTTGCGCAATTTATTTGTGCACCTGTGAGGCGTTGCCGACCGTGGTCCGAATATTCCTTCGCTTTTGTATTTAAGGTCAAGAATTATGAGCTTTAATGCCAAGGACATGACTCAGGGCGGTCAGATTGCCAATATGCGTTTTCGCATGTTCGGCCAGATTGCCAATATTATATTCTATGTGTTGTTTATTATTTTCTGGGTTTTATGCGGACTGATGCTGATGTACCGGCTCAGCTGGCAAACCTTCGTTAACGGCTGCGTCTACTGGTGGTGCACGACACTGGCGCCCATGCGCGATATCATTCGCTCCCAGCCGGTCTATACGATTAATTATTACGGCAGGGCGCTTGAATATAATTCTGAGCAGATCCTGGCCGATAAATATACCATCTGGTGCGGTGAACAGCTCTGGACCAGTTTTGTTTTTGCCGCCATCGTGTCGTTGACCGTCTGTATTGTGACGTTCTTTGTCGCCAGCTGGGTACTGGGGCGCCAGGGGAAACAACAAAGCGAAGATGAGAATACCGGGGGCCGCCAGCTTTCCGATAAACCAAAAGAAGTGGCTCGCCAGATGAAACGCGATGGGGTGGCCTCCGATATTAAAATTGGCGATCTGCCTATTCTTAAATACTCTGAAATTCAGAACTTCTGTCTTCACGGTACGGTCGGCTCAGGTAAATCCGAAGTCATCCGCCGGCTGCTGAATTACGTGCGTGCTCGTGGTGATATGGCCATTATCTATGACCGCTCCTGCGAGTTCGTTAAGAGTTATTACGACCCGTCCTTAGATAAGATACTCAACCCTCTGGATGCCCGCTGTGCTGCCTGGGATATATGGCGCGAATGCCTGACACTACCGGATTTTGATAACGTCTCTAATACGCTGATTCCGATGGGCACTAAAGAGGACCCGTTCTGGCAGGGCTCCGGCCGCACCATATTTTCCGAAGGTGCGTACCTGATGCGCGAGGATAAAGACCGTAGCTACGAAAAGCTGGTTGATACCATGCTGTCCATCAAAATCGACAAACTGCGCGCGTACCTGAAAAACACGCCGGCCGCTAACCTGGTGGAGGAAAAGATTGAGAAAACGGCTATCTCCATTCGTGCCGTACTGACCAACTATGTCAAAGCCATTCGCTATCTGCAGGGGATCGAGAAAAACGGCGAGCCGTTCACTATCCGCGACTGGATGCGCGGTGTGCGTGAGGACCAGCCCAACGGCTGGTTGTTTATCTCCTCCAATGCGGACACACATGCGTCACTGAAGCCGGTGATCTCAATGTGGTTATCTATCGCCATCCGAGGCCTGCTGGGGATGGGTGAGAACCGCAACCGGCGCGTGTGGATTTTTGCGGATGAGCTCCCCACATTGCACAAGCTGCCGGACCTGGTCGAGATCCTGCCGGAAGCCCGTAAGTTTGGCGGCTGTTATGTGTTCGGTATCCAGTCCTATGCTCAGCTGGAAGATATTTACGGCGTGAAGCCCGCGGCGACGCTGTTCGACGTGATGAACACCCGCGCCTTTTTCCGCTCCCCAAGTAAAGAGATTGCCGAGTTTGCTGCCGGCGAAATCGGTGAGAAGGAAATCCTCAAGGCCAGTGAGCAGTACTCTTACGGTGCAGACCCGGTGCGTGACGGTGTGTCGACCGGCAAGGAAAAAGAGCGGGAAACGCTGGTCAGTTACTCCGACATCCAGACGCTGCCTGACCTGTCCTGCTATGTCACCTTGCCGGGCCCGTATCCGGCGGTGAAGCTGGCTCTGAAATACAAATCCCGGCCGAAAATCGCCGAGGGATTCATCCTCCGTAACCTCGATACGCGGACGGACGCCAGACTGGATACCCTGTTGCAAGCCCGCGAAGCGGAAAGCAGTCATGCCAGGATGCTGTTTACGCCGGACGAACCGACAGCGATGCCTGAAAAGAGAGAAACTGCGGTGGATACGGCCTGTGCGCCGGAGGAGGTTGCCCCGATTAAAGCACCTCCTGCAGCGGATAAGCAACCGGCTGAAAGCGTTCCGGTTAAGGCACCGTCTGCACCCCGACCTGTTTCGCCCGAACCCCACGTCACAACCGTCCCCCTTATCGTGACCCGACCGTCGGCCGCGACGACGGATGCGGCTGCTGCCGCATCCGGGACCGATTCTGCAGCAACGCCGGCAGGTGGCGTGGAGCAGGAGCTGGAACAAAAAAATGCGGAGTCGGGACAGGACAGACTCCCTCCCGGCGTGAACGAATACGGTGAGATCGACGACTTAAACGCCTATGACGAGTGGCAGGCACAAGAACAGACCCTACGGGGGATGCAACGGCGGGAAGAGGTCAATATCAATCACAGCCGCAGCGAGCATGACGATATTGAGGTGGGAGGGAACTTCTGATGATGTCGATTGGTTCGGTAAAGTCTGCGGGGAGCGCCGGCAATTACTATACAGACAAGGATAACTATTACGTTATCGGGAGCATGGATGAGCGCTGGCAGGGGAAAGGGGCTGAATCGCTGGGGCTTGACGGGAAAGTGGATAAGAAGGTGTTCACGGACCTGCTGAAAGGGAAGCTGCCGGACGGCAGCGACCTGACCCGGATGCAGGATGGCGTGAACAAACACCGGCCAGGTTACGATCTGACCTTCTCCGCCCCTAAGAGCGTGGCTGTCATGGCCATGATCGGCGGGGATAAGCGCCTGATTGATGCGCATAATCAGGCCGTAACCGAAGCCGTCAAGCAGGTCGAAACGCTGGCTGCGACCCGTGTCATGACGGACGGGAAAAGCGAAACCGTACTGACCGGTAACCTCATTGTGGCGAAATTCAATCACGATACAAACCGCAATCAGGAGCCTCTGTTACACACCCATGCCGTGGTGATCAATGCCACGCAGAACGGCGATAAATGGCAGTCTCTGGGAACCGACACCGTTGGTAAAACCGGCTTCATTGAGAACGTGTATGCCAACCAGGTCGCTTTCGGAAAGATATACCGTGAAGTGCTGAAACCCCTGGTGGAAAAGTTCGGGTATGAAACCGAAGTCGTAGGCAAGCACGGCATGTGGGAAATGAAAGAGGTGCCGGTCGAGCCTTTTTCCACCCGCACCCAGGAGGTCAGGGAAGCCGCAGGGCCCGATGCGTCCCTGAAGTCCCGGGATGTCGCTGCGCTCGATACCCGTAAATCCAAAGAAACTCTCGACCCGGCAGAGAAGATGGTCGAATGGGTGAATACCCTCAAAGAGACCGGGTTCGACATGCGCGGTTACCGCGAGGATGCCGATAAGCGCGCGACAGACATCGCCAGTGCGCCCGTCAGTCCGGTGAAAACGGACGTCCCCGATATCAGCGATGTGGTGACGAAGGCGATTGCTGGTCTCAGCGACCGCAAGGTGCAGTTCACATATGCCGACCTGTTGGCCCGCACGGTCAGCCAGCTGGAAGCCAAACCCGGCGTGTTCGAGCAGGCGAGGACCGGTATCGATGCGGCAATCGAGCGCGAGCAGTTGATCCCGCTCGACCGCGAGAAAGGCCTCTTTACCTCAAACATCCATGTCCTGGACGAATTATCCGTGAAAGCGCTGAGCCAGGAGATCCAGCGCCAGAATCATGTTTCTGTTACGCCAGATACCGCTGTTGTGCGCCAGTCACCGTTCAGCGATGCCGTCAGTGTGCTGGCTCAGGACCGGCCAACAATGGGGCTTGTCTCCGGCCAGGGCGGCGCGGCTGGCCAGCGCGAGCGGGTGGCTGAGTTAACCCTGATGGCCCGGGAGCAAGGGCGGGACGTGCACATCATTGCGGCTGACAACCGATCGCGGGAGTTTCTGTCTGCGGATGCGCGGCTGGCAGGGGAAACGGTGACCGGGAAATCTGCCCTGCAGGACGGAACCGCCTTCATCCCGGGCGGGACACTTATCGTTGACCAGGCGGAGAAGATGAGCCTGAAGGAAACGCTATCTCTGCTGGATGGCGCCATGCGTCATAACGTTCAGGTCCTGCTCTCCGACAGCGGGAAGCGCAGCGGTACCGGCAGCGCGCTGACAGTACTGAAAGAGAGCGGGGTAAATACTTATCGCTGGCAGGGCGGAAAGCAGGCGACTGCGGACATCATCAGTGAGCCGGAAAAGGGCGCGCGTTACAGCCGCCTGGCGCAGGAGTTTGCCGCCAGCGTACGCGAAGGGCAGGAAAGCGTGGCGCAAATCAGCGGGAGCCGTGAACAGGGCATACTGAACGGGCTCATCCGGGAAACCCTTAAAGGTGAGGGCGTACTGGGTGAGAAGGAGTTGACGGTCACCGCGCTGACGCCGGTCTGGCTGGACAGCAAAAGTCGCGGTGTTCGGGACTACTACCGGGAAGGGATGGTGATGGAGCGCTGGGACCCGGAAACCCGACAGCATGACCGCTTTGTGATCGATCGGGTGACCGCCAGCAGCAATATGCTGACCCTCAGGGACAAAGAGGGGGAACGTCTTGATATGAAGGTTTCTGCCGTCGACAGCCAGTGGACGCTCTTTCGGGCCGATAAGCTACCGGTAGCGGAAGGTGAACGTCTGGCGGTGCTAGGGAAAATACCTGAGACGCGGCTGAAAGGGGGCGAGGGTGTCACGGTACTGAAAGCGGAGGGCGGGCAGCTGACAGTGCAGCGCCCCGGGCAGATAACCACCCAGACCCTGGCTGTGGGCGCCGGACCGTTCGACGGTATCAAGGTCGGGCACGGTTGGGTGGAAAGCCCCGGCAGGTCGGTCAGCGAGACGGCAACGGTCTTTGCCTCGGTGACGCAGCGTGAGCTGGATAATGCCACACTGAACCAGCTGGCGCAGAGCGGCAGCCATATCCGGCTTTACTCCGCACAGGATGCGGCCCGCACGACAGAGAAGCTGGCGCGTCATACCGCCTTCAGCGTGGTCTCAGAGCAGCTGAAGGCCCGTTCCGGTGAGACAGAACTGGATACGGCCATTGCGCAGCAAAAAGCAGGCCTTCACTCCCCGGCAGAACAGGCCATTCACCTTTCCATTCCCTTACTGGAAAGCAACAACCTGACCTTCACGCGTCCGCAGCTGCTGTCCACAGCAATGGAATTCGACGGGGGAGGTAAGGTCTCGATGGCGGATATTGACCGGTCCATTCAGGCGCAGATTAAGGCCGGCAGTCTGCTGAGTGTGCCGGTGGCACCCGGCCACGGCAATGACCTGCTGATTTCCCGTCAGACCTGGGATGCCGAAAAAAGCATCCTGACCCAGGTGCTGGAAGGCAAAGACGCGGTGGTTCCCCTGATGGACCGCGTGCCGGCCAGTCTGATGACGGACCTGACCGCCGGACAGCGGGCGGCGACCCGGATGATTCTGGAAAGCACGGACCGGTTCACGGTGGTTCAGGGGTATGCCGGGGTGGGGAAAACGACCCAGTTCCGGGCGGTGAAGGGTGCCATCGACCTGCTGCCGGAAGAGACCCGCCCGCGCGTTATCGGTCTCGGTCCGACGCACCGTGCGGTCGGGGAAATGCAGAGGGCCGGCGTGGATGCGCAGACCACCGCCTCGTTTCTGCACGACACGCAGCTCCTGCAGCGTAATGGCCAGACACCGGATTTCAGCAACACCCTGTTTCTGCTCGATGAGAGCTCAATGGTGGGGCTGGCCGATATGGCAAAAGCCCACTCCCTCATCGTCGCCGGCGGTGGACGGGCGGTGTCCAGTGGGGATAACGACCAGCTGCAGCCCATCGCGCCGGGGCAGCCGTTCAGGCTGATGCAGCAGCGCAGCGCCGCGGATGTGGCCATTATGAAAGAAATCGTGCGCCAGGTACCGGAACTGCGACCGGCGGTCTACAGCCTCATTGACCGGAACGTGAACAGCGCGCTGACGACGATTGAACAGGTCACCCCTGAACAGGTGCCGAGAAAAGCGGATGCCTGGGTGCCGGAGAATTCCGTCACGCAATTCACCCCCGCGCAGGAGAAAGCGATAGTGGACGCTCTGAAAAAGGGAGAAAGCGTGCCGGCAGACCAGCCCACCACACTGTACGGGGCGCTGGTGATGGATTATACCGGCCGTACCCCGGAGGCGCAGTCACAGACGTTGATTATCACCCATCTCAATAATGACCGCCGGGCGCTGAACAGCCTGATACACGATGCACGGCGGGAGAACGGTGAAGTCGGGAGGGAAGAAGTTACCCTGCCGGTGCTGGTCACGACCAACATTCGCGACGGTGAACTGCGCAGACTGTCGACCTGGACCGCTCACTCTGGGGCTGTGGCCCTTGTTGACAATGCGTACCACCGTATCGGGAGCGTGGATAAAGAAAATCAGCTTATCACCCTGACCGACAGTGAAGGAAAGGAGCGGTTTATCTCTCCTCGTGAGGCGTCGGCGGAGGGCGTGACGTTATATCGCCGGGAAGACATCACCGTGTCTCAGGGCGACCGTATGCGCTTCAGTAAGAGTGACCCGGAACGGGGTTACGTCGCCAACAGCGTATGGGAGGTAAAATCTGTTTCTGGTGACAGTGTCACGCTCTCAGACGGAAAAACTACCCGCACACTGAATCCGATGGAGGATGAAGCCCAGCGACACATCGATCTCGCGTACGCCATCACGGCTCACGGCGCGCAGGGCGCCAGCGAGACGTACGCGATAGCGCTGGAAGGCGTGGAGGGTGGGCGGAAGCAGATGGCCAGTTTCGAATCTGCCTATGTCGGGTTATCGCGTATGAAACAGCACGTCCAGGTCTACACCGACAATCGGGAAGGGTGGATCAAAGCCATTCAGGCCTCCCGGTCGAAAGCCACGGCCCACGATATTCTTGAGCCCCGTAACGACCGGGCAGTGAAAACCGCGGACCAGTTGCTCAGCCGGGCTCGCCCCCTGGATGAAAGCGCTGCGGGACGGGCCGCCCTGCAGCAGTCGGGGCTGGCGCGCGGACAGTCGCCGGGAAAATTCATTTCGCCGGGCAAAAAGTACCCCCAGCCGCACGTGGCGTTGCCGGCTTTCGACAAAAACGGGAAAGAAGCCGGTATCTGGCTCAGCCCGCTGACGGACAGCGACGGACGTCTGCAGGTGATCGGCGGTGAAGGACGCGTCATGGGTAACGAAGACGCCCGGTTTGTGGCGCTGCAGGGCAGCCGGAACGGGGAGAGTTTGCTGGCAGAGAATATGGGCGAGGGCGTCAGGGTGGCTCGCGAGCATCCTGACAGCGGCGTGGTAGTTCGCCTTGCCGGCGATGACCGCCCCTGGAATCCGGGGGCTATCACCGGGGGAAGTCTCTGGGCAGACAAGATAACTCAGGCGCCGGGGGCTGATCCCGTTGAGATCCCGCTCCCGCCGGAGGTGCTGGCGCAGAAAGTGGCGGATGAGGCACAACGGCAGGAAGTGGAGAAACAGGCGGAGCGAACGGCCCGGGAAGTCGCCGGAGAAGACGATAAACAGCGGGGACCTGAGGGCCAGGTTAAGGCGGTTATTGATGATGTGATCCGGGGGATGGCGGGGCAAAAAATGCAGGGGGAACGGCTAACCCTGCCGGACGATCTGGAGGGAAGGGAGAAAGCTCAGGCGGTACAGCAGGTGGTGTCAGAAAACCTCCAGCGAGACCGCCTGCAGCAGATGGAACGGGATATGGTCCGGGATTTGAATCGAGAGAAAACACTCGGAGGCGACTGACGCGCCTGCGGCTTGTCTGCTCCGGCATCCTCCCCGATTAAAATCGGGTACCCTGCCGGGGCGCTGTTAAAAGGAATCAAATATGGCAACGCACGAAACCCGACTCAACGTCGTCGACCTCTGGCTGCAGAGGCTGTTGACCTGGACGCCAGGACAGACGGATATCATCAAAACGGTGGCGCTGGTGCTGATGGTTGTCGATCACACCGGTCTGCTACTGGCCGGGAATAATGAGCTCATGCGCCTGCTGGGGAGAGGTTGTTTTCCCCTGTTTGGTCTGGTCTGGGGAATGAACCTGGCGCGTCACGGGCAGATCCGTCAGACACAGCTGAACAGCCTGTGGTGCTGGGCGCTGATCGCCCAGGGCTCCTTTATTCTCATCGGGTACCCGTGGTACATGGGGAATATCCTGTTTAGCTTTGCGGTCACCGGCCAGGCGCTGCGCTGGTTCAGTCTGCAGACCCGCAATGATGTTTTGCTGGCGATTGCGCTGGTTGTGGCGTGGCTCCCCTTGTCTGCTGACAGCTACGGTCTGGTCGGGGTCTTCATGCTGATCAACAGCTGGCGGCTTTGCCGGGCGAAGGAGCCGGTAGAGCGGATCGGGTATGCCGTGCTGTGGGCTGTCATGGTTATGCTGATGAATATCCATGATATCACCCAGTCTCTCGCCGGCCTGACGGTCGCTTTACTGGTCCTGGCGGTCTGTTCTGACCTCGGTCGTTCTGTCCCGCGCTTCTGGCCGCGGCACTTTTTTGTGATGTTTTATGCCGTGCATCTGGCAGTGCTGGGCATCGTTGCCTCCATGTAAAAAGCCCGGGCCGAAGTTCGGGCGGTAAAAGAGGAACGAGGCCCGGCGTCCTGAATAGATGCGCTGCCGGTCGTGTTCACGTATCTTATAGCCTGGTTCCTGGCAGGATAGTAAAACGAAACTATGACTGAAGAAAAACGCCCTGTACTGAGTCTGAAAAGAAAGCCGGCAGCGGAAACCGCAGCGACCGGGTCCGTTGACACGCCAGGTGTGATACGGCGAAAAAAAGTGGTGGTCGTCACGACGCCTCCGGCCTGGAAGCTGAAGAAAGAAAAGCTGGCACAAGCTAAACAGGCTGCTGAAGCCGCCGCCAGCCAGCCCGCACCGGAAGTTGTTAAATCGCTCAAAACGCCCGGTCCGGTTCGCTATCTTCGTTTACTGCCGCCGGATCAGGCCATCATGACCCTGAAAGCGTTCTGGCCACAGCTGTTTGACGGTGATTCTCCGCGTCTGCTGGCCACAGGGATGCGTGAGCAGTTGTTTGCAGACATTGAGACACGGGATCTCCCTTTGTCACACAAGCAGGTGATTAAATGCCTGAAAAGCCTGACACGGTCAGACCTTTACCTGTCCGTTATGCAACCCGGCGCGCCGCGGTATGATATTCATGGGGAAATCGTCGCGACAGTCTCTGAAGAAGAGGCGGAATATGCCCGTGAACGTATGAACCATCAGCACCGACAGATGGCCCGAAAACAGAATAACGTTGTTTAACATACCCCCCCCACCAATATAACGATCTGTTTACTGCATAATGACCTGCCAGAGGATTTAAATTCTTCGGCGGGTTGTTATTATTGTTTTTTAAATCACTCGCTTTTAAAGGAATAAACATGAAACTTAAATCGGTATTACTGATGTCGGCTGTATTTGCCAGTGAAATAACAAATGGTTTCGCACAAGAAAATAGGCCGCCAGATTTATTTACTCCGCCACAGGAGGAACGAATCGGTGAATTAGCCGCTGATTATATGCGTGCGCATCCCGACATTCTGATTCAGATGAGTGAGAAACTGCAGGAACAGCAGCAGGAGAAACAAACCGCCAGTCTGAAAACGGCAGCATTAGCCTATGCGTCGATCATTCAGGGGAACCACAGTATCCCGTCTTATGGTCCTGCTGACGCAACAGTGATGGTCGCCGAGTTCTTCGATTATCAGTGTATCTGGTGTAGTCGGCTGGCGCCGGAGCTGGAGAAAGTGATGAAGAACAATGCGCATGTTCGCTACTACTTCATGGAATGGCCCGTGTTTGGTAGTCGCTGGTCTGAATCGCTGCTGGCTGCAAAGACAGGACTCCAGGTCTGGAAAGAAAAAGGGGCTGATGCCTATCTGAAATATCATAACGGTATTTATGCTACCGGTCTTAATGGGGTCAATTTGGATATCGAAAATTATTGTACGTTAAGGTCGTTTTTTGACCTTCCTACTTTAGCTGGCCGCAGCCGACGAAACTTACCGGAAGCCGGTATCCGGTTGCTTTTCCAGATATAATCGCCTGTAAGATTGATGTGTTCCCAGCCTAGCGGGGACAAATGCGATAGCAGTCGCTCGTTGATCTTCATCCCTTTACGCTTCAGGGCATCGACCGCTCTTTCCATATAGATGGTATTCCACAGCGAGATAGCTGCCGTCAGCAGCGTCAGTCCGCTGGCGCGGTAGCTCTGATTTTCCGGTTTACGATCCCTGATTTCACCCAGACGGTGCAGGAATACCGCGCGCGCCAGCGCGTTACGGGCTTCTCCTTTATTCAGTCCCGCCTGTACCCGCCGACGAAGTGCCGGATCGCGGAACCAGTCGAGCATAAACAGCGTTCGTTCAATACGGCCAATTTCCCTCAGTGCTTTGGCAAGTCCGTTTTGCTTGGGGTAGCTGGCAAGCTTTTTAAGCATCAGGGATGCCGTCACGGTTCCCTGCTTTATCGAGGTTGCCAGGCGCAGCACTTCACGCCAGTGAATTTCGATCTCTTTCAGATTCAGGCTGGTTGTTGATATCAGTGACTGAAGCGCCGGGTATTGGTCTGCTTTCCCTTTGATAAACAGCTTTTTGTCGTGGAGATCCCTGATTCGTGGACAGAACGCAAAGCCTAGCAGATGCATCAGGGCAAAGACATGATCGGTGAAACCAGCTGTATCGGTGTAATGCTCCCTGATTTCCAGGTCGCTTTCGTGATACAGCAAACCATCGAGAACATGGGTTGAATCCCTGACCCGACTTATTATGCAGGTGTAAAACGGGCTGTATTGATCCGAAATATGGGTATAAAACTGACGTCCAGGTTCTTGCCCATATTTCGGGTTAACCTGCCCTGCGTAGCGGCCTGAGCTGCCTGTTCTGAAATTCTGTCCATCTGATGATGACGTTGTTCCGTCTCCCCAGAATGCCGCCAGTGGTCTTTTTCCCTGCGCATTTACCAGCTCAGCAAGCGCGGCTGAATAGGTTTCGTCGCGGGTATACCATGCCTGAATATCTTCGAGTGATGATTTGGTGCTCCCGGGGCAGGCTTCTGCCATTTTGGTCAGGCCAAGATTGATGCCATCCGCAAGAATGGTGGTGAGGAGCTGGCGGGTATCGGGACGGGTAATGTCATTTTTTATATGCGAAAAATGACGGGTAAACGTCGTCCAGCAGTTTACCTCGTCGAGAATTTCCGTGATTTTAGGTCGCGGTAGCATGCTGTAAACCAGTTCTGCCAGCGGTGAAACCTGTGCCGGAACGCAGTTATCCAGCGGAGAGACTTTTACGCCCTTGTCGGATATTTCCACATCGGGCAGTTCACCAAGGGCAGCCATGGCATTGACCTCTTCAAGTCTGGACTGAAGCAGAGTCATACGGCTGGCAATGTACTCATGATAATCAGCAGATACGGGCAGTGGCAGCGCCGGTGTGAGTTTGTCAAAGTCCTTTTCGGGAATGAGGTAATCATCAAAATTTTTGTAGCGGCGTGAGCCTTTAACCCAGATGTCCCCGGAGCGCAACGCTCCCTTAAGCTCGCTGAGCGCACAAAATTCATAATACTGCCGGTCAATACCCGCAGGTGTAATCACCACCTTGCGCCAGCTTTCAGGGACAAACTCAAGCGGCGCAGTCGCCGGAACTTTACGTGACTGCTTCCGGTACATATCCTTGATCACAACCAGCGCATCAGCCAGAGGTTGTGCTGCCGGGGTTGCGACTAACTGTAAAGCGGACAACATGCGCGGGGCATATTTCCGTAATGTGCTGTATTTCTCAGTAATAATATGCAGCGGGTCAAAATTATTTTTTCTGGCGAGATGGCGTGTTTCCTCCAGACTGGCGACAAATTCAGGCCACGGGAGTATGTTTTCTATTGCGAGCCATGGATCGCCACCGGAGTCGCGGGCATCAGACAGCGCCTGACCAACATCGATGTACTGCCTCAGTTTGGACTGGATCAGCTTTCCGGTCTGCTGAAGGCGCTCAGCCTGTGTTCTTTTGGCTTTGTTGAAAAGGCTGTTCAGCATTCGTTCATGCAGCTCAATCACTTCGTCTGTCAGTGTGGCTCTGGCTTCTTCCAGCACGCAGACCAGGATCGCATGACGGCGGGCTGCTGAAAATCGGGTCAAATCCCGGCTACTCATCTTTCGGCCTTCCCGCGCCAGTTTCAGCAACCGGTTCTGGTGAATGGTACGATCTATACCTTCAGGTAATGCCAGCGATTCAATGCTGCTGAGCCGATCAAGATGTTGCAGTACGTTCTTACCATTGATTTTACCCGGCGGTTGCAGAAGCCATGTCAGCCTGGAAGGCTGATTATCTGATGACTCAAGTAAACGATCCAGGGCATCCCGGTGCGCCGGAGTTAACGGGGCATTCAGGGTCTGAAATACGATTTTATCTCCGCCAGCCATGGCCTCCGCACAGGTCCGCTCCACGACATCAATCGCGGGAATTATCACGTTGTTCTGCCGGAGCCAGACCAGTAACTCTTCGGCCAGGAGAATACCTTTATCGGTGCGCGTCGCCATCGACAACAGGTGCGTAATACCGTCCTGCTGTATTTTGCCGGTGAACGCCTTTACGCCAAGATAGCGGTACAGTTCGGTTAAATGCTCACGCCGGGTCGTATCCCTGCCGGAAAGGTAAGCAGGCCAGAGATCCCCGGTAAGCTTTAGCCTGCTGGCGATATGCTTCAGCAGCGCATCAGAGGGTGGGATTTTTTTATCCGGAGCAAAGCCGACATTTTTCAGGTAGCAAAGAAGGACGGCAAAACCAAAACGGCTGGCAGGTTTACGGTGAGCACTGATAAGTGCCAGATCATGCTCACTGAAATAGGCCATTCGGGTCAGCGTTAACTCATCATCTGGCAATGCCAGTAATGATTCTCTTTCCGACAGAGAAAGAATCTGCCTCCTTGCCATATAGTTTCCCTCATAAATTATTCGGTTCGGTATTTTTAACAAGAATGCTTATCGCATAAGGGTACACCTTGACGCCACAACCAAAACGTGACGGCACACGATAAATGACATAACCTATATGCGATAGAATAAATGCAATAACCTAAATGCGATAACGCGGTGGGAAAATGTTCATCAGAGCTTATTTAAGGGCATCGACGGAAGACCAGTTCGCCGATCGGGCAAAAGAGATGCTGGAGCAGTTCGTCCAGGAACGGGGGCATAAAATCGCCAGCTACTACCGGGAAAATATCAGTGGCACAAAACTTGAGCGCCCGGAACTAGGGCGCTTACTGATGGACAGTCACCACAATGATATTTTATTGGTCGAGCAGATAGACCGTCTGACACGTCTCAGCAACAGCGACTGGATGACGCTAAAAAAACAGATAGAACAACATGAGCTGCGAATTGTCAGTCTTGATGTGCCCACATCATGGCAGGCACTGTCAGATAAGGACCCTTCGCAGGCCGACCCGATAACCCGCGCAGTAATAACCGCCATCAATAACATGCTTATCGATCTGATGGCCGCAATGTCACATAAGGACTGGCTGAGCCGCCGCCAGCGGCAAAAACAGGGAATCGAGCGGGCTCATACAATTGGAAAGTACCGGGGTAAGCAGGCCGATCAGGAACGGCATCAGAAAGTCCTGTACTACCGGCAGGTAAAGAAACTGAGTATCCGGGAAACGGCGGATGCTACAGGCTACAGTGCTTCACAGGTTTGCCGGATACAAGCGCTTCATAAAAATAATGAAACTGCCTGAAAGGCTGGAATAACGGTGTTTATTTGCAGTCATGGCCTAATAGTTAGCGCCCTGTAACAACTTTTGTGATTAGCAGCCTGACGCATCATCTATGTAAGGAAAGTCCGCTGTGTGCCAGAAGCGGACTTTTTAAAAATATTGCGTGCCCAACAATTGGGCGCAGGTCACATCAAGTACCCTCAGAATTATAGAGAATACCTGAAATTTTTGTAGAGCGAGGTTTGTTACCCTGCCCGACCAGCGACATGTGGTTAGTTTAGTGATCAGAAATGTCGAGCGTTTGGTCGTTCATTGACGCGGGATCTTCCAACGGTTCCACATGAGTGGTGATATGGATAAAAGGCAGTGCGGTGCGGATATCATTCTCTATACGCTCGGCCCAGTCGTGCCCATATTGAACAGTCCATCGCCCAGGAACTAGGATGTGCATTGTCATAAACGCCCGCCCGCCAGCCTGGCGTGTACGTAGTGCATGGAAATCAAGCCCCTGTTCACGATATCCTGCCAGCAGTGACTCGATTTTTTTGAGTTCTTCCGTGGGTAGCGATACGTCCATCAGACCTGCAGCTGAACGACTCATAAGCTGATAACCAGTCCAAACGATGTTGGCTGCGACCAGCAATGCAACGATCGGATCGACCCAAAACCAGCCGGTCAGATAAACCAGTCCGACACCAAAAATGACACCGACCGACGTCCAGACATCGGTCAGCAGGTGATGAGCATCTGCCTCAAGAGTGATAGAGTTGTGCTGCCTGCCAGCCCTTAACAAAATGCGAGCCGTCACAAAATTAAGGATTGATGCGACTGTTGAAACCAGTAATCCGAGACCAATCTCCTCAAGCGGCTGTGGAGTTAACATCCGCTCAACTGCGGTATAGGCGATACTGGCTGCCGCCAATAGGATCAGAAATCCTTCGAAAGCACTCGAGAAATATTCGGCTTTGCCGTGCCCATATGCATGGTTCTCATCGGCCGGAAGCGCAGCCAAGGTCAGCATCCAGAGCGCCATTAGGGCTCCTGCGAGGTTAACTACGGATTCGATGGCATCAGATAGCAGACCGACCGAACCGGTCATTTTCCACGCCACACCTTTGAGTCCGATAGTGGCAATAGCCGTGGCAATGGAAAGCCAAGCGTAGTGCGTCAGCGGACGAGGTAACCCTTTTGTTTTAGTCATTATTAACTTCCTAAAATAGGACGACTAACTCACATTTCTATCCATGATAGATAATTAAACAATCATTTCGCCATGAATATTTTTTCGTTTTTATTAAATTTAATTAAAAAGTCTCTGCAAGTGCTGTTTCATCTTCTAGTAAACTAAATTTTATTTTTAGGGTTTTCTTCAACTTGAAGTAATATTATCTCACAACAGATTAGTCACTTAGGTTAACTGAGCGGCTTTTATATTTTTCAATTAAAATATGCAAAACTCCCATTGCACCATGTGCATAAAAATAGACCTCAATGAAAGTAGTAAAGAACTTATGCCAGTGGATTACTGTTTCAGCCAGATTTGACTGCATGGTATTCAACAAGAACCATAGGCCACCTGAAAGTGCTACAATTAGCAATGCTAGAACTCCAAATCCTTGGATTGTACTGGCAATACCTCCCGAATGTGCATCGGGCAGTCGGAAACTAGTCAACGTTTTTATATCTTGCTTAATACCACTAAAGTCAAGCCCTACCCATGAAAAATAATAAGTAAAACCTCTTTGAGTAAGCATCCAACTTAACATAATAAAACCACAAATAATCAGTCCTAACCCTGAAATAATGTGCATCCAGGTTATAACTCCTTCAAGACTATGTTCACCAATTGCTTCGGTCTCTGTCAGATTAGAGTTAATAATTTGTGATAATATTAGAAATGCCACAATGATGTGAAGAATACGAAAAAAAGGAGCGTAATCATGGGGTAATAGATTCCAGAGTCGCAATTTCATTAATGAGTCCTTAGTAAATTTATCGATGATCTTAATCATACAAAAGAATCATTAGGATAACCTTAATTCTTAAAATTGCAGCAGGCATTAGTTCACCTCTGATATGGCCACTTGCGAAATGGGAATGGTAACTGTTATTACTATGTGTTTACTTGCTGTTCTTGTTACGCAGCCCCTTAAACACATTACTTTCAAATATGATTTCCTGCTGGGTTTAAATATGTGTCTTTCTATAGTGCGGCAACCTATTTTTACACCAACTCATGAATTAAATAAGAATCATAAATTAAATGAGAGGTTTAATTCTCTTGCTTAACGCGATGATATTAAATGGAAATTTTAATTTTTGTAATTTATTAAACAGTTAGAATGAGACATGGTAAATACGATCTTCCTTTAGATAATTCTGATAGCACTTTTTCTACTGGGCAGTCTGCAATGTCCGCTTCTCGCTCAAAGCTGCCTGTCAAAGTGGTCAAGCTCTACCACAGCTCAGAGGTACAAAAAATCACCTTAACGTACAATAATTTTCGATATCCAAACTGACCCCTTAATGAAGGGAAGCTAACGAAAGATGTCATCAATAAAGTATCCGAAGGCGCCAGGTTTGAATCTAAAACAATCGATACGATTAACAGCACGCTGGAAGATATTAATAAAATAGCCACAGATATTGGTCTGACGGGAACGCCAGGCATCATTATTATGCCTGTTAAGGGTGCTACGGAAGAAAATACGACCGTATTTTCAGGCATGACAGAGGCTGAGAATCTCCAGCAGGCAATAAATAAAGCGAAGGGGAAATAACGGATATGAAACATTCAGCCATTTCAGGGGTTTTGTCGGTATGTTTACTGGTTTCCGGCGGTGCGGTTGCCCAGCCAACCGTTCAGGCTGGATTTTCCCCGGAAGGTTCGGCGCTGCAGTTGGTACTGAACACCATCGATACCGCACAGAAGAGTATCAGGTTGATGGGATACAGCTTTACGTCCCCGGAAGTGTCCCGTTCGCTGATTCAGGCGAAGCAGCGGGGTGTCGACGTGAAAGTGGTACTCGACTGGAAAGCGAATAATGCGAAAGGGAGCGCCGGTGCGGCAGCGATGAATTTGCTGGTCAACGCCGGCATCCCAGTGCGTACGGTCAGCCAGTTTAAAATCATGCATGACAAGGTCATCATCACCGACGGTCGAAACGTGGAAACCGGGTCATTCAATTTCTCCCGCGCAGCCGCGCGCAGTAACTCAGAAAATGCACTGGTCATCCGGGATTATCCCGTCCTGGCTGATACCTACCTGCAGCACTGGCAATCCCGGTGGGAGATGGGGGAGGACTGGAGGAGTACTTATTAAATGCGCTGTAACTACTGAGAATCCTCGCTTAAAAGGTAGCGCTGCGCCAACATCGTTATCTTTCATTTTGTAATTTCGTCTTCACCGATATCCCGCAGTTAAAATTTTAGAAAAATTATCTTTCAAATTGAAAGTAAGCTATTGATTTGCAGGATATGTAAGAGTTGTAGTATTCTCCTTTTCAGACTCAATCAGTAACCTGGAGAGGTGGGTATGCCACAGCCAGAAGATGTTGTCTCTTCCTCAAAGAATTCAAAACGCTCTCAGCGCAAAAGCCATCCAATGAGCGGTTCTGAACGGCAACAGAATTTTGTTGCACGCAGGCGAGAAACCCACAAAGAAATTAAAATTCTTGTTCCTAACGAGTTAAAAACGAAATTTCTGGAAATGTGTGCATCAAGCGGCTTAAGCCAGGCCGAGTTATTCAGCAAATTGATTCAGGATGCTGAGTCAAAAAACGTTATGGGATAACAACCTTGCTTGTATAAGAGGGTGGTGCTAGATTACTGAAAGTTTAGATTTTCATGGCTGGCCACGCCGTAAGGTGGCAGGGAACTGGTTCTGTAGAAAGGTTTTTCTAGAATCATAAAGCAAAAACCCCGATAATCTTCTTCATTCTTGGCGGAGCGAAAAGATTACCGGGGCCTACTAAAACTGCATAGAGTTTGTTGCTCTATGCAGGGAGTATAGATTTATGCTCAGAAAAGTTCAATACCTTCTGTGCGCACTCCTTCCATGCAACATAAGCGCAGGAAGCGGTGACTGACCAGGATGCCAAAGATTCATTCCATTACGTTCAGGTAAAAAATGCCGAACCGCGTTTTTTGGCGCGTGAAGGTAAAAAGACACTGCCGTTTTGTCGTAAGCTGATGGCCAAAGCCGAAGGCTTCACCTCTACTTTTGATTTTTCAATCCATGTTGCCTTTGCCCGCTCACTGGGTATGCGCCGGCGTATGCCTCCGGTTCTGCGCCGGCGTGCGATTGATGCGCTTCTCCAGGCAATGTGCTTTCATTATGATCCGCTTGCCAATCGCGTTCAGCGCTCGATTACCAATATGGCCATCGAGTGCGGACTGGCCACGGAATCCGCCAGTGGAAACCTGTCTATCTCGCGAGCGACCCGCGCGCTGCGGTTTATGTCTGAGCTGGGGTTGATCACCTATACAACGGAATACGACCCACAGATCGGCTGCAACATCCCGACGGATATGACGTTCACGCCGGCTCTTTTTCAGGCTCTGGATGTGTCAGATGTGGCTGTCGTGGCCGCACGTCGTAGTCGCGTGGAGTGGGAAAACAAACAACGCAAAAAACAAAGCCTGCCGCAGCTGGGGATGGATGAACTGATCGCCAAATCCTGGCGATTTGTACGCGAGCGTTTTCGCAGCTACCAGGCTGAGCGTAAATCTCATGGCCAGAAGCGGGCGACCGCCCGCCGGGATGCTTCGCGCCAGCGTCAGGATATCGTAACGCGTGTTCGTCAGCAGCTGACCCGGGAATATGCTACCGGCCGCTTTAGAGGCGACCATGACGCGCTGAAGCGCGAGGTTGAGCGCCGCGTGACTGAACGGATGCTTATGTCCCGGGGCAATAACTATACCCGCCTGGCGCCGTACCCCGACCCCATATAACCCTCCTGTTTTTGTTATCCGGCTGGCGCCGGAGACTTTCGCACGTCTGTCTCCCGGGCGCGGCTGATTTCTGCCCACTTTTATGATGGCCACACCGGTCAGCGTCAAATTATCCAGCGTCGAGGATGAAATTTCCGGCTCAGGATGCCGGCTTTTGGGGCGGATTTTACTTATCCCCATTTAAGTGCAAGGGAACTATTCATAAGGCTACCACCGACAGGCTTTCAGGCTGCCTGTCGTAGAGGGGTACAGACCGCATGGTTCCCTTTAAATACCTGCTCTGTACCTCTTTTAAAGATCTGAATCTCTTTCGTCTCAAGGACCAACCTGTTCGTCGTCTGTCCTGTGGACAGTCTCAATGAGGCCTTCGCTAACAGCGGTCGCAAGCGTCCGCGTCGCTCAGATCCAGAAGTACCTCCCGCCGGCAAGCGACGGGCATATAGCCAGCGCACATATTAGTTACATCATTCAATGAATCCCTTTTTAAAAACACGGGCGCCGTTCTGCGACCCCGAGCCCCTCCCCACCACTGAAAAGCGCCGCCGCCCCCGGCCGAAGGCCGGGGAAGACATCGCTTTTAATGATGGGTGTTGTAACTACTCTTCTTCGTCGCTGTGGGTGGAGCTGCGGTTAGTTGTCTGGTACACGCTCGTAAGCGGCCCTACGGCCCGCTAACGCGGAGATACGCCCCGACTGCGGCTACGCCTTGTCGGGGCCACTCCGACCGCGTACAGCAGCTTCAGTGTTGTTTTTTGATGCGGTAATTCGGGTCTGGCAGGAAGGGGGGAGATTACGGCTAAAGCCGTAATGCTTTTTTTGTCCTCGCTTCGCTGCGGGGTCTCCGGCGTAAACGCCTCCCATGCGCTGACGCGCATCTGAAACATGATTAAGCAACGTGAACTTTATGCTCAATTGTGAAAATTTAATGGACATAAAATTACTAATTATTACATTTAATTGCATAACATTTCAGAAGAGGAGTTTTTGATGACGTGTTTGTCCTTTGCCAGGTATGGCTTTTTGCTTGCCGGTCTGATATCAACAGCTCTTTGAATCGCCACGGGTTTAACAGACACCTCAGAGTCATTTAAGATGGCTTAAAGAGAGGTGCCCATGAGCGGTAAGCGTTATCCCGAAGAGTTTAAAACTGAAGCAGTCAAACAGGTTGTTGATCG
>NZ_JANQCE010000012.1:0-68077 GCF_042055345.1 Klebsiella sp. C349492
AGTAAACCGGGGCAATAAACCGGTTGTTGTAGAGAAATTCGGTGGAGCGGTAGTTCAGTCGGTTAGAATACCTGCCTGTCACGCAGGGGGTCGCGGGTTCGAGTCCCGTCCGTTCCGCCACTTATTAAAAGCCCTGAGCATTTGCTCAGGGCTTTTTCTTTTTCCATCGTACTATTGTTGCTGTTTCAGCAAAAATCCTCTGCATTTATCGATCTTTTTCCCCTCCGTCGCCTCAGCCATAATCTTCTCAATGAGTTAACACTAAGTAAAAAAGAGGAATTTTATGGCAATCCCTGCATTTGGTCTTGGAACCTTCCGTCTGAAAGATGATGTGGTTATCGCATCGGTAAAAACGGCGCTGGAACTGGGCTACCGTACGATAGATACCGCCCAGATCTATGATAATGAAGCGGCCGTTGGCCAGGCTATCGCCGAAAGCGGCGTAGCGCGTGATGAGCTGTTTATCACAACCAAGATCTGGATCGAAAACCTGAGCAAGGGCTCGCTCATTGCCAGCCTGAAAGAGAGCCTGAAAAAGCTGCGTACTGATTATGTCGATCTGACGCTGATCCACTGGCCTTCTCCGGGCGATGCCGTTGCCGTTGAAGAGTTTATGCCGGCGCTGCTGGAAGCGAAGGCGCTGGGGCTGACTCGACAGATCGGGATTTCAAACTTCACCATCCCGCTGATGGAACGCGCTATTGCTGCCGTTGGCGCCGAAAATATTGCCACCAATCAGATTGAGCTGTCTCCGTACCTGCAGAACCGCAAAGTTGTGGATTGGGCGACAGCGCGCGGTATCCATATCACGTCATATATGACGCTAGCATATGGTAAGGCTCTGAAAGACGAAGTCATTTCTGGTATTGCTGCTAAGCACAACGCAACCCCTGCGCAGGTGATTCTGGCCTGGGCTTTGGGAGAAGGCTACGCGGTGATCCCATCTTCAACGAAGCGTGAAAACCTGGCGAGCAACCTGAAAGCTCAGGATCTGCAGCTGGATGAGGAGGATCGCAAAGCGATCGCCGCGCTGGATTGCAACGATCGCCTGGTTAGCCCGGAAGGTCTTGCCCCTGAGTGGGATTAAATAATCAACCCTCTGTAGCCCTTATTTAACCTTCTACAGCTCCTTCGGGAGCTGTTTTACATGCTCGCTGAGAAAATCAATAAACGCCCTGATCCGGGTGCTGACCGCTCTGTCGCTGTAGTAAACGGCGCTAAACGGCATCTCTACCGGCAGCCGCTTGTCGGCAAGAAGCTCGACAAACTCCCCGCTCGCAATCTCCTGATTCACCATATAATCCGATAAACAGGCGATGCCGTTACCGGCAAGGCACAGCTGTTTTATGGTTTCCCCACTATTTGAGGATATCTCGCAGCTGACTTCCAGCAGCTGACCATCGCAGCAGGAGACAGGCCAGGTATTTAATGAAAGAGGCTCGGTAAAACCCAAACACTGATGATCTTTAAGGCTGGCTACATCCTGCGGCGTGCCGTGGCGGGAGAGATAGTCAGGTGAAGCGATGATTTTCCGGTAGCTGTTAAACAGCGGCCGGGCGCGGAGGCTGGAATCCGTCAAGGTACCCGCGCGGATCGCAACGTCCACCTTACGCTCAATCAGGTTGATGAAGGTTTCCGACGAAACCAGCGCGAGGGTCATTTCTGGGTAGCGTTCGCGGAAAGGCTTCACCAGCGGCATCAGGAAGTGCAACATCACCGGCGTAGCGGCATCCACTCGCAGCAATCCTCTTGGCGTAGTCCGCGTTTCCAGAAGCTCATTTTCCGCCGCCGCCATTTCCTGAAGCACCACCTGCATACGACGAAAGTAGCGTTCCCCCTCCTCGGTCAGGCTTAGCTGGCGAGTTGTCCGGTTAAGCAGGCTGACGCTAAGCTTTGATTCCAGTTTTTTCACCGCCCGGCTGACGGCGGAGTTTGCCTGTCGGAGCTGTTCCGCCGCCCGGCTAAAGCTTCCGCTTTCCACCACGGCGACAAAGATGGCAATCTCTTCTGATGTCGCTCTCATTATTGCACCTGTAGCAAAATTCTATTGAGACTTTGATAGTTTTTGTTATTTAAGCATCCCTGCATACTACGTGTCATCTTAATCCTGATGATACGGAGTAAATTATGCCACTGGCGCTACTTGCCTTAACTATCGGTGCCTTTGCGATTGGTACCACCGAGTTTGTGATTGTCGGCCTGGTGCCGACTATCGCAGAACAGCTGGCCATCTCACTGCCTTCAGCGGGTCTGCTGGTTTCTATCTACGCGCTGGGCGTGGCGATCGGAGCCCCGGTGCTGACGGCGCTGACCGGCCGCATGCCGCGCAAACAGCTGCTGCTGGCGCTGATGGTGCTGTTCACTGCCGGCAACCTGCTTGCCTGGCAGGCGCCGGGTTATGAAACGCTGATTTTCGCCCGCCTGCTTACCGGCCTGGCGCACGGCGTGTTCTTCTCGATTGGTTCTACCATTGCGACCAGCCTGGTGCCTAAAGAGAAGGCTGCATCGGCGATTGCCATTATGTTTGGCGGTCTCACCGTGGCACTGGTCACCGGGGTGCCGATCGGAACCTTTATCGGCCAGCATTTCGGCTGGCGCGAAACCTTCCTTGCGGTTTCCATTCTCGGCGTAATTGCGCTGGTGAGCAGCCTGATTCTGGTGCCGAATAATATTCCGGGGCGGGCCAGCGCCAGCCTGCGCGATCAGGTGAAGGTATTAACCCACCCGCGCCTGCTGATCATCTATGCGATTACCGCCCTGGGATACGGCGGCGTCTTCACGGCGTTTACCTTCCTCGCGCCAATGATGCAGGACCTGGCCGGGTTTAGCCCGTCAGCGGTGAGCTGGATTTTACTGGGCTACGGCGTTTCTGTGGCGATCGGTAACGTCTGGGGCGGCAAACTAGCCGACAGGCGCGGGGCGGTGCCCGCGCTGAAGATCATCTTTGCCGCGCTGGTTGCGCTGCTGCTGGTGTTCCAGCTTACCGCCAGCATCCAGTATGCTGCGCTGGCAACGGTGCTGGTGATGGGGATTTTCGCCTTCGGCAACGTGCCGGGTCTGCAGGTCTACGTCGTACAGAAAGCGGAGCAATATACGCCCGGCGCCGTAGACGTTGCCTCCGGCCTTAACATCGCCGCTTTTAACGTCGGCATCGCATTAGGCTCTATTATTGGCGGACAAACCGTAGAACGCTATGGCCTGGCCGGGACGCCGTGGATTGGCGCGGGGATTGTGTTCGCTGCGCTACTGCTGGTCGTGCTGAGCGGTCGCCTCGATAAATCTCATCCGGCAAAGGCGGTTTCCATCGCAGGATAAAGGTTTCTCGCGAATTGCATTGAAAGTGCATACGAAAGTCCCTATAACAGAATAACCGGCCGCAGTCAGGCCGGTTTCATGTTATCGAGGTTTGATGCCTAAATTGCGAAAGAATACTTATGCTATGCGCTATGTCGCCGGACAGCCTGCGGAGAGAATTTTGCCTCCGGGGTCATTTGCAAGCATTAGCCATGGATTCCCGGCAGGCGTACCTTTAAGCAGCGATGAGAAAATTCGCGTGCTGGTGTGGAATATATTTAAACAGCAGCGGGCCGAGTGGAAGTCCGTGCTGAATAATTTCGGTAAAGACGCTCATCTGGTGCTGTTACAAGAAGCACAAACGACGCCCGAGCTGGTCAGATTCGCCACGACCAACTATCTGGCAGCCGATCAGGTCCCCGCATTAGTTCTGCCTCAGCACCCATCTGGCGTCATGACGCTGGCTTCGACTCATCCGGTCTACTGCTGTCCCTTGCGCGAACGCGAACCCATTTTGCGACTGGCTAAATCGGCGTTAGTGACCGTCTATCCGCTGCCAGATATGCGTTTGCTGATGGTGGTGAACATCCATGCGGTTAACTTCAGCCTTGGGGTTGATGTCTACAGCAAGCAGCTGTTACCTATCGGCGACCAGATAGCTCATCACAGCGGCCCGGTTATTATGGCCGGTGATTTTAATGCCTGGAGCCGACCGCGCATGAACGCGCTCTATCGCTTTGCCCGAGAAATGTCGCTGCGCGAGGTTCGTTTTTCTGACGATCAGCGCCGCCGCGCCTTTGGTCGTCCGCTCGATTTTGTGTTCTACCGGGGGTTAAGCGTGCACGATGCCTCTGTGCTGGTCACGAGTGCCTCCGATCACAACCCGCTACTAGTCGAATTCAGTCCCGGCAAGCCTGATTAATTAAGGTACGTCAGGCCTGCCGTGGGGCGGGCCTGCGCAAGCAAGGTGCTGCCTTTATTATTCAAACAACCGAAGGACAACACAATGACAACACGCTCTCACCATGACAACGTCGAAAAACAGTTTGGCTCACAGGCCAGCGCTTACCTGACCAGCGCCGTACACGCCTCCGGACGCGATCTGCAGCGGCTGGCCGAGCGGCTGGCTGATTTCCCTGCTGCGCGGGTCCTCGATATGGGCTGTGGCGCCGGGCATGCCAGCTTCGCTGCGGCCGGGCAGGTGGCAGAGGTAACGGCATATGATTTATCCAGCCAGATGCTGGACGTTGTGGCGCAGGCTGCTCAGGATAAGGGGTTTTCAAATATAAAGACCCAGCAGGGCTATGCGGAAACCTTGCCCTTTGCGGCGGCCAGCTTTGAGGTGGTGATTAGCCGCTATTCTGCCCATCACTGGCACGATGTCGGCCAGGCGCTGCGTGAGGTCAAGCGCGTTCTCAAGCCGGGTGGGGTGCTGATTATTATGGACGTCATGTCACCGGGACATCCGGTTCGCGACGTATGGCTGCAAACGGTTGAAGCGCTGCGCGATACTTCTCACGTCCGCAACTATTCCAGCGGAGAGTGGCTGGCGCTGGCGAACGATGCCGGGCTGGTCACGAATAGTTTATCGACCGATCGCCTGCCGCTGGAGTTCAGCTCATGGGTGGCGCGTATGCGTACGCCGGAGGCGCTGGTGGCAGCGATTCGCCTCTATCAGGATAGCGCGTCGGCAGAGGTAAAAGCCTACTTTGCCTTACAGGACGACGGCTCCTTTACCAGCGATACCATCATGTTTGAAGCGCATAAAGCGATATAAAAAAGCGATATAAAAAGAAAAGGCACCGGGATACGGTGCCTTTTTTATCAGGTATATCAGGAATCCGGTCTGTCGCTATTTTTCACAAACAGCGTGAGCTGATCGCCCGGCTTCAGGGCATCGGTGCCGTTGTTCCAGCGCATCACATCACGAATATTCACGCCATGACGTTTTGCGATGCTCGACAGCGAGTCGCCTTTGCGTACGCGATAGGTAATGCTATCGCTGTTGTTCGCAAGACGGGTCGCGCTGCTGCCGGCGCCAACTACCAGCTCCTGGCCCGCTTTCAGCCCCGATCCGCGCAGGTTATTCCACTGCTGCAAATCTTTCGTCGACACGCCGAGACGTGAGGCGATCCCGGAAATCGTATCGCCGGAACGAACCTTATAGCTGCGGCTGGTCAACGGCGCGTTAACCGCGAGCTGCGTCGGCTGTACGGCTGCAATGTCGCCAGAGGCCAGAGATTCACGCAGCTGAGCTGCATGTTTCTGCGGCACCATTACGTAATTCGGCCCGTTCGCACCCAGGGTTGTCCCCTTTACGCCGGCATTGAATGTCTTTAGCTTGCCGACGGGCATTCCTGCCATATCGGCCAGCTGGCTGATATCAACCGGACTATCGAGGCGAACTCGCGCCAGCGCACGGCTTTCGTCTGCCGTCGGCAGCTTCACGCCATAACGCTTGCTGTTTTTGAGAATGTCGCTCAAAGCCAGCATCTTAGGTACGTAAACCTTGGTTTCCTGTGGTAATGAAAGCGACCAAAAATCAGTAGGCTTACCGCGTGATTTATTCGCTTTCATTGCCTTCAGTACCCGGCCTTCACCGCTGTTATAAGCCGCGACGGTCAATAACCAGTCGCCGTCAAACATCTTATTCAGACGCTGCATCATGTTCAGTGCCGCCGTAGTAGAGGCGACGACGTCCCGACGCGCATCGTAGCTGCGGGTCTGTTTCAAACCATAATTGCGCCCGGTGCTCGGAATGATCTGCCAGATGCCTGCGGCATTGGCGCCAGACGTTGCATGCGGGTTAAAAGCGCTCTCCACTATGGGTAGTAATACCAGTTCCATTGGCATGTTACGTTTCTTAACTTGCCCGGCTATCCAGTACATATACGGCTCTGCCCGTAAAGTTACATCGTGGAGATAGCTCTTATTACGTAAGTACTTCTGTTTCTGTTCGCGAATCCGGGTATTTTCCGGTATTCCCATCTTTAGCTCGTCGCCTATGGAAGTCCACAGATCCTGGTCTTGCGCGTAGAAGGTTCCATCATCTAACCAGCGCGCTTGACTTGTGAACTTACCTGCTTCCCCTTGACCAGCTGCAGAAAGGCTCTGTGCGTGCTGTTGAACGTTGCCATCGTGCTTAGACGACTGGCACCCCACCAGCAGGACAGAGACGAGTAAAATCGCTCGTGCCTTCATGTGTGTGTCAATAGTTGCTTAAAAGACGAGCAAGAATAACGGTGAAGTTAGCGAATGACAAGAGTTAAATGTCAGAAGTCATCTTTCTTTGACCTTAACCAGGCGAATCGCTGCGCAGAGTGTTGCAAATTTGTTTCTTTGGATATTTCTTTAATTAAATCATTGTCATCCGTGCGTAAAAATAAATTTATACGGCGCTCATTTTTCAGATTTACCGGGAGTGTCATTTGTTTTTTTGCACGTAACTCATTAACTTTATGGTAGTAATCATTTATAGCCATATCCTGTGGCAGGATACTCAGAGCAAACTTCATATTTGCTAAAGTATATTCATGTGTGCAACATACCAGCGTATCGTCGGGTAGCGCGGCTATTTTCTGAAATGATTGATACATCTGCTCTGCGGTCCCTTCAAAGAGTCTGCCGCAGCCGCCGGAAAACATTGTATCGCCACAAAATAGATAAGGTTCACTGAAGAAACAGACGTGTCCTAAAGTGTGACCTGGCGTAGAGAAAATAGAAAATTCGTGGCCTAAAACAACGACCCGATCGCCGTCGGCAACGAGATGGGTCGTTCCCTTATCCTGGGTTTCTGCCGGTCCGTAAACAACGATGTCGGGGAATGTTTCGCGCAGTTGTTTTACGCCGCCAACGTGATCGTGGTGGTGGTGGGTGAGAAAAATGGCCTCCGGCTGCCAGCCGTGTTCCGCGATTGCGGCCAGTACGGGCGCCGCTTCGCCAGGATCGACGATCAGACAGCGGCCGTTTTCCGCGCTAAGAACCCAGATGTAGTTGTCCTGAAATGCAGGAATGCTGATAAGATTCATTTATTACTCCTAAAAGCGTAGCGGAAGGTTGCGATGAAGCCGGCAAGGATATCTCAGATAGTCACAGCGCCAGAGCATTGGTCCAGTATGCCCTGGGGCGAATACTATCGCGAATCGCTGGAGCGGCAGATGAAACCGTGGCTGGCCAAGCTATATGGCTTTCATTTGCTTAAGATTGGCAATCTGAGCGCGGAAATCAATACCGAATCCTGCGCTATCTCGCATCAGGTGAACGTTTCGCTACAGGGGACGCCGATTCAGGTGAAGGCCGATCCCCTCCATCTGCCTTTTGCCGAAAAGTCGGTTGACGCCTGCCTGCTGGCGCATACCTTACCCTGGTGCAGCGATCCTCACCGCCTGCTGCGCGAAGCCGACAGGGTGTTGATTGACGACGGCTGGATAATTATGACCGGCTTTAATCCGGTGAGCCTGATGGGGCTGCGCAAGCTGATGCCGGTATTGCGTAAAACGGTGCCGTACAGCAGCCGGATGTTTACGCTAACGCGCCAGCTCGACTGGCTGGCGCTGCTCAATTTTGAGGTTCTGCACTACGGCCGCTATCAGGTGCTGCCTTGGTCCCGACACGGCGGTAAGATGCTCAGTACCCACCTACCGGCGCTGGGCTGCCTGCAGCTGATCGTGGCCCGCAAACGCACTATCCCGTTAACGCTAAATCCGCTGAAGTCGGGAAAAGCGAAGGCCCGGCTGCGTCAGACGGTAGGGGCCACGCGACAGTCGCGAAACGGGCTGAATTAACGTTCTGGCTGGTAACCGATATCGTCCTGCGTAGGGCTGGAGGCGGCAGTGCGCGCCAGCTCGTCGCAGCGTTCGTTTTCCGGATGGCCGGCGTGGCCTTTAACCCATTCCCACTTGATCTGGTGCTGACCAAGCGCGGTATCCAGGCGCTGCCACAGATCAACATTTTTGACCGGTTTTTTATCAGCCGTTTTCCAGCCGCGCTTTTTCCAGTTGTGGATCCACTGGGTGATCCCCTGACGCACGTACTGGCTGTCGGTGCTGAGTACGACTTCACACTGCTCTTTCAGCGCTTCCAGCGCAACGATAGCCGCCATCATCTCCATGCGATTATTGGTCGTAAGGTTATAACCTTCGCTAAAGATTTTTTCTTTCCCGCGATAGCGTAAAATGGCGCCGTAGCCGCCGGGTCCTGGATTACCCAGGCATGAACCGTCGGTGAAAATTTCTACCTGTTTAAGCATCTCTGGTAGACTTCCTGTAATTGACATCGATATGTAAACGGCAAGTCTGACATAAATGACTGATATGAGCACTGCAATTACGCGACAGATTGTTCTCGATACTGAAACCACTGGTATGAACCAGCTCGGTGCGCATTACGAAGGACATAAAATCATCGAGATCGGTGCGGTGGAGGTGATCAACCGCCGCCTCACCGGGAATAACTTCCACGTTTATCTCAAGCCGGACCGGCTGGTGGACCCTGAAGCTTTTGGCGTTCACGGGATTGCCGATGAGTTTCTGATGGATAAGCCGGTGTTTGCCGACGTAGTCGATGAGTTCATGGACTATATCCGCGGGGCGGAGCTGGTCATCCATAACGCATCGTTCGATATCGGCTTTATGGATTATGAGTTTGGCAAGCTAAAGCGCGATATTCCCAAAACCAATACCTTCTGCAAGGTCACCGATAGCCTGGCGCTGGCGCGGAAAATGTTCCCCGGCAAGCGTAACAGCCTCGATGCGCTGTGCTCGCGTTATGAAATAGATAACAGCAAGCGAACGCTGCACGGGGCGTTACTCGATGCCCAGATTCTGGCTGATGTCTATCTGATGATGACCGGCGGCCAGACGACGCTGGCATTTTCGACGGAAGGCGAAGGCCAGATGCAGGCAGGAGAGATAGGAATACAGCGCGTTGTTCGGGCTGCCAGCAGGCTGCGCGTCGTTTACGCCTCTGATGACGAGCTGCTAAACCATGAATCGCGGCTCGATTTGGTACAAAAGAAAGGCGGAAGCTGCCTGTGGCGGAGCTGATACGCCGCAATACGCTGTAAAAATAGGCGGGCGGGCGATTTTTACAGCAAACGGTTCAAAAGTGAAGAAAAAGCGTTGACGGAGTTAGCGGTAATCCGTAATATTCGCCTCGTTCCCAAGGGAACAGTGAAAGTGGAGCGGTAGTTCAGTCGGTTAGAATACCTGCCTGTCACGCAGGGGGTCGCGGGTTCGAGTCCCGTCCGTTCCGCCACTATTCAGGCCCATGTTATTAATTAACGTGGGCCTTTTTCATATCTGCGTTTTGTTGTACGCCATTGCCGTCTGGCTTGCGCGGTTATGACCGGTTTTATTTATGTCAGCGCCCCGGCAATCGCCGAGCAAAATAGCGCGTAACAGCATCGCTGTTTCCATCCTGTTACGCGCGGTCACTACGCTAACATTCCTGTTAGTCAGAAAATCTCTCGTATTTACTTCATCAATCTTTCGTGGCCGAAGGCTGCTTCTCTTTGACTTCGCGATACCAGCGCGGGTGATGTTTCTTCGCCCATGTTTTGCTAACCCAACCTTCCACCATCGCGGTAATGGTGCCTTTCACCCACAGGGCGGCGTAGATATGCACCATGATAACCACAATTAACGCCACTGCGGCAAATGAATGCAGCATTAACGCAAATCGGATCACCGGGATTGAGAACGCAGGCGCAAAATACGGACGCCAGATGATCACGCCGCTTATCAGCAGCAGAACCAGGAAAATAATCGCCGCCCAGAACACGCATTTCTGGCCGAAGTTATAGCGCCCGGTGTCACCTACCTCCTCGTTGACGACGATCTTACGAATATTCTTCGCCCAAAAGATATCATCCCGATTGATTAGGTTGTGATGCCAGTAGCGGAAAAACATGATGATGAACGAGGCAAACATGATCACGCCCACAAACGGGTGCAGAATTCGCGCCAGCTGCGGGGTGCCCATAATTTGCATCAGCCAGTTGAAGGACGGGAAGAAGAACCCCAGCCCGCTTATCGCCGCCAGCATGAAGCAGAAGGCGGTGACCCAGTGGTTGATTCGCTCCGGCGCCGTGTAGCGCACGATGGTGTCACGTCTTTTCATTTGCGCACCTCGTCATTCTCTTCATGCAGGTTGTCTTCTTCCTCTTCCGCACGGTTCGGACCGACGCCGACGTAGTGGAAGATGCTGGCGGCGAAGGTCGCGGCAAAGCCCACCGCCGCGAGCGGTTTCCAGATACCTTTCCAGAACTTCACGGTGGCGCTGATTTCCGGGTTCTCCGGCAGGCCGTGGTACAGATTCGGCTTGTCGGCATGATGCAGGACGTACATCACGTGCGTGCCGCCGACGCCCGCCGGATCGTACAGGCCCGCATTGTCATAACCGCGGGTTTGCAGCTCGGCGACGCGCTCGCCTGCCAGCACCTTCATATCCTCTTTGGAGCCAAAGTGGATAGCGCCGGTCGGGCAGGTCTTCACGCAGGCCGGCTCCTGGCCGACGGTAACGCGGTCGACGCACAGCGTGCACTTGTAGACGCGGTTGTCTTCCGGGTTGAGGCGCGGGACGTCGAACGGGCAGCCGGCGATGCAGTAGCCGCAGCCGATGCACTGCCCGGACTGGAAGTCGACGATACCGTTGGCATACTGAATGATAGCCCCTTCCGACGGACAGGCCTTCAGGCAGCCCGGGTCGGCGCAGTGCATACAGCCATCCTTACGGATCAGCCACTCCAGCCTGTCGTTTTGCTCCACTTCCGAGAAGCGCATCACCGTCCAGGATTTGGCGGTCAGATCGGCCGGGTTGTCGTACACCCCGACGTTGTGACCGACCTCATCACGGATATCGTTCCACTCTGAACAGGCCACCTGACAGGCTTTACAGCCGATACAGGTGGTGACGTCGATAAGCTTTGCGACCTCCTGCTGGTGGTCCCGCGCCTGAGGCGCGGGGGTGAAACCGTTAGTCGCGGAACGACGAATAATGTCTTGCGATTGATAAGCCATAAGCCGTCTCCCTTACACCTTTTCCACGTTCACGAGGAAGGCCTTGTATTCGGGAGTCTGCGAATTCGCATCGCCCACCGAAGGCGTCAGCGTGTTCGCCAGGAACCCTTTTCGGGTCACCCCCTCAAAACCCCAGTGACAGGGGATGCCGATCGTATTGACCGTACGCCCGTCGATGGTCAGCGTTTGCAGACGTTTCGTCACCACCGCTTTGGCTTTGATAAAACCGCGTTTCGAGACGATTTTGACTACGTCACCGCTCAAAATGCCTTTCTCTTCAGCCAGCTTCTCGCCGATTTCCACGAACTGCTCCGGCTGCGCGATTGCGTTCAGACGCGCATGTTTGGTCCAGTGGCGGAACAGTTCGGTGATCGAATAGGTGGTCGCCACGTACGGGAACTCATCCGCATGGCCCATATTCGCCAGATCGCCGTTAAAGATCCGCGCCACCGGGCTGGAGACCACCTTCGGGTGGAGAGGGTTAGTGCCAATCGGGGACTCTATCGGCTCATAGTGCTCAGGGAAGGGGCCATCGTTCATTTTGTTCAAGGCGAACAAACGGCCGACCCCTTCCGGGTTCATGATAAACGGCCCGACGTTGCTGTCCGGTGCCGCCTGGTTATAGTCGGCGACATCCATTCCCGCCCAGCGTTTACCGTCCCAGTGCAGCAGCGCGCGCTGCGGATCCCAAGGCTTGCCTGCCGGGTCGGCCGACGCGCGGTTATAGAGAATGCGGCGGTTAGCCGGCCATGACCAGGCCCAGCCGGGCGTACAGCCCAGCCCGTAAGGATCGCTATTATCACGATTCGCCATCTGGTTGCCCTGTTCGGTCCAGCAGCCGCAATAGACCCAGCAGTAGCTGCTGGTGGAACCATCATCCTTCAATTGTGCAAAGCTGCTGAGCTGCTGGCCTTTTTTGACGATCACCTGACCCTGGTCATCAACAATATCGCGCAGCGCTTTACCATTGGCCTCACGGGCCACCTCTTCCGGCAGCGGATCGCGGGGATCGTGGTAATCCCACGACATATTGAGGACTGGCGCCGGGTTGGCGCCGCCTTCCTGCTGATACAGTTCGCGCAGACGGGTAAACAGCCGCCCCAGAATTTTGCCGTCATGCAACGCCTCTCCCGGCGGCTCCGCTGCCGCCCAGTGCCACTGCAGCCAGCGGCCTGAGTTAGCAATCGAACCGTCCTCTTCCGCAAAGCAGGAGGACGGCAGGCGGAACACTTCGGTCTGGATATCGGCGGGGCGGACATCGTTCATTTCCCCGTGGTTTTGCCAGAAGTTGGCTGACTCCGTCACCAGCGGGTCGATGACCACCATATATTTCAGTTTTGCCAGCGCTCTGGACGACTTGTTCTTGTCGGGAAACGCCGCCAGCGGGTTAAATCCCTGGACAATATAGCCATTGATTTTTCCCTGCGTCATCAGCTCGGCCTGGGTCATCACATCGTATAGCCGGTCCCATTTCGGCAGCCAGTCATAGCCCCAGTTGTTTTCCGCCGTTGCAGCATCGCCCCAGAAGCTTTTCATCATGCTGACGAAAAATTTCGGCGTATTTTGCCAGTAGTTAACTTCATCCGCCCCTAAGGCCGCAGGGGTGATTTGCGCAATATAGGTTTGATAATCGGGCTGTTTTTCCGATGGTAGCGGCATATATCCCGGCAGATTGGTGGAGAGTAGCCCCAGGTCGGTATAGCCCTGAATATTGGAGTGCCCGCGCAGCGCGTTAATCCCGCCGCCGGCCATGCCGATATTGCCCAGCAGCAGCTGCAGCATCGCCGCGGCGCGGATGGTTTGCGCTCCCGCCGTATGGTGGGTCCAGCCGAGGGCATATAAGATCGTGGCGGTGCGATTCGCCGCGCTGGTGCTGGCCAAAAGCTGGCAAATACGCAGGAAATCGTCGATCGACGTTCCGCACAGGCGGTTGACCATTTCCGGGGTGTAGCGCTCGACATGCTGCCGCATCAGGTTCCAGACGCACCGCGGGTGGCGATAGGTTTCATCGCGTCTGGCGAAACCGTTCTCATCCAGCTCGTAGTTCCAGCTGGTTTTATCGTACTGGCGTTGTTCAGGATCAAAACCGCTGAACAGCCCGGCATCGAAAGCATAGTCTTCACGCACGATCATGCTGGCATTGGTGTAGTGGCGCACGTACTCGTGCTGCACCCGATCGTGCGCGATCAGATAGCGAATGACGCCAAGCAGGAAGGCGCTGTCGGAACCGGCGCGGATCGGCGCGTACAGGTCGGCTACCGCCGCGCTGCGGTTAAAACGCGGATCCACGACGATGACCGTCGCATTATTCTTAATTTTGGCTTCGATAACCCATTTAAAGCCAACCGGATGCGCTTCCGCCGCATTGCCGCCCATAATCAGCACGACGTTGGCGTTTTTAATATCCACCCAGTTGTTGGTCATCGCCCCGCGGCCAAAGGTCGGCGCCAGCGCCGAGACCGTCGGGCCATGGCAAAGACGCGCCTGGCAGTCAATCGACACCATCCCCAGCGCGCGGGTAAATTTGCCGTCAAGGATCCCGGTCTCATTACTCGCCGCCGAAGAGCACAGCATGCTGGTTGAGGTCCAGCGGTTAACGGTGACGCCCTGGGCGTTCTTTTCGATAAAGTGGGCGTCGCGGTCGTCTTTCATTAACCGCGCGATACGATTAATCGCCTCGTCCCAGCTGATGCGCGTCCATTTATCCGCCCCCGGCGCCCGATATTCGGGATAACGCAGACGGTTTTCGCTATGGATATAGTCCAGCACTCCGGCGCCTTTCGGGCACAAAGAGCCGCGGCTCACAGGATGATCGGGATCGCCTTCAACGTGGTAAATACTTTCACGCACGTTCTTCGCGTTATCCCCAAGGCTATACATGAGGATGCCGCAGCCCACCGAGCAGTAGGTGCAGTTATTACGGGTTTCTTTGGATTTTAATAGTTTATATTGACGCGTCTCGGCGTTAGCGGAAAACGCAGGGAGAAAACCAAGCGATGCTACGGTTGTCCCTGCCATCCCACCCACGCAGATGCGAAAGAACTGCCTGCGACTGAGCTCCATTGTATCTCCAGCTTAAACTTAAGACAGGAAAAAGGTGCAGCAATTATAAGGTTATTTTGCGGGGCTGCGCCAGAAAACCGGCGTATTAATGCTGTGACCGCGAGCACAGCTAGGCTCATCCGAGGCATTTTGCTATGGTGGCGTTTTCAAAAAAGAGTGGGAAACGCTTTATGGAACGGCTGGATTGCGATCGAATGTTCGTTGCGGTAATGGAAACCAGCAGTTTTACCAATGCCGCCCAGCGCTGCGGAACCAGCCACGGCCAGGCCTCCAAGCTGATTTCCCGCCTTGAAAGCGACCTTGGCGTACAGCTGTTAAGGCGCAGCACTCGTTCGCTCACCCCCACCGACGTCGGGCTGGCCTACTATCAACGTATCCGCCAGCTGTTAATTGACTACGATGAGCTCAACGACTCGGTGCGCACGCTCTCCAACGCCCCATCCGGGCAGCTGCGCATCTCCGCGCCGGTGAGCTTTGGCTCCACTCAGCTGGCTCCCCACCTGGTCACCTTCGCCCGTCGCTATCCGGATATCGAGCTGGATGTCAGTTTTTCCGACCGCCTGGTGAATGTGGTAGATGAAGGTTTCGATCTCGCCTTGCGTATCGGCAATTTGACCGATAGCACGCTGCTCGCCCGTCGCCTGTGCCCGATACGTAGCGTGGTGGTGGCGTCTCCGGATTACCTGGCCGCTAACGGCGAGCCCCAACGTTGGGACGCTCTGAGCCAGCACGCGCTGATTGTCGATACCAACTTTCGCGATCCCTGGAACTGGCCCTTCCTCGATGAACAGCAGCAGCTCCACACGCAGCCGGTGTACGGCAAGCTGAAATTCTCCAATGCCGAGGTTTGTCTTGCCGCCGCCTGCGCCGGATTGGGGATTGCCCGTTTACCGTTCTTTATTGCCCGAAAAGCGCTGGATGAGCGGCGGGTCGTTTCGCTGCTGGCGCCATATGAAGCCCCGCCGCTGGCGCTGTTTGCGGTATTTCCGCCTGCCCGCTATCTGGCGCACAAATCGCGGGTGATGATCGATTTCCTCGTCGAGGCCTTTTCTGCCGAGGAAGAACGGGCGCGGTGCTGATGATTATTTCCATTATGGAAATAAGTATGCCCATTTTGACGGGATAATCAGGCCCACAAAATATTGTACAGTCCTCTTACTTAAGGTCGTTTCCCCGCCGCCATCGTTGCGCAGGAAGAGATGCTAATCACCCAAGAGGATTTCACCATGATTGATCAACGTACCACTCCCTATGCCGCTCTGGTCATGCGCCTGGCGCTCGGCATCCTGTTTCTGGCGCACTTCGGCCTGAAATTCTTCGCCTTCACCCCCGCGGGCACCGCAAAATTCTTCGCCTCGCTTGGCCTTCCGGGCTGGCTGGCCTATATCACGATGGCCGTTGAATTCTTTGGCGCTATCGCCCTGATCCTCGGCATCTATACGCGTATCGTGGCCGTGGTGCTGATCCCCATTTTACTCGGCGCGATCTTCACGGTGCACGGTTCGGCCGGGTTTTTCTTTACCAACCCGAACGGCGGCTGGGAATTCCCCGCTTTCTGGATCGTTGGCCTGATCGTGCTGGCGCTCACCGGGGGCGGTAAATACGCGTTAAAACCGACGCCGCTGAAATCGTAACGGGGGTTTTATGCTGATTGATGGAAAATGGACCGCCGACTGGCACCCGGTGCAGGCGACCGATAAAAAAGGCGGTTTCCTGCGCCAGACCTCGAGCTTTCGCCACTGGGTCACGCCGAACGGTGAGCCGGGGATCACCGGCAGCGGCGGGTTTCAGGCCGAGCCGGATCGCTACCACCTGTACGTTGCGCTGATCTGCCCGTGGGCATCGCGTACGCTAATCGCCCGCCGGCTGAAAGGGCTGGAGGCGGTGGTCAGCGTATCTGTGGTTGAGCCCTGGCTGCTCAACGAAGGCTGGCATTTTGGCGACTATCCCGGCGCTAACCGCGATACGCTGAATAACGTCGAGTGGCTGCATCAGCTCTATACCCGGGCGGACCCGACCTTTACCGGGCGCGCCACGGTCCCGGTGCTGTGGGACAAAAAGACCGCCACCATCGTGAACAACGAGTCCGCCGATATCGTACGGATGTTTAACAACGGCTTCGGCGAACTGGCGGACAGCCGCATCGATCTATATCCGCAGGCGCTGCGCGAAGAGATCGACCGGCTCAATAGCGATATTTATCCGAAGCTCAATAACGGCGTGTATCGCGCCGGATTCGCCACCACCCAGGAGAGCTATCAGGAAGCGGTCAATGATGTTTTCTCGATGCTGGACTGGCTCGAACAGCACCTATCGACGCGCGATTTTTTGAGCGGCGAGACGCTGACCGAGGCGGATATTCGTCTTTTCGTCACCCTGATTCGTTTCGATGCGGCGTACCACGGCCTGTTCAAATGCAATCTTCGCCGGCTGGCGGAATACCGCAACCTCGATCGTTATCTTGGCGCTCTGCTGGCCATTCCGGGCGTTCGCGAAACGGTGAATATCGACCATATTAAGCAGGGCTACTACTCCATCAAGGCGCTGAACCCAAACGGGATTGTGCCTGCAGGGCCGGATCTGAGCGGTTACGGACTTTAAGCGAGCCAGAGATGAAAAAACTGATTATTTTGCTACACGGCGTCGGCAGCAGCGGCGACGATTTAGAGGGCCTCGGCCACTTCTGGCGTCAGCAGCTTCCCGGCGTGACGATCGCGACCCCTAACGGCACGGCCAGCTTTGATATGGGGCCGGGCTACCAGTGGTTCAGCCTCAACGGCATCAGCGACGCCACGCGGCCGGAGCGGATTGCCGGCGCGCGCCGCGCCTTTCGTGCCAGCATTGAGGCGATTATCAGCCAACATCAGCTCTCGCCTGGCGAAGATCGGCTGGTGCTTGCCGGCTTCTCTCAGGGGGCCATTATGACCCTCGATGCGCTGGTCAGCGGAGCGTTTCCGCTCACCGCCGCGATCTCGTTTTCCGGCCGTCTGGCCTCCCCGGCGCCGTGGCAAGCCAATAACGGGACGCCGACTTTGCTGGTCCATGGCGTCAACGATCCGACGATCGCTATCCGCGAAAGCGAAACCGCCGCACAAAAACTCGCCGCTATCGGTGTCGATGTCGATACTTATTTCGAACCCGGCGTCGGTCATACCATTACCGCGAATGGCGCCAGAAAAGCGGCGCAATTTTTAGCGCCGCTGCTGGACTCTGACCACTAGAACTAGACGCCGTTGCGTAATGATTGCGTCGGCGAAATAAAACGGATGGGGGAGTGGAAATTAATCCAGGCTAAACGGATCGGCATCCTGCCAGGCGGGGAATTTTTCACGATACTCGTTGAGCGCGGTGAGCGACAGCTCCGCGTCGAGGCGCGTGGCCTGGTGAGGTTCCGCCGTTGCCAGAATCTCTCCCTGGGGGCTGATAATGCGGCTGTCGCCCCGATAGTGGTGGCCATTACCGTCGGTACCGACCCGATTGCAACCGGCGACGTAGGCCTGGTTTTCAATTGCCCGGGCTACCAGCAGCGACTGCCAGTGCAGCGAGCGCGGCGCCGGCCAGTTGGCCACGTACAGCGCTAAATCGTAGTCGTTATGGTTGCGTGACCATACCGGGAAGCGCAGGTCGTAGCAGACCAGCGGCAGGATCCGCCAGCCGCGCCACTCGAAAACGACCCGCTCGTCGCCCGCCGTATAATGATGATGCTCTTCGGCCATCCGGAACAGGTGCCGCTTATCATAAAAATGGCTTTTACCGCCGGGCTCCACCAGCAGGAAGCGGTTAACCGGGCCGCGTTCGGTTTGTAGCGCAGCGCTACCCGCAATAAGGGCATTGGTCTGCACCGCTTTCGCCAGCATCCAGTCAATGACCTCTTCCTGCGGCAGCGACTGTTTAGCGGCTTCCATGGCAAAACCGGTTGTAAACATTTCCGGCAAAACAATCAGGTCACGCCCGCTGACACCTTCCAGCTGGCGATCGAAATGGCGCAGGTTGGCGGGACCGTCCATCCACACCAGCGGTTGTTGCAATAGCGTAATTTTCAGGCCAGGCACGGTGGTGAACTCCATTATCATTAGGCTGTTATAGTCACTTTAACACCATATCAGTCTCTGGATAGTCAGCGGAATATTTTGTTAAAAAAATGCTAATGCTGGAAACGATTTGTGCGGGAAAGAGGCCGCCAGAGTTACAAGGGCGTGGGGGGCTGAAAGCCGCAAAGACGGGCCGGCGCGGATTTATGCACGCGGCCAGGGGCGTACCCCGTAAACCCTGGCCCGCGAGGGGGAGTTTAAGGGGCACTGCGTGAAGCATGGCCGCGTGGCTTAAATCGCCATGCTGGCCAGCAGAATAAAGATCAGGCCGCAAAGGGATAGCATTGTAGACATTAGCGTCCAGGACAGTAGGGTTTCCTTGATGGTCAGGCCGAAGAAATCCTTTATCATCCAGAAGCTTGCGTCATTGACATGGGAGCAAATGCAGGAGCCTGCGCCCGTCGCAAGAGTAATCAAGGCCAGGTTTGTGTTTGGGTGTGCAGACAGCAAAGGGATCACCAGGCCGGCGGTGGAGATGGCGGCAACCGTTGCGGAGCCCAGACAAATCCTCAGAAAGGCCGCCACTCCCCAGGCCATCAGAATGGGGTTGATATCCGTGCCTGCCACCAGCGTCGAAATATACTGGCCGACGCCAGAATCAATCAGCACCTGTTTGAATGCGCCGCCGCCGCCGATAATCAATAACAGACCGGCAATGCCTGCAATTGCTTTCCCGCAGGAGTCCATCAGTTCCGGGATCGTTTTTCCTCTCCCGAGACCCATCGCCCAAATGGCGAACAGCAGCGAAATCAGCATCGCGATCGTCGAGTTTCCCAAAAACAGGAACACGGAATAGAGCATACCGGGGTCGCCTGCGTCTTTTGGCCGGACCATTTGCATAATGGTGACCAGAGCCATCAGGATCACCGGCAGCATGGCGGTCAGAAAACTTATCCCAAACCCCGGCATTTCGCTTTCGGTAAAGCTCTTTGTCGCCCCAAGGGAAGCAATGTTGCCTTCTTTGGTAAATGCCTCCGGGATCAGCCGTTGGCATACTTTATTCAGCAGCGGGCCACAGAGAATAAAGGTTGGAATGCCCACGATGATGCCATAAATCAGCACGACGCCAACATCTGCGCCATATTCTCTGGCGATGACGGTAGGGCCGGGATGCGGCGGCAGAAAACCGTGCGCCACTAACAAACCCGACAGCATCGGTACGCACATATACATCGGTGATATTTTAGCTTCCCTGGCGATGGCGAATAAAATCGGTACCAGCAGAATTAAACCGACTTCGAAAAATAGCGCGATACCGACAATAAATGCCGAAGTTACTACCGCCCAGTCCAGCCTTTTGACACCAAAATAGTTCAGCATGGTCAATGCAATACGCTGCGCGCCGCCGGCATCGGATAATAACCGTCCCAGCATTACGCCAAAACCGAATATCAAGCCGATATGACCCAGGGTGCCGCCCAGCCCGGATTCGACAGAAGCGACGACCTTATTCAGCTCCATGCCGCTGGCAATAGCTACGGCCAGCGAGACAATAATTAATGAAACAAAAGTATTGAGTTTTATTTTTATGGTTAAAAGCAGGAGTACAGCGATACCTGCCACAACAATTAATAGTGGCATAACGTCCTCTCATTAATAATGTAATAATGGTTTTAATTATTTCTTCAGGATTTAGTCATCTGCTGGTGCAATGCAGCGCTTATTTTATTAACGTCATAGATGCAGCCGCGCCAGGTTCCGCCGCTTACCGCCTGGAGCATCGCCCAGAGTTGGGTATCATCTGGTAAATCAGGATCGGGCATTAAATCAGGGTGGCTGCTTCTGCCGTTTAATATAACGCTAGCCTCCTCGCGTGAGGGGAGTTCCTGAGCGTTAGCGAGACCCAGGAAATTGACTTCTCCCTGGAGTTGTTTGCAGTCAATTTTAATTTCAATGAGATCCCCGGTGCGTAATTTCCCGATGGCGCCGCCTGCCAGTGCCTCCGGCCCAACGTGGCCAATACAGGCGCCGGTGGAAACGCCGGAGAACCGGGCGTCGGTAATAAGCGAAACATGCTTCCCATAGGATAAATGCTTCAGCGCGCTGGTAACCTGATACGTTTCCTCCATTCCGGTGCCGGATGGCCCTACGCCGATAATAACCAGAATATCGCCCGCTTTAATTTTGTCGTGTTTGATATCATAAATGGCGGTTTTCTCCGAGAGGTACACTTTCGCCACGCCCTGATGATAATAAATACCCTCTTCATTAATGACCGAGGGGTCGATGGCCGTGGATTTTATGACCGAGCCCTCCGGAGCGATATTTCCGACCGGGAAGGTAATCGTGGAGGTTAACCCGCGTTTTTGCGCCTGCTGCGGAGACATGATGACCTCCTGGGGATCAACCTGCTCCTGACTGAGCAGCAGATTTTTAAATATCTGCCGACGCTCGGAGCGCTCCCACCAGTCGAGATTTTCCCCTAGCGTCTTGCCCGTGACGGTAATGACATCCTCATGCAGAAGACCCAGCTGGCGCAGATGCAGCATCACTTCAGGTACGCCGCCAGCCATAAAGGCCCGTACGGTTGGGTGATAAACCGGGCCATTGGGCAGTACGCTGACCAGGCGCGGCACCTGTTTATTAATGCGTATCCAGTCCTCCACCGTCGGAATATGGCAGCCCGCCTGATGGGCAATCGCCGGGATGTGCAGCAGGAGATTGGTGGAGCCGCCAAATGCCGCATGGACCATCATGGCGTTTTCAATAGCGCGATCGGTGAGGATATCCTTCGTCGTGATGCCCTTCTGGCTCAGCAGCAGCGCGGCCCGCGCTGATGCCCTGGCGATCTCCGTCCAGACCGGTTCGCCCGAAGGCGCCAGCGCAGAATGCGGAATAGCGAGGCCGAGGCCTTCAGCGACGACCTGCGAGGTGCCTGCGGTTCCGAGGAACTGGCAGCCGCCACCCGACGAAGCGCAGGCCTGACAGCCCGCCCGACGAGCGCCCTGCAGCGACAATTCGCCGTTGGCAAAGCGCGCGCCGATAGTCTGCACCTTGCCGTTATCTTCGCCATGTAAAGCAGGCAGCGTGGCCCCGCCGGGGATCAATACCGTCGCTTTATCATGCTGCGATGCCAGCGCCATCATGGTGGCGGGCAGCCCTTTATCGCAGGTTGCCACGCCGATCACCGCTTTAACTCCCGGCAGGGAACGGATCAGGCGGCGCATCACCATAGAGGCATCATTGCGATAAGGTAATGAATCGAACATGCCGGTGGTGCCCTGCGTGCGTCCGTCGCAGGGATCGGAGACATACACCGCGTAAGGCAGCGCGTGATGGTTTTTGATGACCTCCGCCGCTGCTTTCATCTGGATATCCAGCTCGTAATGTCCCTGATGAAGCGCCAGCGCGACGGGTTTGCCGTCCGGCCCGCGCAGCCCGCCCAGCGTGCTAAGCAGCAGGATACCGTCCTGATTCAGCTCATCCGGCGACCAGCCCATCCCGGCATTCATGGTCATGCCAAAAATATCGCCGCTAGGGCGGTTGATTAACATATCCGGGGTCAGCGGCAGCTCGCCCTGCGGACCCGGCGCATGGGTTCTGACGCGGTAGATATCCGGGTTATCGCTAGCAAAAATATCGTCAATGGACATCGAATGCCTCCTCATGATTTTAAAATGCCCTGCGAGGCCAGCAGCTCGCGCACCCGCGCCTTTGCCTCTTCCGACGCATCCAGAATCGGCGGCAGGCAATAGGTATTTACCGGCAGCCCCACACGCTGCATGGCATATTTGATGAGGGAGACAAACGGTGTTTCCAGGGCGTAAATAGCCGGTAGCTGCAGCAATTTTTTATTGAGCGTCGCCGCTGTCGCGAGATCGCCATCTTGCCAGGCGCTAAAAATGCCTACGGACAGTTCCGGCGCGAAGTTTGCGCTGGCGGTAATAGCGCCATCCCCGCCCAGCAGCAGGTTATTGAGTAAATGGTCGTCGAAGCCGCAGAACACGGAGAACTCGGGGCGCACGGCTTTGACGGTGTTGATCATCGCCCGCAGGTGGCCGACGCTGTCGATAGTGTCTTTAATACCGACGATGTTTTCATTTTGCAGCACCAGCCGTTTGACGATATCAGGGGTGAGATCCTGGCCGGTGAGGTCCGGGAAGTTATAAACGATCGCCGGCAGGCGAACGCTGCTGGCGATGCGATGGTAATAGTCGTCCAGATTGCTGGCGGCAACTTTCCAGTAATAGGGGTTAATAATAACGATGCCGTCCGCGCCGCAGGCTTCGGCGTGTTTTGCCAGTTTGACCGCTTCGTCAGTGGAGGGGGAGCCAACGCCAATTAATACCGGAACGCGTCCGCCAACCGCCGCGATTGCCGCCTCGGCGAAGTCCATCCTTTGCCCGGCGTTCATCTGACTAAATTCACCGCCGGTTCCCAGATAAAACAAGCCGTCGACGCCTTTCTTAATAAGAAAATCGGCGACTTGCGTTAAGGCCGTTTTATCAATGTTGCCGTCGCTATCGAGCGTCGTGGAGACCGGTGGAATAATTCCCCTGAATTTTTTCATTAGATCAATTTCCTTTTCTTAAATATTCATTTTCGTTTCTATAACCCAGACCATGCGAGATCTGATCGGCGCATTGCCTGAGCAGTTCGAGATAACCATCGATCCTCTTTCCCGAATAAACTATCGGGTCTCCCGATAATGAAATTGCATAATTCACGCGATGATACATATCGAAAATAGGCATGCTCAGGCATACCGCCCCGTAGGTTGATTCTTCATTATCTATCGCCCATCCCCTGAGGCGGGTTTTCTGTAGCTCTTCACGAAATAACTTTTTATCGGTGAAGGTATTTTGCGTGTGCTTTTTCAGAATTAAGGCATCGAGAAAATAATCCATCTCTTCTCGCGGCTTCCAGGCCAGCAGCGCCTTACCGAGCGCGGTGATATGCAATTCTAATTTTTTACCGATCCAGCTTTTTTTAGTCGGCACGGAATCCGGGCTCTCGACTTTATCCAGGTAAATGGCGGAATAACTCTCCATTGCCCCTAAATGGCAGACCAGTCCGCTTTTCAACGAAAGCTCCTGCATCGGGCGCTTCGTCACCTCGAATATGTTTTTCCGGTGCAGCGACTGGCATCCAAGCTCGTAATTTTTTATGCCAAGCGAGTATTGATTACGCTCGCTTTTTATTAAAAAGCCGCAATCGACCATGGCATTTAATAAATTCAGCAGGCTACTTTTCGGGTAATGAAATTCTTTTAGCAGCTCCATAAAACTGGCCGCTCCGACATATGCAATGTAGGTCAGAATTTTTTCTGCCCGGATTAATGAATTACATCCTTTACCGCCCATAACGGCTCCCGTTTCTCGTTGATATAAAGCCTATCCACTCTGGAAAGCGGAAAATACGCCTTGTTCAGCAGGCTGAACCGAGTTACAGGGGGGAAACGTGATCCACGTAGGTATTTTAATTATTGAGCGGGAATTTGCTGCGCGTGGCGCTGGCCGATTGGCAGCCTATGGCGCTAATGCGGGAAATGATTTGTGCGAAGCCGGAGGGCAAAGCGGAGTAAAAAAAAGAGGCGGAGGAAAGCCCCCGCCCCGATCGTGATGTGATTAATTTACTCTTCAGGCCGCTTCAATCTTGCGGACTTTCTCCGGCAGCTTTACCGGCCGGGTGGCCAGCTCATCCGGGGCGAAGTCGTCAACGTTGATGCTGCGCAGGCGGCTGGTTTCGGCTCGGGTAAGAATAGCGGCTTCATCCTGATTGATTAACCCTTTAGCCAGCGCATTGCCGGCCAGTTCATCAAGGCGCGTGAACGGCAGGTTTTTGCCCAGCTCTTTGCAGATACGCTGGTGAATCGGGTCGGCGGCCATCACGTCCAGCAGCGCCTCTTCCAGCAGGCCGACCGGGTTGTGCTCGCTCGGGGTCAGGTACTGGCCACGGCCAATACGCGAACGCGTTGCGCTCGGGATCTGCAGGATTTTTGCGACCTTATGGTCCAGCTTATCGGACGGCGCGTCGTAGTGGCGGCCGGTCGGGAAGATGGCAACGCGCAGGACGCCTGCGACAAAGCGGTTCGGGAAGTTTTTCAGCAGGTCGTCGATGGCCTGCTCAGCCTGATACAGCGCATCCTGAACGCCCCAGTGAACCAGCGGCAGATCGGCTTCGTTACGCCCCTCATCGTCATAGCGTTTCAGCACCGCAGAGGCGAGGTAAAGCTGGCTTAACACATCGCCCAGCCGCGCGGAAATACGCTCGCGGCGCTTCAGGCTGCCGCCAAGAACGGCCATTGAGACGTCGGACAGCAGCGCCAGGTTCGCGCTCAGGCGGTTCATATGCTGGTAGTAACGGCGGGTCGCGTCGCGGGTTGGCGTGCCGCTGGTCAGCCCACGGGTCAGGCCCAGCCAGAAGCTACGGACCTTATTGCTGCCGACGTGACCGATGTGTTTGAACAGCAGCTTGTCGAAAGCGTTAACGTCGTTATTCTGCGCGGCGGCCATTTCGTCCAGCACGTACGGATGGCAGCGGATTGCGCCCTGACCGAAGATCATCATGCTGCGGGTCAGAATGTTGGCGCCTTCGACGGTGATGGCGATCGGCGCCCCTTGATAGGCGCGGGCGAGGAAGTTGCCTTCACCAAGCATGATGCCTTTCCCGCCGGTGATATCCATTGCGTCGATGATTGAACGCTGGCCGCGGTGGGTGCAGTGGTACTTCACGATAGCTGACAGAACCGCCGGCTTCTCACCGAGCATGATGCCGTAAGTAATCAGCGACGCGGCGGCGTCCATCACGTAGGCGTTACCGGCGATACGCGCCAGCGGCTCTTCGATGCCTTCCATTTTACCGATGGAGATCTTGAACTGGCGGCGGATATGGGCGTAGGCGCCGGTGGCCATCGCCACGGACTTCAGGCCGCCGGTGGCGTTTGACGGCAGGGTGATCCCGCGACCGACGGACAGGCACTCCACCAGCATCCGCCAGCCCTGACCAGCCATCGTTGGGCCGCCGATGATGTAGTCGATAGGGACAAAGATATCTTTACCCTGGGTCGGTCCGTTCTGGAACGGTACGTTAAGCGGGAAGTGGCGGCGGCCAATTTCAACGCCAGGAGTCGAGGTTGGGATCAGCGCACAGGTAATACCCAGCTCCTCTTCTCCCCCCAGCAGGCGGTCAGGGTCGGAGAGTTTAAACGCCAGCCCCAGGACGGTCGCGATAGGCGCCAGCGTAATGTAGCGCTTGTTCCAGGTCAGGCGCATGCCCAGAACCTGCTCGCCCTGCCATTCGCCCATGCACACCACGCCGGTATCCGGAATGGCGCCGGCGTCGGAGCCCGCTTCCGGGCTGGTCAGCGCAAAGCAGGGGATCTCCTGACCACGCGCGAGGCGCGGCAGATAGTGATTTTTCTGTTCATCGGTACCGTAATGCTGCAGCAGTTCGCCCGGGCCTAAAGAGTTGGGCACGCCCACGGTGATCGCCAGGATCCCGGAAACGCCGGACATTTTTTGCAGCACGCGGGACTGAGCGTAGGCGGAGAACTCCAGGCCGCCGTACTCTTTCTTAATGATCATCGCAAAGAAGCGATGCTCTTTCAGATAGGCCCACAGCTGCGGAGGCAGGTCTGCCATTTCGTGGGTAATTTCGAAATCGTTCGCCATGCGGCAGGCTTCTTCCACCGGGCCGTCGATAAACGCCTGCTCTTCGGCGGTCAGGCGCGGCTGCGGATAGTTATGCAGCTTTTGCCAGTCCGGGTTGCCGCGAAACAGATCGCCTTCCCACCAGGTGGTTCCCGCGTCGATAGCTTCTTTTTCCGTCCGCGACATCGGCGGCATCACCTTGCGGAACGCGCGGAACGCGGGCGCTGAAAAAATAGATTTACGCATCGGCGCAAAGTTAAACGGCAGCAGAACGATCGCTAACGGCAGTAGCAGCCAGATATTCCACAGCCCGGCCACGCTAAGGGCGGCGGTCCAGGCGAGCAAAATCACGCTGCTGAGCAGGAGATTGATTCGGTGATAGAAGAGCGCACCGAGTAGAACAACGGTTGCAACAATACTCAAAATCATCATAACGAAATGCTCCCTGTCTTGTAGGAGGTCTGACCACTTGTGATGATATGGTTGTAGTGGATGTAATTTGTTTTAGCAATGTGTTTACAAAATAATTACAACCTTGCTCACATTGTTGTACGTAAATGCGGCACGTAAAAGCAAAACCTAAGGGGATAACAGCGCCTGCTGCTTCTCGCTTTAGCGGCTATCCGGTACACTGCCAGGGTTATTCCACCAATACTGAAGGATTATCCTCATGTACCAGGATCTTATTCGTAACGAACTGAACGAAGCAGCGGAAACGCTGGCTAACTTTCTGCAGGACGAAGCCAATATTCACGCTATTCAGCGTGCCGCGGTGCTGCTGGCAGATAGCTTTAAGGCGGGCGGTAAAGTCCTTTCCTGCGGTAACGGCGGTTCCCACTGCGATGCGATGCATTTTGCCGAAGAACTGACCGGGCGCTATCGTGAAAACCGTCCGGGCTACCCGGCAATTGCGATTTCAGACGTCAGCCACCTTTCCTGCGTCAGCAATGATTTCGGCTACGAGTACGTTTTCTCCCGCTACGTTGAGTCAGTCGGCCGTGCCGGTGATGTGCTGCTGGGGATTTCCACCTCCGGCAACTCAGGTAACGTTATCAAAGCGATCGAAGCCGCCCGCGCGCAGGGGATGAAAGTGATCACCCTGACCGGTAAAGACGGCGGTAAAATGGCCGGTTCCGCCGATGTTGAAATCCGCGTGCCGCATTTTGGCTATGCCGACCGTATTCAGGAAATTCACATTAAAGTGATTCATATTCTGATTATGCTGATCGAAAAAGAGATGGTTAAAGCTTAACAGGCCGTTTTGCTGGCGGTGTTGAACCCCGGGCAGCGCTCAATCTCCTCGCGTACGTCAGGTACGATCCGGTTTTTGTGCGCTGGCCGTGTTCAGGCTGGCCGCCGCAATGACGCCTTTGGTATTTAAGCCGTGTGGTATGAGGTGAGATATGTGCGAACTGCTCGGGATGAGCGCTAATGTGCCAACAGATATTTGCTTTAGCTTTACCGGGCTGGTTCAGCGCGGTGGCGGCACCGGGCCGCATAAAGACGGCTGGGGTATCACCTTTTATGAAGGTAAAGGCTGTCGCACATTTAAAGATCCGCAACCCAGCTTTCAGTCGCCAATCGCTAAGCTGGTACAGGACTATCCCATCAAATCCTGCTCGGTCGTCGCCCATATTCGCCAGGCTAATCGCGGCATAGTGGCGCTGGAAAATACCCACCCCTTTACCCGTGAGCTGTGGGGACGCAACTGGACCTACGCGCATAACGGCCAGCTGGAAGGATATGAGTCTCTTGATACGGGAAATCTTCATCCGGTCGGCGAAACCGACAGCGAAAAGGCCTTCTGCTGGCTGCTGCATCGCCTGACCGAGCGCTATCCCGGCACCCCTGACTCGATACCTGAAATCTTCGGTTATATCGCTGAGCTGGCGGGCGAGCTGCGGGAGAAGGGCGTCTTCAACATGCTGCTGTCTGACGGGCGTTACGTGATGGCGTACTGCTCGACGAATTTGTACTGGATTACGCGAAGGGCGCCGTTTGGCGTAGCGACGCTGCTGGATCAGGATGTGGAGATCGACTTTCAACGCGAGACCACACCGAACGATGTGGTCTCCGTTATCGCCACTCAGCCTTTAACCGGCAATGAGACCTGGAATAAAATCATGCCGGGCGAGTGGGCGCTATTTTGCCTGGGGGACCGTGTAGTTTGACGCCAGCTGCGGCTGAATAAGTTCATGGCTAAGCGGCTTGCTGACCACATAGCGGCCGTCCGTTACCGAGATAACCGGGGGCTTGTGGGTTTGCTGGAAATAGTCGTAGCCTGGTTTCAGCTGTTTCCAGAAGTCCGCGTAGTAGGAGTACTTGTGGCGCTCCATATTGGCGTTGGTCATGCGGAAAGGATAAATGCTGACCTGTACGTTTGACTGGCCAAACACCAGCGCGCCGGTAACGAACTGGAAAATCTCATCAATACCGGTATCGGTCATGGCATAGCAGCCGATAGATACGCAGGCGCCGTGGATCATCAGGTATTTACCTTCATAGCCGTGCGCGCGGTCGTAGGCGTTCGGGAAGCCGATATTAATGGCTTTATAGAAGCGGCTATCAGGTTTTAGCTGGTTGCGCGCAACGTTATAAAACCCTTCCGGACTCTTGAAGTCGCCCTGGCGCTGTTTCGGCCCCAGCCCGCCGGAGTAGTTACAGATCCGGTAGCTGTCGAGGAGCTGCCAGGTTTCGCCCATTTTGACGTAAAGATCGAGCGTTCGCTCCTCTTTAAAGATCTCAATGTAGACCGGAGAACCCATTAATTGCTGTTTATATTGTTTGCTAACCGGCGTCGTCGAGCTGTTATTGCTGAGAAGCCCAGCAAACGAAACGCACGGCAACAGAAGCATCGCAATAAATAATGCGATTTTGCGCATACTGCTTGTTCCTTGATAAAACCAAAACCACATTGCCAGGACGGCAAGAGAGACCCAAAATCAGAGTTTTCTGGATTTAGAGCGCTCACATTAGCATCACGGCATTTTTTCGCAAGCGCGGCGTATCGCGTTTACAATTTAGTTGTCCTTTATAGCGAATCTGGCGGCAAAGCGCAGTGAGAACTTTGCGCAATAGCTCCCATTTTAGAGCCGCCTGATGGGGTTTACCTACAGCCGCCGCTCACAAAATGTTACACTTACACCGCTTAGTGACCAGGGTAAGAAAGGATGCTTCTCTCCCGTCTTGTGAATGAGCAGGACCTTCGTTTTTCCTTTCTTTCTCTGACTTTCCATCAATGTTGCTGGCCTCGGCCTGATGCCGGGGTTTAGGTTACGGATACCTGCTAACAATATGATTAAAATCAAAAAAGGGCTGGACCTGCCCATAGCTGGCATGCCAATACAGCAGACGACTTCTCAGATTGCAGTCAAACGCGTTGCGCTGTTGGGCGAGGAGTACATCGGTATGCGCCCCTCAATGGCGGTTAAAGAAGGCGACCGGGTGCAGAAAGGCCAGCCTCTGTTCGAAGATAAAAAGAACCCCGGCGTCCACTTTACCGCGCCTGCGAGCGGCGTTATCAGCGCGATCCACCGCGGCGAACGCCGGGTGCTGCAGTCGGTGGTGATTGACGTAGACGGCAATGACGCCGTGCAGTTTCCCCGCTACGCGCCGGACGACCTTGCCGGACTGTCGCGTGAAACCGTACAGCGTCAGCTGCTGGCGTCCGGCCAGTGGACGGCGCTGCGCACCCGACCGTTCAGCAAAACGCCGGCGCCGGGCAGCGTGCCGGCCGCGATTTTCGTCACCGCAATGGATACCAACCCGCTGGCCGCCGATCCTCAGCCCATTATCCTCGCCCGGCGCGAGGCCTTTGACGCCGGTCTTACGGTGCTGACCATCCTCACCGACGGCAAGATCCACGTGTGCCAGGCCAGCGGCGGTAAGCTGGGGGGCCATCGTTCAGGGCAGGTTACCTTCAACCAGTTTTCCGGTCCGCATCCGGCGGGGCTGGCGGGAACCCACATCCACTTCCTCGAACCGGTGAGCCTGACAAAACAGGTCTGGCACCTGAACTATCAGGAGGTTATCGCCATCGGGCGACTGTTCCTCGACGGGGAGCTCTACAGCGAGCGCGTTATTGCGCTTGGCGGCCCGCAGGTCAAGGAGCCACGGCTGGTGCAAACCTGCTGCGGCGCCAGCCTTGATGAGCTGCTGGCGGATGGGCTGATGGCCGGCGAAAATCGGGTGATTTCCGGCTCGGTGCTTAGCGGTACCCGCGCCTTTGGCCCGCGAGCTTTTCTCGGGCGTTTCCACCTGCAGGTGAGCGTGGTTAAAGAGGGGCGCGACAAAGAGCTGTTTGGCTGGGTGATGCCGGGGAAAGATAAATTCTCCATCACGCGTACCACCCTGGGGCACTTCCTGAAGCGTAAAGTCTTCAACTTTTCGACCGATACCCACGGCGGCGAGCGGGCAATGGTGCCGATTGGCAACTACGAAAGGGTAATGCCACTGGATATTCTCCCCACCTTGCTGCTGCGCGATCTGCTGGCGGGCGATAGCGAAAGCGCGCAGGCGCTGGGCTGCCTGGAGCTGGATGAGGAAGATCTCGCGCTTTGTACCTACGTGTGCCCCGGCAAGTATGAATATGGCCCGGCGCTGCGCAGCGTGTTAACCCAGATTGAGCAGGAAGGATAGGTGATGGGCTTAAAGCAGCTGTTTGACAAAATTGAGCCGCACTTTACGCACGGCGGCAGGCTGGAAAAATACTACCCGCTGTTCGAAGCGACGGCGACGCTATTCTACACCCCCGGTCAGGTGACGCGCGGAGCCGCTCACGTACGTGATGCCATCGATCTGAAGCGAATGATGATCCTGGTCTGGCTCGCCGTATTCCCGGCCATGTTCTGGGGCATGTATAACGTTGGCCTGCAAACGCTCCCCGCGCTGCACAAGCTGTACGGCGCGGAGCAGCTGCAGCAGATTATTGCCAACGACTGGCACTACAGCCTTGCGCAGTGGCTGGGGGTGAGCTTCGCCGCGGATGCGGGCTGGCTGAGCATGATGACCCTCGGCGCGGTGTTCTTCCTGCCTGTCTATATCACCGTGTTTATCGTCGGTGGTTTCTGGGAGGTTCTCTTCGCCATCGTGCGCAAGCATGAAATCAACGAGGGATTTTTCGTCACCTCGATCCTCTTCGCGCTGATCGTTCCTCCCACGCTACCGCTGTGGCAGGCCGCGCTGGGCATCTCCTTCGGCGTGGTTATCGCCAAAGAGATTTTTGGCGGCACCGGGCGTAACTTCCTTAACCCGGCGCTGGCGGGGCGCGCGTTCCTGTTCTTTGCCTATCCGGCGCAGATTTCCGGCGACCTGGTATGGACCGCCGCGGACGGGTTTTCCGGCGCGACGCCGCTGTCCCAGTGGACGAGCGGCGGCGGTGAAGCGCTGGTGAACGTTACCAGCGGCCAGCCGGTTAGCTGGATGGACGCCTTCCTCGGCAACATTCCCGGCTCCATCGGCGAAGTTTCAACGCTGATGATCCTGATCGGCGGCGCGATCATTATCTTCGGGCGCATTGCCTCGTGGCGCATCGTTGCCGGAGTGATGATCGGCATGGTGGCGACCGCGACGCTGTTTAATTTCATCGGCTCGGACACCAACCCGATGTTCGCCATGCCGTGGTACTGGCATCTGGTGCTCGGCGGTTTTGCCTTCGGCATGATGTTTATGGCGACGGACCCGGTGTCCGCGTCGTTTACCGATAAAGGGAAATGGGGCTACGGCCTGCTGATCGGCGTGATGTGCGTGCTGATTCGGGTGGTCAACCCGGCCTATCCGGAAGGGATGATGCTGGCGATCCTTTTCGCCAACCTCTTTGCGCCGCTGTTCGATTACCTGGTGGTGCAGGCCAATATTAAGCGGAGGAAGTCGCGTGGCTGAGAATAAAGGTAACGATAGCATCGGCAAAACGCTGCTGGTGGTGCTGGTGCTTTGCCTGGTCTGCTCCATTATCGTCGCCGGGTCCGCCGTGGGTCTGAAGTCACGGCAGCAGGAGCAGCGCGAGCTGGATAAACAGCGCAATATCCTCGCCGTGTCCGGGCTGGTGACGCCGAAGATGAGCGCCGAGGAGGTGGAGAGCGTTTTTGCCGCCCGTATCTCCCCGCGGCTGGTGGATTTAGCCAGCGGCGAGCTGCTGGATAAAGACCCGGGCAAATTCAATCAGGCGCAGGCGCTGAAAGATCCTGCGCAAAGCATCTCGCTGGACGTCAGCCAGGACCCGGCGGGCATCAAGCATCGGAGCAATATTGTCGAAATTTACCTGGTGCGCGATGAGCAGCAGCAGATTCAGGAAGTGATCCTGCCGATTTACGGCAACGGTCTGTGGTCGATGATGTACGCCTTCGTGGCGCTGGGTACCGATGGTCGTACGATAAAGGGCCTGACGTATTACGATCATGGCGAAACGCCGGGGCTGGGCGGCGAGGTGGAAAACCCCAACTGGCGTCAGCAGTTTATCGGCAAGCAGGTGCTTGACGATAGCGGCCATCCGGCGCTGAAGGTGGTGAAAGGCGGGGCGCACCCGGGGGATATCCACGCCGTTGACGGCCTGTCCGGGGCGACGCTGACCGCGAATGGCGTGCAGCATAGCTTTGATTTCTGGATGGGCGAGCTGGGCTTCGGCCCGTTTCTGAAAAGAGTGCGTGACGGAGAGCTGAATAATGGCTGAAGCAGGCGATACGAAAGAGATGAAGCGCGTGCTGGTGGGGCCGCTGCTGGCCAATAACCCCATTACGCTGCAGGTGCTGGGGGTCTGTTCGGCGCTGGCGGTGACCACCAAACTGGAAACCGCGCTGGTGATGACCATCGCGGTAACGCTGGTGACGGCCTTCTCCAGCATGTTTATCTCGATGATCCGCCACCATATTCCCAACAGCGTGCGCATTATCGTGCAGATGACGATCGTCGCCTCGCTGGTGATTGTGGTGGACCAGCTGCTGCGCGCCTTTGCCTATGAGACCTCCCGGCAGCTGTCGGTATTTGTCGGGCTGATCATCACCAACTGCATCGTGATGGGGCGGGCGGAAGCGTACGCCATGAAGTCGCCGCCGCTGGCCAGCTTTATGGACGGTATCGGCAACGGACTGGGCTATGGCGCCATTCTGATCGTGGTCGGCTTCCTGCGCGAGCTTATCGGCAGCGGCAAGCTGTTCGGCGTCACCGTGCTGGAGACGGTGCAGAACGGCGGCTGGTATCAGCCGAACGGCCTGTTTCTGCTGGCGCCGAGCGCCTTCTTTATTATCGGTTTGCTGATTTGGGCGCTGCGCAGCTGGAAGCCGGAACAGCAGGAAAAGGAGTAAACGATGACGGCTCACTATATCAGCCTGTTTGTCCGCGCCGTATTCGTAGAGAACATGGCGCTGGCCTTCTTCCTCGGGATGTGTACCTTCCTGGCGGTGTCGAAAAAGGTTTCCACCGCCTTTGGTCTCGGCCTGACGGTCACCATCGTGCTTGGGCTGGCGGTACCGATCAATAACCTGATCTATAACCTGGTGCTGCGCGACGGGGCGCTGGCGGAGGGCGTCGATTTAAGTTTTCTCAACTTTATTACCTTTATCGGCGTGATCGCCGCGCTGGTGCAGATCCTTGAGATGATCCTCGATAAATATTTCCCGGCGTTATACCACGCGCTGGGGATCTTCCTGCCGCTGATTGCCGTGCACTGTGCGATTTTTGGCGGCGTCTCCTTCATGGTGCAGCGTGACTACAACTTCCCGGAATCCATTGTTTATGGCTTCGGTTCCGGTATCGGCTGGACGCTGGCGATTGTCGCCCTGGCGGGCATCCGGGAAAGAATGAAATATGCCAACGTGCCCGCCGGCCTGCGCGGGTTAGGGATCACCTTTATTACCACGGGTCTGATGGCGCTGGGCTTTATGTCATTCTCCGGTGTGCAGCTATAAGGGCGGAAAGTATGGAAATTATTCTTGGCGTCGTTATGTTTACGCTGATCGTGCTGGTGCTGTCAGGATTGATTCTGGCGGCGCGTTCGAAGCTGGTCAACGCCGGTGATGTGGTTATTGAAATCAATAACGAAGCGGATAAACAGATCCGCACATCGGCGGGCGATAAGCTGTTGAATACGCTGTCCAGCAACGGAATCTTTGTCTCCTCCGCCTGCGGCGGCGGCGGTTCCTGCGGCCAGTGTCGGGTGACGGTGAAAGAGGGCGGCGGCGATATCCTGCCGACCGAGCTTTCCCATATCACCAAACGTGAGGCGAAAGAGGGCTGCCGGCTGGCCTGTCAGGTCGCGGTGAAGCAAAACATGAAGATCGAGCTGCCGGAAGAGATCTTCGGGGTCAAAAAATGGCAATGCGAAGTAATCTCCAATGATAACAAAGCGACGTTTATCAAAGAGCTGAAGCTGCGCGTGCCGGACGGCGAAGTTGTGCCGTTCCGCGCCGGGGGATATATCCAGATCGAGTGTCCGTCGCACAAGGTGGCGTATGCTGACTTCGACGTGCCGGACGAGTACCGCGCCGACTGGGATAAGTTTAACCTGTTCCGCTACGTCTCCGAGGTAAAAGAGCCGACCCTGCGCGCATACTCGATGGCTAACTACCCGGACGAGAAGGGCATTATCATGCTCAACGTGCGTATTGCCACGCCGCCGCCGAAGGTGCCGGACGCTCCGCCGGGCATTATGTCTTCCTATATCTGGTCGCTGAAAGCCGGTGATGAGGTGACGATTTCCGGGCCGTTCGGCGAATTTTTTGCCAAAGATACCGATGCAGAAATGGTCTTTATCGGCGGCGGGGCCGGCATGGCGCCGATGCGTTCGCATATTTTCGACCAGCTCAAGCGGCTGCACAGCGGGCGTAAAATCAGCTTCTGGTACGGCGCGCGCTCGCTGCGCGAAATGTTCTACGACGATGAATTTGAACAGCTGGCGCGGGAAAATCCTAACTTTACCTTCCACGTGGCGCTGTCCGATCCGCTGCCGGAAGATAGCTGGAATGGTCACACCGGCTTCATCCACAACGTGCTATATGAGAACTACCTGCGCGATCATCCGGCACCGGAGGAGTGCGAGTTTTATATGTGCGGGCCGCCGGTGATGAATGCGGCAGTCATTAAGATGCTGAAAGATCTCGGCGTTGAGGATGAAAACATCATGCTGGATGACTTTGGAGGTTGATCGATGTGGACCCTGTTTCTCGCGACCTTTGTGATTTTCGCCCTGGTTATTCTGGGGATGTCGGTGGGCTATCTGGTGAAGCGCAAAAGCCTGCAGGGGAGCTGCGGCGGGATCGCCTCGCTGGGTCTGGAAAAGGTCTGCGACTGTCCGGAACCGTGCGATGCGCGGAAAAAACGCCTGGCGCGCGCAGCGCAGCGGCAGCAGGACCGGATCCTGTAATCACTTCTGACTAGCCTGATAAACGCCCCGGCCGCACTCAGCGACGCCGGGGTTCAGCTACGGCGCATTTTGGCTTCCCTCTCTTCTCATTGAACAGAATTATGCTGTATACTTGTCCAGTGGTCAGTGAGGGCTAGCTATGCGCAAAATCATCCATGTTGATATGGACTGCTTCTTTGCCGCGGTCGAAATGCGCGATAACCCGGCGTTGCGGGATATTCCCATCGCGATCGGCGGCAGCCGGGTACAGCGGGGCGTCATCAGTACCGCCAACTATCCGGCGCGTAAGTTTGGCGTGCGCAGCGCAATGCCAACGGCGATGGCGCTTAAGCTTTGCCCGCATCTGACGCTGCTTCCGGGTCGCTTTGACGCCTATAAAGAGGCGTCGGCCCATATCCGGGAAATTTTCTCGCGCTACACCTCGCTGATCGAACCTCTCTCGCTCGATGAGGCGTTTCTTGACGTCAGCGACAGCGTCCACTGCCAGGGCTCGGCGACGCTGATGGCGGAGGAGATCCGCCAGACCATTCAGCGTGAGCTGCAGCTGACCGCCTCCGCCGGCATCGCTCCGGTGAAATTTCTCGCCAAAATCGCCTCCGATCTGAATAAACCCAACGGCCAGTTTGTGATTGCGCCGCATCAGGTCGCAGAATTCGTCAGAACCCTGCCGCTGGCGAAAATACCCGGCGTGGGGAAAGTCTCCGCGGCAAAGCTGGAAAATATGGGGCTGCGCACCTGCGAAGATGTGCAGAAAAGCGATCTGGCGATGCTGCTCAAGCGCTTTGGCAAATTTGGCCGGATCCTGTGGGAGAGAAGCCAGGGCATCGACGAGCGGGAAATCAACAATACGCGGCAGCGTAAATCGGTTGGCGTCGAGCGTACGCTGGTGGAGGATATTCACCAGTGGGGCGACTGTGAGGCGATTATTGAAAGCCTCTACCAGGAGCTGGAGCGGCGGCTGATCAAGGTTAAACCGGATCTGCTGATTGCCCGCCAGGGAGTAAAGCTCAAGTTTAATGATTTTCAGCTGACCACGCAGGAGCACGTCTGGCCGCGCCTGAATAAAGATGATTTGCTCGCCACGGCCTACAAAGCCTGGCATGAGCGGCGCGGCGGCCGCGGGGTGCGGCTGGTGGGGCTGCACGTTACGTTACTCGACCCTCAGCTGGAGCGGCAGCTGGTTCTGGGATTATAGCTATGCTGCAGATAAGACATTACCAGGATGACGATTTTTCCGCGCTGTGCGCCATTTTCATGCGCGCGATTCAGGAGAGCGCCAGCGGCGACTATTCGGCGCCGCAAATTGCCGCCTGGGCGCAGGTCGATGAGGCCCGCTGGCGGCAAAAAATGCGCGACTCCCGGGTGCTGGTGGCGGCGATCGAGCGGCAGCCGGTCGGCTTTATTAGCGCCATCGGCAGCTATATCGATCTCCTGTTTGTCGCTCCCGAACGCTCCCGTCAGGGGATTGCCGGCGCGTTGCTCGCTGAGCTGTTCAGGCAAATTCCGCAAGGGACGCTGATGGTTGCGGCCAGCATCACGGCGAAACCGTGCTTTGCGCGTCATGGCTTCAGGGTGGTGGAAGAACAGCAGGTGGAAGTCCGCGGCGAGAGGTTTATCAATTATCGCATGGAGAAGGTGAGGGAGCCCGAATAGGGCGTAACGCGCCGTACCCGAGCTCTTTTCGCGGCGGAACTTACTTCGCCGGAATCGCTTTCAGTAGTTCAGTCAGCAGCGTCCAGTACTGGCCAACGCTTTCGATATGAACCTGCTCATCCGGGGAGTGCGGCCCGGTAATGGTCGGCCCAATGGAAACCATATCCATATCCGGGTACGGCTTTTTGAACAGGCCGCATTCCAGACCGGCGTGAATAATCTGGATATTCGGCGTTTTATTAAACAGACGCTGGTAGGTTTCGCGGACCAGATGCATCACCGGTGAGTTTGCATCCGGCTGCCAGCCCGGGTAAGCGCCCTTGGCTTCGGTTTTCGCTCCCGCCAGTTTGCCTAACGAATCCAGCATGCTGACGACGTAGTCTTTGCCGCTGTCGATCAGGGAACGGATCAGGCAGTGGATTTCGACGTTATCATCGGTCATGGTTACCACGCCGACGTTGAGGGAGGTTTCGACCACGCCCTTCGCTACGTCGGAGTTACGGATCACGCCGTTTGGCATGGCGTTCAGCAGACGAACAAAGCCGTCGCGAGACTGCGCCGTCAGCGCGGGTTTATCCGTCGCAGCGGACTCCAGCAGCAGGACCAGATTCTTCTCTTTGGCCGCCAGCTCGTTTTGGAGAATTTCCTGATAGGTATTCACCAGCGCCGCCAGGGTATCGCTCTTATCGGCGGCTACCGCAACGGTGGCGAAGGCTTCACGCGGAATGGCGTTGCGCAGGGTGCCGCCGTTGAAATCAACCAGGCGCAGATCCAGCTCAGCGACGTGACCGGCGAGGAAGCGGGCCAGCAGCTTGTTGGCATTCCCCAGACCGACGTGGATTTCACCGCCGGAGTGGCCGCCTTTCAGCCCTTTTAGCGTCAGCTTAAAGCTGTGGAAACCGGCCGGGATCGCTTCGCGCGCCAGCGGCAGGTTGGAGGTGAAGTCGATCCCCCCGGCGCAACCCATGTAGATTTCGCCTTCTTCTTCCGAGTCGGTGTTAATCAGGATATCTGCCTGCAGCCAGTTGGCCTGCAGGCCAAACGCGCCGTCCATGCCGGCTTCTTCGGTCATGGTCAGCAGCACTTCCAGCGGACCGTGTTCGACGGAGTCATCAGCCAGCACCGCCAGAGCGGAAGCCATACCGATACCGTTATCCGCGCCCAGGGTGGTACCGCGGGCCTTGACCCACTCGCCGTCGATGTACGGCTGAATCGGATCTTTAGTAAAGTCGTGAACGGTATCGTTGTTTTTCTGCGGCACCATATCGAGGTGCGCCTGCAGCACGACCGGTTTACGGTTTTCCATCCCGGCGGTAGCGGCTTTACGAATCAGAATGTTGCCAACCTGGTCGCGTTCTGCGTGTAAGCCTTTTTCTTTTGCCCAGCCCATGATGTGTTCAGCGAGTTGTTCTTCGTGATAGGAAGGGTGGGGAATGGAGCAGATTTTGGCAAAAATATCCCACAGCGGCTGCGGGGATAATTGAGACAGTTCAGACACGATGAGTCTCCTTACGATCGCCTGCAAAATTCTTTTGCAGGTCGAGGGTTAGCAATAGAATACACGTCAAGCGAGGGCTTGCGCGGTGGGGTTGAGAATACCACTTTCCACGCTAACGGGTAGTGGAAACAACGCAAAAAGCGTCGCCAGGGCCGCTTAATACTGGTTTTTAGCGCTTCAGATCTCTATAATCTCGCGCAACCATTTTCCCCCTCGAACATCATTTAAGCCGTATAACACAGGCTGGGACACTTCACATGAGCGAAAAATACGTCGTCACCTGGGACATGTTGCAGATTCACGCCCGCAAACTGGCAAGTCGCCTGATGCCTTCTGAACAATGGAAAGGCATTATTGCCGTTAGCCGCGGTGGTCTGGTACCGGGCGCGCTGCTGGCGCGTGAGCTGGGTATTCGTCATGTTGATACCGTTTGCATTTCCAGCTATGACCACGATAACCAGCGTGAGCTGACCGTCCTTAAGCGTGCTGAAGGTGATGGTGAAGGGTTCATCGTGATTGATGACCTGGTTGATACCGGCGGCACCGCGGTCGCCATCCGCGAAATGTATCCAAAAGCACACTTCGTCACTATTTTCGCTAAACCAGCCGGTCGTCCGCTGGTTGATGACTACGTGGTTGATATTCCGCAGGAAACCTGGATTGAACAGCCGTGGGATATGGGCGTGGTCTTCGTACCGCCTATCTCAGGCCGTTAATTTTCAAGGCGAGTGCTATTTACCACGCCCGGTTTTGCCGGGCGTGGTTTTTTTTGCCTGTTAGCAGGTTACAATAGCCTTAGTGGCGACACGATGGAGACTGCACATGTCACAGGCTAACCTTAGCGAAACGCTGTTTAAACCTCGATTCAAACATCCAGAAACGTCTACGCTGGTGCGTCGGTTCGCGTCCGGCTCGCAGCAGCCGATCCACTCTGCGCTCGATGGGAGCAACGTCGATCGCTGGTATCGCCTGATCAATCGCCTGATGTGGATCCGGCGCGGCGTGACGCCGCAGGAGATCCTTGACGTGCAGGCGCGCATCGTCATGAGCGATGCGGAACGCACCAATCCGGAGCTGTATGACACCGTCGTGGGGTATCGCGGCGGCAACTGGATTTTCGAATGGTCTAAACAGGCCATGATTTGGCAGCAAATGGCGGGTCAGGAAACGGACCTCGAACTCAGCGGCCGCCACTGGCTGCACGCGTCCAACCTCTACAGCATTGCCGCATATCCGCATATTAAAGGCGATGAGCTTGCCGATCAGGCACAGGCGCTGGCCAACCGGGCCTATGAAGAGGCCGCGCAGCGTCTGCCCGGCGGGCTACGTGAGATCGAGTTCCCGGTTCCCGGCGGCGCGCCGGTCAGCGGTTTTTTACATCTGCCAAAAGGGGAAGGCCCGTTCCCGGTGGTCATGATGTGCGGCGGCCTGGACTCGCTGCAGACCGATTACTACAGCCTGTATGAAGACTATTTTGCCCCGCAGGGGATTGCGATGCTGACCCTCGATCTGCCTTCCATCGGCTTTTCATCGAAATGGAAGCTAACCCAGGACTCCAGCCTGCTGCACCAGCACGCGCTGCGGCATCTGCAGAACGTCCCGTGGGTCGATCATACCCGGGTCGCGGCGTTCGGCTTCCGCTTTGGTGCCAATATTGCCGTCCGACTCGGCTATCTGGAGTCGCAGCGCCTGAAGGCCGTTGCCTGTCTGGGGCCGGTGGTGCACAACCTGCTGGTTGACCCTTTGCACCAGGGGCGAGTGCCTGAAATGTATCTTGATGTCCTGGCGTCGCGTCTGGGAATGCACGATGCCTCTGACGAAGCATTGCGCATTGAGCTGAACCGCTACTCGTTAAAAACGCAGGGACTTCTGGGCCGCCGCTGTCCGACGCCGATGTTCTCAGGCTACTGGAAAAACGATCCTTTCAGTCCGGAAGAGGAGTCGCGTTTAATTACCTCGTCATCTGCCGATGGCAAGCTGCTTGAGATCCCAACGAAGCCGATTTATCGCAATTTTGATCACGCATTGCGACAGATTAGCCGGTGGATCAACCAGAGATTTAGTTAATTTATTGCTAAATTTTATTGATTTGGTAAAACAGTTGCATCACTAAAGGAGATCGCAATGACGTTACCGAGTGGACACCTGAAGAGTAAGCTGATTAAGAAATTCACGGCTCTTGGCCCCTATATCCGCGAAGAGCAGTGTGAAGACAACCGCTTCTTTTTCGATTGCCTGGCAGTTTGCGTCAACGTTAAACCGGCGCCGGAAAAACGAGAGTTTTGGGGATGGTGGATGGAGATGGAAGCACAGGCATCGCGCTTTACTTACAGCTATCATTTTGGTTTGTTCGATAAAGAAGGGGTATGGCAGTCGGTGGTCATCGACGATCCTGAAGTTAGCGAACGGCTTGAAAAAACGCTACGTGATTTCCACAACAGGGCCAACGCGCTGCTGGCGACGTTCAGCCTGAAGCTTGAACCGGCTGATGACTTTAGCGAGCCCGTCAGGCTGAGAGCCTGACGCCTCGTCCGTAGTCCGCACCGAGCGAAAATGTCCATGCCCTACGGCATGGATTTTTTTGCGTAGAAAATCTTTTACTAATTGTAAATTCTGCTGGCCCGTTTCATCACCCTGTTTTAATAACCCGGATTAAAGTGGGTAGATATTTTTTGCGGCTGGAAAATAGCCGCCTACGAATTCGTTTATTAAACGGCGGTCAATATTCTGGTCCGGCTGCGGGTTTATTTTAGGATGCGTATCGGCCGTTTTTTTAACCTGTAGCGGCATCCTGGGCGGGCAACCAGCTCCTGCCAGGTGAATGCGCAGGCGGCTTCTTTACTCATTATTCCCGATGCGATGTGACCCGTTAAGGGTAGCTTTACCAAAAAAATAAATAGATATCCTGCTGTTATGAAAGAGTAAAATTCTTTTAAGCTTGCCCGCAGAGGCGTGATTGTCTCGCCAGCGCTGATGCTCATCTCGCCATAAATACCCGCTGAACTTTATTCCCACGTAAGCGAAATACTTCTTTCTTATTATTTTCTGTTAGCGCCGTACCCCTTGATAGGAATCAGCGCGACGGGGCGCCTGTGTTAATAAAGCACCATTGAAAATATAACTGATACGATCTGATGACTGATACTACCCGTGGATTAAAAGAGTACCAGGGCGCCGCCGGAGGGTGGGGAGCCGTTAAAGCCTGTACTGCGCACGTACTGGGACAAAAAACGCCGGTACGCGACACTATTGCGCTGTTTAAAATGAATCAGGCTAAAGGGTTTGATTGCCCCGGCTGCGCGTGGCCCGATCCGGACCATCGCTCTGCGATGGAGCTATGTGAAAACGGCGTCAAGGCCGTTTCATGGGAAACCACCGCGAAAAAAACCTCGCCGGAATTCTTCGCTCGCCACACGCTGAGCCAGCTTTGGCGACAAAGTGACTTTGAGCTGGAGAACCACGGCCGGCTCACTCATCCGATGAAATACGATATTATCAGCGATACCTATCAGCCCATCGCGTGGGAGCAGGCGTTTGCCGAAATCGGCGACATCATGCGCGGGTTCTCCCCCGATGAGATGGAGTTTTACACCTCCGGGCGCACCTCAAATGAAGCGGCGTTTCTCTATCAGCTGTATGCGCGCGAATACGGCAGCAACAACTTCCCCGACTGTTCGAATATGTGCCACAGCCCGACCGGCACCGGGCTGGGATCTTCTATCGGCATCGGCAAGGGCACCGTTGAGCTAAGCGATTTTGCCGCCGCGGACCTGGTGATTTGCGTCGGGCATAACCCGGGCACCAACCACCCGCGGATGCTGACGACCCTGCGCGAAGTTGCCAGGCGTGGAGCGAAGATCATCTCGGTGAATCCACTACGCGAGCGCGGCCTGGAGCGGTTTAGCTTCCCCCAATCGCCGACGGATATGCTTATGGGCGGGCACACGGATCTCTCCAGCGATTACTTCCAGATCCGCGTTGGGGGCGATGCGTGGTTTTTCCGCGGCGCCATGAAAGCGCTGCTGGAGATGGATGCGCAGCGTCGGGTCCAGCAGCAGGAGCCGGTCATTGATAGCGAATTTATCGCCTCGCAAACGTCGGGATATCAGGCGTTGGTTGACGACCTGAACGGCCTCGACTGGGCGGACATTGAGCGTGGGGCGGGGGTAGAGCGCAGCGCTATCGAATATTTCGCCGATATTTATAGCCGCCACCGGCGGGTTATCGTGAGCTATGGCCTGGGAATTACCCAGCATCGTAACGGCACGCAGAACGTCCAGCAGCTGATTAATCTGCTGCTGATGCGCGGGAACATGGGGCGTGAAGGCGCCGGTATTTGTCCGCTACGCGGCCATTCTAACGTCCAGGGCGACAGGACGGTGGGGATAAACGAAGCGCCGGACGAAGCGTTTAACCTGCGGCTGGAAAACTATTTCGGCATTACGGTCCCGCGGGCGCACGGACGATCCTCCATCGACAGCATTAAGGCTATCGAAAACCGGGTTTCCCGCGGGCTTATCTGCATGGGCGGCAACCTCGCCGTGGCGATGCCCGACCCGCTGCGGACATTCCCGGCGATGCGTCGGCTGGATCTCCAGGTCCACGTTGCGACCAAACTCAACCGTTCCCACCTGCTGGCGGGTAAAAACACCTATCTGTTCCCGACCTTAGGACGCAGCGAGCGCGATGTGCAACGCGCGGGCGTGCAGTCCGTCACCGTAGAGGACTCGATGAGCATGGTGCACGCTTCAACCGGCTCGCTGAAGCCGGCCTCGCCGTGGCTGCTGTCCGAACCCGCCATTGTGGCGGGGCTGGCGCGCGCCACGTTGCCGCGCAGCCCGGTCGCCTGGGAGAAGCTGGTGGCGGACTATCGACTGATTCGCGAGGCGATTGAAGCCGTGATACCGGAGTTCCATCAATTCAACGAACGCATCGCTGCCCCCGGCGGGTTCCGTCTCGATAACCCGGCCTCGCGCGGCGAATACCGTACGGCGTCGGGCAAGGCGACCTTCCACGTCTGCGATACCGAGGCGCTTGATAGCGCGGCTATGCCGTCAGATTGCCTGGTGCTCACCACGATTCGCAGCCACGACCAGTACAATACGACGATTTACGGTATGGACGACCGCTACCGCGGCGTTACCGGACGCCGCGACGTCATTTTCCTGAGCCGTCAGGAAGCGCAAAAGCGCCAGCTGGCGCAGGGCGATGTGGTCAATATTGTGGCGTTGGATGATGAGGGCAATGCCTGCGAAGAGAAGGTGATGCGCAACCAGACGGTTTATATTGTGCCGATGGCCGCATCGTCTATTGCCGCCTATCTGCCGGAGGCCAACATTTTACTGTCGCTGGACTCGGTTGATAAACAGAGCCTGACGCCGGCCTATAAGAGCGCCCCGGTGCGGATCTACAGGTCCTGACCGCGCCGGAGGGCGCGGGGGATAGCGCGCTGCCGTCTTCGCGACTTTAGCAGAGTAAAAGCAGGGCACCGTGTCGGATCGCCCGCTTTCAAAACGGCGACGTGCCGATCTTTTCAGGAGGCTTTCTGCTGCAGTTTTCCCGCCATCGCCCGCTGAATCACCGGAATTGGCGTCAGCAGATGCTGGCGCATCAGTTCACCGGCAAGCGGGGCGTCACGCGCCAGAATAGCCTCGGTTAGCCTCCGATGCTGGCGCCGTTTATCTTCCAGCATGGCAACCGACAGCACCGTCGTGCGCAGCCAGATAAACCGGTAGCGCGCGGCGAGGTCGAAAAGACGTTCGCGCATTTGCAGCAGATATTGTGAACCGCAGCCGGCAACAATGGCGGAATGGAACGCCTGATGGCGCCTGTCCCACTCATCCAGCAGCTTCTCGCTGGCGTCGCTGGACTCCAGCTTATTGAGCAGATGCGCCCGGGCGAGCAGCTCCGCTTCCCACTCGTCGCCGCCGCGCTCAATGGCGAGACGCACCAGCATCGCCTCCATATTGGCCCGGGCGTCGAAGATATCGAGCAGCTCCTGCTCTGACATCGAGGCAACCCGATAGCCTTTTTGATTAATCACGGTAACCAGGCGCTCGGCAACCAGCCGGGAGAGCGCTTCGCGCAGCGGCCCGACGCCAAGCGCATAGCGCGAGGTCAACAGGCTCATACGCAGCTTTTCATCCGGCTGATAGCGGCCGCGAATGATGTCGTTTTTAAGCCAGCGGTATCCGTCTATGGCCGTCGGCTGGGAGGTGGCGGTCATGGGCTTACTCCTGAACGGCTATCCCGGCCTTCCCGCACCGGGATACGCGTATTAAGGGGGGATTTACGGCATCGCCGCCGGCGCGGCCCTACAGACCAATGCACATATATTTGATTTCTAAGTAATCATCTATTCCATACTTCGACCCTTCGCGGCCGAGCCCGGAGGCTTTGACGCCGCCAAAAGGCGCCACTTCATTGGAGATAAGGCCGGTGTTGATCCCGACGATACCGTACTCCAGCGCCTCGCCGACGCGGAAGACGCGGCTTATGTCGCGGGCATAGAAATAGGCCGCCAGGCCGAATTCGGTATCGTTGGCCTGACGGATAACGTCCTCCTCATCTTTAAAGCGGAACAGCGGGGCCAGTGGGCCAAAGGTCTCCTCTTTGGCAACCTTCGCGCTGTCGGGAACGTCCAGCAGGATCGTCGGCTGGAAGAAGTTACCGCCAAGCTCGTGCACCTTTCCGCCGGTCACGATCCGCGCGCCTTTGGCGACGGCATCGGCAATATGCTCCTGCACTTTGGCGACCGCCTTGTCATCAATCAGCGGCCCGGTGGTGACGCCGCTTTGCAGGCCATCGCCGAGCTGCAGCTTTTCCACCGCCTGCTGTAGCTTCGCGGCAAAGCGTCCGTAAACGCCCTCCTGCACGTACAGGCGATTGGCGCAAACGCAGGTCTGCCCGGCGTTACGGAACTTGGAGGCCAGCGCGCCCTCAACCGCTTTATCGAGATCGGCATCGTCAAATACGATAAACGGCGCGTTGCCGCCCAGCTCGAGGGAGACTTTCTTAATATCTTGCGCACACTGCGCCATCAGCTGGCGGCCGATTTCCGTCGAGCCGGTAAACGACAGCTTGCGTACCAGCGGGTTGCTGGTCAGCGCATTGCCTACCGCTCCGGCGGAGCCGGTCACCACGCTGAATACGCCGTCAGGAATGCCGGCCCGCTGGGCCAGCTCGGCCAGCGCCAGGGCGGAGAAGGGGGTCTGGCTGGCGGGTTTGAGCACCATGGTACAGCCTGCGGCCAGCGCCGGGCCGGCCTTACGGGTGATCATGGCGGCAGGGAAGTTCCACGGCGTGATGGCCGCGGTGACGCCAATTGGCTGCTTGATAACGATCAGGCGCTTATCCGCCTGATGGCCGGGAATGGTATCGCCGTAGACTCGCTTACCCTCTTCAGCAAACCATTCGATAAACGAGGCGGCGTAGCTAATTTCGCCCCTGGCTTCCGCCAGCGGTTTCCCCTGCTCCAGCGTCATCAGGCGGGCGAGGTCGTCCTGGTTCGCCATGATCAGATCGAACCAGCGGCGCAGGATCGTGGCCCGCTCTTTAGCCGTTAAGGCCCGCCAGGCAGGGAGCGCCCGGTTGGCGGCATCAATGGCCTCGTGGGTCTCATCGGCGCCCATTTTCGGCACGCTGCCCAGCCGCTGGTCGTTAGCCGGGTTGGTGACCGTAATCACCTCGCCGCTGAGGGCATCGCGCCACTGGCCGTCGATAAATGCCTGCTGGCGGAACAAAGTTGGGTCGTTGAGTTGCATGATGGTTTCCTGTTTCAAAACGTTTAACGAGTGTATGCGGCAAGCAGAGAGTCCGCGCTACGGGCGGCGCGCAGGCTGCGGCCGGGATTATGCTGGCTGGCCAGCAGCGTCTGTACTTTGCCGACGATATGCGCCCCGATGGGGATAGCCGATGTGGCCGCCGGGGAGGGCGCATTGCAGGTATGAATGGAGCGCGCCGTGGTGACGAACAGAAAATCGTCGATCAGCCTGCCGTGCGGAGAAACCGCCTGTGCACGAACGCCCGCAGGCCACGGCTGGAGATCCTGCAGAACGAGGCTCGGGCAGTACTTTTGCACCAGCCGCAGGTAGCCGTCTTTGCACAGGGAGTTTTTCATTTCGCGTAATCCCGAGCGCAGGTTGCCCTGCAGCACGCGACGAATACCGGGCGAGCCGAGGATTTCCAGCGTATCGGAGAGTGAAAAATCGCGTTTGCGATAGCCTTCACGCTTCAAGGCGAGTACCGCATTCGGGCCCACGGTCACGCTGCCGTCGATCATGCGCGTGAGGTGGACCCCGAGGAACGGCATGGCCGGGTCGGGGATCGGATAGATCAGATGTTTCACTATCTGGTTATGCCGAGGCGCCAGGCGGAAATACTCCCCACGAAACGGGCAGATAATAAAACCGGGATCGACGCCGAGCATTTTGACCACCCTGTCGGCCATCAGCCCGCTGCAGCTCACTAATGTGGCGGCTTCAAACACCTGTCCCTGTTTAGTGTAGACGACCACGCCGGCGGCGTGCTCTTTCAGGGCGCTAACCTCGGCGGCGTAGACGATTTCGCCGCCGCCGGCGACGAAGGTTTTCGCCATCGCCTCGGTGACCTCGCGATAGCTGACAATTCCGCTGGAGGGGACAAAGATGCCGCCGATGCCGGTAATATTCGGCTCCCGCTCCCCCAGCGCCTCCGCGCTGAGCCATTCGCGATCCAGCCCGTTGGCCGCGGTGCGATCCCACAGCGCCCGCATCCGCGACATCTCCAGCGGCGAGGTGGCGACCAGCATTTTTCCGCAGCGGTCATAGCGGATACCGTGCCGATCGCAAAAAGCTTTGGTCGCCCGATTTCCGGCAAGGCAGAACTGCGCTTTGAGGCTCCCGGGAGTGTAGTAGACCCCGGCATGAATCACGCCGCTATTGTGGCCGCTCTGATGACAGGCCGGGCCGGACTCTTTTTCCAGCAGCGCAATTCTGGCGTCCGGGTAGACCTCCAGCAGCTGCATGGCGGTCGACATGCCGATAATGCCGCCGCCAATAATCACAAAATCATACATCCGCTCGGTTCCTTCCCCTGATAGCGCTTATTGATGGGGCCGCTCGTGGCGGGCGGCATCGCTGATATAGCCGCGTTGACGCATCAGCTCCCGGCGCAGATCCGGATGCGCGATAAAGCGGTCGCGGCCGTGCAGCCAGAACAGATTGTTAATTAACAGCAGTTTGCCGACCGGCGCAGAGATCGTCGAGGGTCTTCGCGATTTTAAAGCGCAGGAAGGATTTATACTCCAGCGCCTGTACCGGCCACTGCGCGGTCTGCTGCATAAACCGTTGGGCGATCTGCGCGGAAAAGGTGAGATCCTGCAGACGCGGCGACCGGGAGGAGGGGGCGATGGTGAACCCGCTGTCGCCGCGGGCGCTCTCATCGGCATTGGGTTTTACGGCAGTGAAAGTATTCATCAGAATCGATCCTCGCGGTGGGCTCAGGCACAGCGATGTTGATTTCGTCGCCATAAATTAAAAATATCGACATTTTTATAAAGTGCGCAATAATTGCGCTGATTGTTTATTTTTTTGTGATCTGAGGCGATAAAACAGAGCCGCTTGTTGTATATGGCTATCGGGCGTAAAGGGGAGGATTGTCGGGGAATGACTGACAAAAATAGGGGTTGGTCTTTGAATATAAATTCAGTTATTGTGAATTTATAATTATTTTTGGTGGAAAGGAAAGCGTCATGGAATGCCCGGTTGAGAAGCAGTTTAAGGCCTACAACGCCCACGATATTGATGAATTTATTGCCTGCTTTTCCGAAGATTTCAAAGCGTATCGCATGCCTGCGGAAACCCCCTCCCTGATCGGCATTCCGGCGTTAAGAGAGTTTTACGTCAACCAGCGTTTTAATATCGCAGAACTGCGCGCGGAGGTTATTTTCCGTACCGTTCTCGGGAATAAGATTTTCGACCATGAGCTGATTTACGGACTCTCCGCAGAGCCGATTGAGAGCATGGCGGTTTTTGAGGTTGAGAATCAGCTTATTAAGACCGCATGGTTTTTCTTTGCCGCCTGAGGCCCATCGCCAGCGCGGCGGGGGCTAACGCTCTGCCGCTTCCTCCCTCTCTGCGCTAAACAGTGACTAAACAGCGACGCCCCGGTTTTTATTGTGTAACGCCCGCCCGCAAATTAGCGATGTCCGCCACAAAATTCACATCTCATCCGCCATGAGCCCGTTAAGTACCTTGCTTTTAGATAAGGCGCCGGATAGTTTCTGTAACGTTACACTAAAACGTTACAGTAGAAGCGTGAAGCTACTTTTTTGTTTAACTCCCCCGCCGATTCAGCAAGGCCTGAGAGGGTGACATCTATCTCAACGGGACGTGAAAGGATAACGATGATGAAAATGAAACCGTTTTGTTCAGTAAGTCGTATTTTTGCTTTTGCATGTTTGGGCGCGGCCCTGTTAGCCGGCAGCACCGTGACCTCTTTGGCCCACGCGGCGCTTAACTTTCGAGTCTACTCTTCGCTGCCGGGGGACGACTCCTCCGCCCACTACATTTGGTACAGCCGTTTTCAGGAAAACCTCAACAACAACCCGAAGCTGAAGGGACAGATCAAGCTCAACTATTTCGCCAACGGTATGCTGGGTAAAGAGGCCGACGCCACCCAGCAGGTACGTATTGGCGCAATTAATATGATGATCTCCGGGACATCTATCTGGGCAACGCTGGTGCCTGAAATTGGCGTTCTGGATCTCGGCTATTTATTTAAAGATTACGCTCAGGTCGGTAAAACCCTCGACGGAAAAGCGGGTGAAAAGCTGGCGGCTTTAATGCTGGATAAGGCTAACGTGATGGTGCTGGGCTACGGCTATAACCTCGGCGCGCGTAATATTTATACCAAGAAGGTTATTGAAAAACCTGAAGATTTAAAGAATCTGAAAATTCGCGTTTTACCGGTGCCTAACTTCATCGCCACCCTCAACCATATGGGGGCGGTGGCCATTCCTATGCCGGGCGGGGAGGTCTATTCGAGCCTGCAGATGGGGGTGATTGACGGCGTAGAGCATGACGCCCCGACGATCTACTCGAGTAAATATTATGAAATCGTCAAAAATGGCACCCTGACCCGCCATAGCTACAACCCGCTGATGATCGCCATGAATAAGAAAAGCTTCGAGCAAATCCCGGCGGAGCTGCGCGGCGAAGTGCTGGCTGCGGCAAAGGAGGCGACCGATTACGAACGCCAGCAGGCCGCTAAAAAAGAGCAGGAGGCCATTAAGAACCTGCAGGCGAAAGGCGTGACGTTCCGCGAAACCGATCGCCACTATTTCTATCAGCAGGTGCAGCCAGTTTGGCAGGCGTTCCTTGACCAGTATCCGGATATGAAACCTATCGTTGACGAGATCGCCGCCGCCGCGTCGGACAACCAGTAGCTGTGGGAACCGCCGGCTTGCCCGCCCTCGCGGGTGAACGGCGGTGATATCCATGACCTTACACAGAGAGTTCAAGATGGCTGATATCTCGATTAAAGCAAAGGATGGGTGCGTCGCGCTGGCGCTACTCGGCAGGTTGAGTCGATTTTTGACGACCCTGACCTCCTGGGCCGGGGCATTGGTGCTGTTTATCAACGTGCTGGTGGTTTTCGCATCCGTTATCTGGCGCTATGCGCTGCATTCCCCCATTCACTGGGCGGAAGAGGTGGCGCGCGCGCTGATGATTGCGCTGGTCTTTTTTGGCGTTGCGACATCGACGGCAAGAGGGGGACATATTGGCGTCGATTTGTTCCTGCGCTTTCTTCCGCCGCACGTCCGGCCGTACGTGGTGCACGCCAGCCGCTGGGTCCTGTTTCTGGTTTCCGTCGGGCTGGTGATTTCCAGCTATGACCTGGTCCAGGCCGCGCGCGTGCAGACTACCGAAACCGGTTTACCGCAGATTATCTACGTTATTCCGGTGCTGATTGGATCGGTGGTGATGATGGTCGCCGCCCTAGAGCTTGCCTTACGCGAACGCGCCAGGGTCGTGCTGCTCAGCGGCGTCGGGATCCTCGCTCTTGCCGCGCTTGGCTACGTGAAGCTTTCGCTGATGGCCGATCCGGCCAGCGCGGCGGCGGGGCTGATGCTTATCTGCTTCGTCCTCGGTATTCTCGCCGGCGTGCCGATTGCCTTCACCCTCGGCATGTCGGCGATGGTGTTCTTTATCTGCGATCCGTCGCTGCCGTTTGTCTTCTTCTCTCAGCAGGTTGCGGCCGGGGTCGATCACTTCGTCCTGCTGGCGATCCCCTTCTTTTTGCTCGCCGGAGCGGCAATGGAGATCAACGGCATGTCCACGCGCCTCGTTGAGCTCATCGTGCGGGGAATGGGGCGCTTTCGCGGGGGGTTAAACATGACCACCGTCCTGTCGATGGCTTTCTTCTCGGGCATCTCAGGCTCCAAGCTGGCGGACGTCGCCGCGGTTGGCGGCGTGCTGATGCCGGCGGTACGGCGGGCGAAGCAGGATGGAGAGGAAGCGGCTGGCGTTTTCGCCGCCTCGGCGGTAATGGCTGAAACCATCCCACCGTGCGTAAACCTGATCGTGATGGGCTTCGTGGCCAATATCTCGATCGGGGCGCTGTTTATTGCCGGCCTGGTGCCTGCGGCCTGTCTGCTGGTGCTGCTGATGATTGCCGCCAACCGCTTTGGCGGCAAAATTAACGTCAGCGAGGCCTACCCCGTTCTGCGCCCGCGCACCCAGCTTTATCTGGGCGCCGCCGTCGGTCTGGTGATGATCTTTATGATCGGCCGTGGCGTGATGATGGGGATCGCCACGTCGACCGAGATCTCCGCCTTTGCGGTGATCTACGCCATCGTGGTCGGGCGGCTGGCTTTTCGCGAGCTGACGTTTAAAGCCACGGTGAAGATGTTTATTGATATCGCCGCGATGTCCGGAGTGCTGCTGTTTATCGTCGCCTGCGCCACCAGCCTCTCCTATGCGCTGACCATTCAGATGATCCCGCAGCAAATCGCCGGGCTGCTGGTCGGTATTGGCGTTGAGCAGGGGGCCTGGCTATTCCTGCTGCTCACCATCGTGATTTTGATTATATTCGGCGCAGTGCTGGAAGGCGCGCCGGCCCTTATTATCTTTGCCCCGATTCTGGTTCCGATTGCCGTTCAGCTTGGATTTAATCCATTACATTTCGGCATCATCATGATTCTGGCAATGGGCTTTGGGTTATTTTCACCTCCCATTGGGCTGGGCTTATATACCACCTGCGCCATTTGCGGCGTGGAGATGAAGCACGTTATCCGGCCAATGGCGAAATATCTGGCGGTGGTCCTGGTCGGCATTATTATCGTGGCGATGGTGCCACCGTTAACCACCTGGCTGCCGGGCCTGGCGGGTTACTAAGCGTTGCGTTAATCGTAGTACAAGGCGGTGGCATGATGGCTATGCCGCCGGAATCACTGCCCAGAAGCTGAAATTTACTATGCCAGGGGGTAGGGACGTCCACGTTCCGAAATTGGCCCTGGCGATAAATATTATTCTCTGGTGGCGTTGAGTCTGAATAACAGGAGTCTGAAATGGGATCGTTAACGGGAAAAAAAGTATTTATTACCGGTGCTGAACAAGGTATTGGAAAAGAGACCGCAAGAAAATTAATTGAGGCGGGATGCGATATTTATATTCACTATTTCAGCGGCGAAGACGGGCCCAAAGAGCTGATGGCTATTGCCGAACAAAAAGGACGCAAAGCGGCCTGCGGCCATGCCGATTTAACGGATGAAGCGGAAGCGGCCCGCTGCGTGGCGGCGGCGGCAGAGTTTTTAGGCGGTATCGATATTTTGATCAATAACGTCGGCGGCATCATCGGCCGTAAGTGGCTCGGCGAGATCGACGCCCGCTTCTGGCGGACCGTGATTGACGTCAATATGACCACCATGCTCAACGTGACCCAGCAGGCGCTGCCGTGGCTGAAATCCGCCCCGGACGGCGCCAGCATCGTGAATCTGGCCTCGCTGGCCGGGCGCTCCGGCGGCCACTCGGGGTCGCTGGTTTACTCCACCACAAAAGGCGCCGTGCTGACGTGGACGCGATCGCTTGCCGCGGAGCTCGGGGAGTTTGGCATTCGGGTCAATGCGGTCGCCCCAGGCCTGATTCTGGGAACGCGTTTCCATAATCAGCACACCACCCAGGCTTCTGCCGATCGCACGATCCAGGAAATCCCTCTGGGACGAGCGGGCACCCCGGAAGATGTCTCCAGAGCCATTTGTTTCCTTGCCTCTGAGTACGATGGCTTTATTTCAGGGGCGACAATTGATATTAACGGCGGTATTTACCGGGCGTAACGGAGAGCCGGGCGGTTAACGCCGCCCGTATTTAAGAGAGCATATTGATGATTAAGTCCGATATTATCCATCCTGATTTACTCCAGGCGCTGGCGCTGTGCGGGCATAAGGCCAATATTCTTATTGCCGATGCTAATTATTCTATTTTGACCAACACCGCAGCGCAGGCGCGGATTGTGTACCTGAACTTTTCTCCCGGCTTAATTGGCAGCGTGACGATCCTGCAAAAAATTCTTGGCTATCTTAATGTTGAAAAAGCAACGCTGATGACCAGCCCGCCTGAGTTTGATAATACTATTGCGCGTGAATATCGTCGCATTCTGACAGAAGCGACTGAGCTTGAATATATTGAGCGAAACGCCTTTTACGCCCAGGCAAAATCGTCGGATACGCTGTTAGCCATCGCTTCTGGCGAAACCCGACGTTTTGCCAATATTCTGCTTACCGTCGGGCCGACGCTGGTATGAAAAAAGAGAAGCGCCTTGGGGGCTTCTCTTTTTATCGCAACGGAACGCGCCAGCTTCAGGAAGCGGGCGCCTCGCGTACCGATTGCCGGCGGACCAGCGCGGGAGGGAACAGAAACTCTGCCGGCGAAAGCGTCGGGTTCTCTATCCGCTCAATTAACCGCTCGACCATCACCTCGGCCATCTCTGCCAGCGGCGGCATGATGGAGGTCAGCCCGGGATAAACCAGCCCGGAGAGCGGGATATTATCAATGCCAATAATCGAGATCTCCCCCGGGACGCTGATCCCGGCCTCGTGCAGGCCGGCCATCAGCCCAATGCCCAGGGCATCGTTAATGGCGACAACTCCGTCAGGACGCTGCGACTGCTGGCAGATCTTTTTCGCCAGCGAGCGACCCAGCTCGGTCATTTCCGTGTCGCCATAGGCCGCCATCGTTTTCTCTTCGACAATCATTCCGTCGTAAAAAAGACCGTGGCGGCGCACCGCGCTAAGAAAACCTTCAATTTTGTGCGCCCGGCTGGAGGTCATGCCGGCGACGGTGGTGAAGATCAGGCGCCGACATCCGCGGGCAATAAGATGCTCCGCGGCCATACGGCCTGCTTCGATGTTATCCATCGAGACGCTGTCGAGGGCCAGGCCGCCGGATTCAACGCCGGTAGGCATGCGGCTGTCGTAGTTCACCATCATCATGCCCTGCGCGGCGGCCTGGGCAAAATGCGGTTTTTCAATGTCGCAGGCGGCAACGATAATCCCGCGCACGCCGTGGGCAAACATATCGGCAATAAAGGCTTCTTCTTCTTCAATCTGCCGATAGGTGTTGCCGATCAGCACCCGATAAAAGCGCTTTTTCGCGGCCAGATCGACCTCGCGGACCAGCGAGGCAAAGCTGGGGTTAACGATCGAGGGCACCAGCAGCCCAATCATTTTTGCCTGTCCCGTTTTTAGCTGCTGGGCGACCCGATTCGGCAGGTAATTCAGCGCCTGCATGCTGTGCTGGATACGCGCCAGGGTTTCAACGCGCATCTGATCGGTGCGCCCGTTAAGCACGTTGGATACGGTACTCACCGAAACGCCGGCGTGCTTTGCGACATCACGAATATTTGCCATACATCTCCTTTGCAGCAATTTGTGAATGGCAGAGTCTTCGTCGCATTCAGCATCGCTTTTTTGATGGGATTCATAAACTACAACGGTTTAGTGTAACGTTACAGTTAGCGCTGTCAATGGCCTAATGCGGCTGGCAAACCGGCGCTTTAGCCGGCTTTTTTGCTGCGCGAATCCCGCCGGGACGGGCGGGCGCTCTGCGTCGACAAAGGGTTATTTAGCGATACCGAGCTGTAGCTGACCGGGCGTGTGGCCAAACCGCTCGCGAAATACCTCGATAAAGGCGCTGACGTTGGCGTAACCGCTGCGCGCGGCGACCTCGGCGATCGGCTCCCCTGCCAGCACCCACTGGAGCGAAGTGACCACCTTAGCCTGCTGTCGCCACTGGCAAAAGCTCAGGCCGGTTTGTTCGCGGAACAGGCGGCTGAGAGAGCGAACGCTGATCCCCCAGCGCTGGGCCAGCTGCGCCTGGGTCTGCAGGTTATCCGGATGGGCCAGTAGCTGGTCGGCAACGTTACGCGCGCGGCGATCGGTCGGCAAAAGCAGCTGGAGCGGAAGTTCGGCCGCGTGGGCGATTTCAGCCGCCAGCAGCGACAGCAGGCTGGACGAGTAATCAGCGGGAAAGCCCGGCCGGGGGCCGGCGCACAGGCGCTCCAGCAGGGCCTGAACAAAGCTATCGCTACCATAGATCCCGGGCGTTTGCGGGAGTCTCGCGCAGGTCGATAAATGAAGATAGAGGCTTGTCCCGCTGAGCTTGCCCGGCACCTGGGCCCTGTGGCGCAGGCCGGCGGGAAACCATCCCACCGAGCCCGGCGTGACCGTCCACTGCGCCTGGCCGGTCTCAACTACCATGATGCCGGCTTTAAGCCAGTAGATCTGACCGCTGTTATGCTCATGCCACTCTGTGACATGGCCGCGCTGATAATCAAAGGTTTCGATGCGCATCATCATGGCTGATTGGCCGTATATAATGTCCAGATACGGCTATCGTACCACGACCGCGATCCTCTAACCTTAATTCAACCTGTCGCCACGCTTCGCATAGATTAATTAAGGAATAAGATGAACAAACAAAGTCAGATCGTTATGGACGCCCTGCGGGAAATCATTACGAACCCGCAGCACGAGGAGGACAAAATTGCCCTCTATTTCTCTCCTGACTATCAGCAGCAGGTGGATGGAAAGAGCCTCGACTATCGAGGATTCGTCGGGCATATGGCCTTACTTAAGGCGCTGACTACAGGCATGACCCTTTCGGTTTTGGCCATAGCCGGCGATGAGAATACGGTGTTCACTCATCACCATGTCAAAGTGGATAAAAAAAGCGGCCAGCAGAGCGAAATTGCCGTGATGGCGCGCTTTACCCTGGCGTCCGGGCGCATCGTGCGCTGCGATGAGCTTACTCGCCTTCTCGTTGGGGAGCCGGAGGATCGCGATTTAGGCAGCCGCGGGTAGATCGTCATCAGCGCTCAGGAAGTCTGTACCGCAAGTAAAGATCGCTCTTATCCATTCCTGGCCCCACGGCAGGCAGAATAGCGATCTTTTACCGATAACAGAGATCACACTTTTTCGGCTCGTTAAATCACCAGGGTTTAACAGCCTCTCAAAGCTATTTCCGATGGCTTAAAAAAGTACTCATGAACTGTATTATCCTGAACAGCGCAAAATGGATGCGGGAAAACAGGTTGCCGATCGTTGCGATTAACCTTTTTATTATGCTGTTGGTCGCTGATTCCTGGCGTCTGTAAACTGAATATTCCCGTCGTGGATCTCCCGGCTAATTTTCTCATACTGCAAGCTGATGCTTTCAAGGTGGTTCATTTGGTCATTTGCTGAAAGTTTGCAATTAGGCGCACCACAGTTAACGCCTGTGATCTTTACGTTCTCCATCAACACGGAATAATAGGCCACTTGTTGCCCTGCATGGCTGATATGATAGAACTTGATTTCAGCACTTTTAAGCGTCTGACCAGCTGCAGCGGCTTTGCAAAGGTAGAGTGTAGATCTATCAACTTCCATTTCAATCATCAGTGATGAATGCTGACGTGTGCCAGTGATTTACCCTTGGCGCTGCCTACAGGTAAGTTAATACCGTGACTCAATCCGATGATCTCTGTACTTCCTTTACGGTCTTTAACATCGACAGATCCTTTGAGATCTGCACATCGCCATCGTCCAGAGGTATAGTGGCCTCCTGTTTCAGCTTATAAATGTTACCTCTGGCTAATGAACCTCAATCGCTTTTGTTACATTCTTCTCGGCTTAGCGGCTCTGGGCTGCTTATTTCTTCCCCATGCTTTGGCTATGTGGTTCTTACTGGTTAACGCGCTGACGCTGGCGATTTATGGCGTCGATAAAATGGCGGCCCGCAAAGCCTGGCGCAGAGTCCCCGAGTTGACGTTGCTCGTTTTTGGGCTGGTGGGGGGATGGCCTGGGGCGATTATGGGCCAGCAGCTCTTTCGGCATAAGACGCAAAAGCAGCCCTTCAGGCGCTATTTCTTTATCAGCGTGATGTTGAATGTCGTGGTAACGGCGGCGGTATATCGCTACTTGCTTTACTGAGGCCCGCGAAGTATTCATGAATACCGCTCATAGTGGCTATCCTCCTGCCCGCGATTATCTGCGGGTACAAACCGGTTAACATGCGTCTATCTCATTATCTCCAGATGGATCACCATGCTTAATCCACAGGCACGAACGCAGTCAGCGACGGCTAAAAAAACCACTCTTGCATTTGTACTTATTCTCAGCGCATTAATGGCTGTCACCTCCTTATCAACCGATATCTATCTCCCCGCAATGCCGGTCATGGCGCAAGATTTACAGGGCGATGCAGCGCTGACCATCACCGGTTTTCTTATTGGTTTTTGCATTGCTCAGCTGATTTGGGGGCCGATTAGCGATCGCTTCGGGCGGCGTCTGCCGCTGTTCATCGGTATGGCGTTGTTTGTTATCGGTTCTGTGGGCTGCGCGTTATCAGCGGATATCGTGCAAATCGTCTTCTGGCGCGTTTTTCAGGCTTTAGGCGCCTGTACCGGCCCGATGCTGGCGCGGGCGATGATCCGCGACCTCTTTAGCCGCACCCGGGCAGCGCAGATGCTTTCGACCCTGATGATCATCATGGCCATCGCGCCGATTGCCGGCCCCCTGATTGGCGGGCAAATGATTAAAGTGACGTCGTGGCACGCCATTTTCTGGCTTCTGGCGGTTATCGGAACATTGATGCTGGTTTCGTTATTCTGGCTACCGGAAACATTAGCTGAAAACAGACGTTCGCAGGCGTCGGTATCCAGCGCCTTTCGTAACTATTACGCATTACTGACTAATGGCAAGTACATGCGTTGTACGCTGTGCCTGACGTTCTACTACGTCGCCGCCTATGCCTTTATCACCGGCTCCCCGTTCGTATACATCACGTACTTCGGCGTTGACCCGCAGCATTACGGGTGGCTATTTGCCGTGAACATTGTCGGACTGATGGCGGTGAGCCTGGTCAACCGCCGCCTGGTTCACCGCTATCCGCTGGAAGCGTTACTTAAGATTGCCGTATTCGTCGCTACCCTTGCCGCAATAGTCCTGGCGGTCGCAAGCGGGCTGGGAGTCGGGGGGATTAGCGCGATCGCAGGAGCCGTATTCGTCTTCTTCTCCATGAACGGCATCATTGCTGCAACGTCTACGGCGTGCGCGCTGGACGCCGTACCGAGCGTTGCCGGTTCCGCATCGGCGCTGATGGGGGCGCTGCAGTACGGTAGCGGCATCATCTCTTCGCTGCTGCTGGCGCTGTTCAGCGACGGCACGCCGTGGACCATGGGCTGGATTATTGCGGCGTTTACGGCCGCCAGCGCCTTAATGGCGCTGACCATTCAGATAAAAAAATAACCTTCACCTGACGTCTCCCGTTCGGGTTTATGAATTTCATTCATAGCGCCTATTTAATGGGCGTAATTATCTTTCCCCGTGACTTCGCTAATCTGGGGGTCGTCAGGCGAATAAATATGAGTAACGGCCGGCCCGTCAGGCCGGCCGGGATAGTGACGGCGGCGAATTAAATATTCTTATCGAAGAAGACGTCCAGCTTCCGCACAGCCTGGTCAACGTATTTGGGAACCCAATAAGTTTCGATATGGGTCGCGCCGTCGATCAGGAAGAGCTCTTTGTCCTTCGTGCCGGTGGCTTTAGCGAATGTATCTTCGGTCATATACAGCGTATCCGCTTTTGTACCGGCAATCATTAGCAGTGGTTTATTGATGAGATTGATATGGTCCGTCACGTCAAAGTTCATCAAGTCCAGCAGGCTGCTGGTGGTGTATTTAAACGTTGAGTTCGGGTGGGCGTGGGTTTTCCAATAGTACTCGTAGCCCTGCCGATATAAGGCAAAAGGTAATTTAGCGATCTGCTCATCGGTCAGATTTGCATCGCCGGAGTAAAGAATTTCGCCTCCGGCGGCTTCCTGAGCGCGCGCGTCAGAAGCCTGCTGAAGCCGCTGCTGGATAGTATCCCGCTGCGAATCCTGTAACCCATTGCGGCGTACAAGCCCTGAGTTAAACATGCTGATTGTGGCAATCGATTTGAATCGCTTATCCGTTTCTGCTGCAACAAGTGAATACCCGCCGCCTCCGCAGATGCCAAGCAGACCGAGGCGGGAAGTATCCACCCCCGGGTACTGGCTGATGTAGTCAGCCATCCCGTGAACATCCTCAATGCGGTTAGCGGGTTTATCCACGCTGCGAGGCATCCCCCCGCTGCCTCCCTGCCAGGCGGCATCGGCGGTAATCGTAATGTAGCCGTGCTCTGCCAGACGCTGAGCGTACAGCCCGGCAACCTGCTCTTTTACGCCGCCGTTAGGGTGGGCAACCACAACCGCAGGGGACTTTTTCGCGGGATCGTAGTTGGCCGGCGTATAGACGTTCGCGGCAATCTGGATGCCGTGCAGATCGTATTTCACCGGGTGGATGTTGACCTTGCCTTTGACGTTTTCGGTGATGGCGCCGTCATAGACGAGAGTAAACGGATTCTTTTTGTAATCAGCCGCATGGGCCGAGGTGATTCCGGCCATTGCCGTAAACAGCATGGCGCTTAACAGCGTGAATTTCATGGTATCTCCCAACGAGTAACGGCCTGTCCATGCAGGTCCGCAAGATCAAAATTGCGGATTCAGAGTAGGGAGCGAGGACTGTCAGCATCGTGACAGGCCAATAACATTTTTGTCAGGAAGCCGCGGTTTGGCAGGCGCCAGTTTCTGACAGGGCTGTCAGGCAACCGTCAGCTTTATGTTGGCAATCAGGCGGCACAATGACCGCAGATTACACGAGGCTGATGTTCAATTAGCGCAGAAAAGGAGCGAACCATGAAAAGCCAAAACAATCCGGCGCTGCCCGGGCGACGTAAGCTTTTAGCGGCCGGAGCCGGCATCGCCGCGGCGTCACTGCTTCCCCACGCCCTGGCAGCAGGGAAATCCTCTTCGTCGGATTCATCCGGACAAGGCAGCCAGCGCTCCGCTACGCCGGGCAGACGCAGGCTCGGGGAGCTGGAAGTCTCCGCCGTGGGGTTGGGCGTTCAGAACATGAGCCGTAAATACGACACCTCTACCCCGTGGCGTCCCGAGATGGTGAATATTATTCGCCGGGCATTTGATGAGGGCGTGACGTTTTTTGACGCAGCCGAAGCCTACGGTCCCTTCGAAGTGGAGAAGATCCTCGGGGAAGGGGTGGCTCCTTTCAGGGATAAAATCGTTATCGCCACGAAGTTTGGCTGGAACATCGATCAGCAGACCGGCAAGCGCCTGCCGGGCCTCAACAGCCGGCCGGAGCATATCAGAGCGGTTGTCGAAAATATGCTCAAACGCCTGCGGACCGATCGCATCGACTTGCTGTATCAGCACCGGGTCGATCCTCAGGTTCCGATCGAAGATGTCGCCGGCGTGATTAAGGATTTAATGGATCAGGGAAAAGTCCTGCACTGGGGACTGTCGGAAATGGGCATCAATACGTTAAGGCGGGCCCATGCGGCCGTACCCGTCACCGCCGTACAAAGCGAATATTCGATGCTCTGGCGGGGACCGGAAAAGCACGTGCTTCCGGTATGCGAAGAGCTGGGAATTGGGTTTGTGCCGTGGAGCCCGTTAGGCGTGCAGTTTTTAACCGGCTGGATTGATGAGAATACCCGGTTTGCCGCCGGTGATTTCCGCGCGACGGAAACGCGCTTCTCGCCCGATAACCTCGCGCACAACATACAGCTGGTTGAGTTACTGAAAGCCTGGGCGATAAGAAAAAATGCCGCGCCAGGTCAGATAGCGCTGGCATGGCTGCTGGCTCGCAAACCCTGGATTGTCCCGATCCCCGGCACCACAAACCAAGACCATATGCGGCAAAACACGGCTGCCGCAGGAGTCTCGCTGACGCCCGCCGAGATGGCCGAGCTCAGCCGTTCGCTGGATGCGATCGCTATCCAGGGCCAACGGCTGCCGGATGCCGTGCAGGTTTATTCCGATGTTGAAGCGCCGTTGAAAGGTTAAGAGGAAGTCTCGTTATGCGTCTGCTGTTAGTCGAAGATGAAGAAAAAACGTCAACCTATCTCAGCCGTGCGCTGGGTGAGTCCGGATTTACGGTGGATGTTTCTGCCGATGGCGCTGAAGGGCTTCACTACGCGCTGGAATTCGACTACGACGCGATAATCCTCGACGTGATGCTGCCGGGAATGGATGGCTACCGGGTGCTTGAGGGCGTGCGGGCCAGTAAACAAACCCCCGTGCTGATGCTATCCGCGCGGGGATCGGTTGACGAGCGCGTCAAAGGGCTTCGCCTCGGCGCTGATGACTACCTCCCCAAACCGTTCTCACTCATTGAGCTGGTGGCGCGCATTCAGGCGCTGGTGCGGCGCCGGTCAACGGATGGGGTTGATATCACCCAGTTGCAAATTCACGATCTGCATCTCGACCTGCTGGCTCGCCGGGTGTTTCGCGCCGGTTCGCGGCTGGAGCTGACCGCCAAAGAGTTCTCTCTGCTGAGCCTTCTTGCCCGTCATCAGGGAGAAATCCTGTCGAAGATGATGATTGCTGAGCAGGTATGGGACATGAATTTTGACAGCGACGCCAACGTGGTTGAGGTCGCCATTAAACGCCTGCGGGCCAAAGTTGATGCCCCGTTCGCCGTTAAATTACTTCATACCGTACGCGGTATGGGATACGTCCTCGAAGTCAGGCCTGAATAAATGAAGAGGATAAGCATGGCCAGACGCTCCATCTCAGTCCATCTGGCGCTGATGTTCGCGCTATCCGCACTGCTGATCGTCTCGGTTATCGGCATTCTGCTGCGAAGCTCGTTGCACGACTCGCTGCAAAAGCAGATGCACAACGAGCTGTTATTCCGTGAGTCATTAATGAGCCCGTGGATCGCCGCGCGTACCTCGGCCGACGGCTGGTCAACGCTGGCCAATAAATTCACCGTGCTGGCCAATTCAGAAGGCGAGCGCGTTCGCTACTGGATAGTGAGCAATAATCCACGATTCAGCGTGGGGGGAACGCCGCCGGTTGGGGTTGAGTGGTCCGCGTTGCGGGAGGGCTTTAATAAAGCGCCCGGCGCATCGGAAGGCGCATGCTCGCTGTTCCTGTTAGTAAAAACTATCCCCGCAAACGGCGAAAGACCTGCGCTACGCTACGTGGTTGCCATCGACTCCACGCCGTACATGGGCACTCTCGATGCGTTCACCCATACGCTGCTGGTTATTGCCGCATTGGGGGTATTTATCGTCGCTTTGCTGGGCTATATGGTCTCAAGGATTGGTATGCGGCCGGTGGGGGCGCTCGGTAAACAGGCGCAGCATCTCGCGCCGGGGGATCACGGCCAGCGCCTGGATACCAACGCATTGCCCGGAGAGCTACGGCAGCTAGCCTCATCCTTTAACGGAGTGCTGGAGCGTCAGGAGGTCGCCTGGCGACAGCTTGAAAGTTTTAACGCCGACGTTGCCCATGAACTTCGTACGCCGCTGACCAACCTGATTGGCCAGACGCAGCTGGGGCTCTCACGTCGACGTTCGCATGATGAGCTGGAAGAGTTGCTGGGGTCAAATCTCGAAGAGCTTGAGCGAATGACGTCGATCGTTAACGACATGCTGTTTCTGTCCCATGCGCACGCGGGCGAACATGCCTCCCAGCTTGCGCCGGTCTCCCTGCGTGAGGAGACGCTTAAAACAGCGGAGTATGTCGAACCCTCCTTTGCTGAGAAACAGCTTTCCCTTGACGTTGAAGGCGATGTCACCGCGCATATTGACCGGCGGTTGTTCCACCGTTCACTGGCCAACTTGCTGGAAAACAGCGCAAGGCATTCGCCCGCTAAAAGTACGGTAACCGTCAGGTTGAGCGCAAAGAATAATCAAGCCTGCGTTGAGGTTTCGAACCCAGGCGATCCCATTGCGGCAGCGCATTTGCGTCGGCTTTTTGAACGTTTTTATCGCGTCGACTCATCTCGTGCGCGGAGTGATACGCATCATGGGCTGGGGTTATCGATCGTCCGTGCCGTGGCGATTATGCATCGGGGGGACGTCTTTGCGCGCAGCGAAGGGGGGATCAACACGTTTGGACTGACTTTGGCAATGCAGCCGGATAAAAAAACCGGCAGCGCCTTCGCCGGGGCGGGGGAGGCAAAAAGGCTGGCGGGCCAGGCTGACGCAATTGTCAGGCGTTCGTCAGCCTGACGACATCGCCCCCTCGTTAGAATCATCGCAGGCCATCCCCTTCCAACGATAAGGACGCTTTGTATGACTCAACGTTTACGCTACCTCGGGCTACTGCTGCCGCTCATTGCTTTTACATCCTCGGCCGCGGAGCAAAATGCCGCCGTCCATATTGCCGCCGCCGGTAGTCAGAACGCGGTATCCGGGCCGGCGGAAAATTTTAGCGGCCGCGTCCGGGTTGATCCGCTCTTCAGGCCGGATAGCGACATCAACGTTTCCGCAGCTTATGTCACGTTTGAGCCCGGAGCGCGATCCGCCTGGCATACGCACCCTGCGGGTCAGAGGCTCATTGTGACCTACGGCGTAGGGCTTACGCAGCAGGAAGGCCAGCCGGTACAGGTCATTCGCCCTGGCGATGTCGTCTCTTGCCCGCCGGGCGTCAGGCACTGGCATGGCGCAGCGCCGGGCAGCGCCATGACGCATCTGGCGATAACCGGGATTGTGGATGGCAAAAGAGTGAACTGGATGGAGAAAGTGACGGATGAACAATACCACGCCCGTTAAGGCATTAACGGCAGCGGCACTGCTGACCTGGGGTTTTAGCCTCACGGCAAATGCCGCGCCGGTGACGAAAGGAGCCACAGAAATGAATCAAGAACAAACCGTTTCAGACTCGTTGTCTGCCCGACAGCAGGCTATCCCTTTGATTGCGGCATCAATGGCCAGCAGTCAGATGGATAAGCTTAATGCGGCGCTTAATCAGGGTCTGGACGCCGGACTCACGATAAACGAAGCCAAAGAGATTCTCGTCCAGCTCTATGCCTATACGGGTTTCCCCCGCAGCCTGAATGCGCTTAATGAGCTGATGAAAGTGGTTGAAGCGCGCAAACAGCGGGGCATCGCAGACGTTGAGGGTAAAGAACCGGGCAAACCGGTTCCCGTCGGGGAGGAACTTCTCCGCACCGGCACCGCAAATCAGACCAAAATCTCCGGGGCTCCGGTTCAGGGGCCGCTTTTTGATTTTGCGCCGGTCATTAATCAGTTCCTGCAAACGCACCTGTTCGGTGACATTTTTGCCCGCGATAATCTCGACTGGCAAAGCCGCGAGCTGGCAACGGTGGGCGCATTAGCGGCTACGCCCGGGGTTGAAGCGCAGCTGTTATCGCATACGCGGGCAAGCATGCGGGTCGGCCTGACGGCAGGACAGCTGCGGCAGCTGGCACAGGTACTGCGCGAGCATGGTGAAAACGATGCCGCCATGCGGGCCGAACGCGCGCTGCAGCAGGCGCTGGCGAGCAGGTAGAGGAACCGGTATGGAACACGATCCCACCCGCAGAGCGTTAATTACGGCGCTGGCCGGGCTTACGCTGGCTAGCGTCACGCTGGCGCCGGCGGCGTCCGCAGCCGCCAACGTTCGGGGCAGCAGCCGTATTCTGGTGGCGTACTTTTCACGTAGCGGGAATACGCGGGTGATTGCCGGCGTCATTCATCGCAGCCTGAAAGCCGATCTGTTTGCAATCGAACCGGCTGCGCCTTATCCGGAGGACTATTTCCAGACCGTTGAACAGGCAAAAAACGAGCGTGCCCGGGGAACAAAGCCGGCATTAAAAAATAGCGTCGCGGATATCGGGCGCTATGAGACGGTTTATTTAGGCTTCCCCATCTGGGGAACCAGCGTGCCTCCCGTGGTGCAAACCTTTCTGAGTACCCACAACCTTGCGGGTAAATTACTCATCCCCTTCATTACCCACGGCGGCTACGGCAAAGGTGACAGCGAGGATATCCTCGCTGTCCTTGCTCCGGCCGCTCGTCGGGAAAAACCGCTGGTCATTGAATGCGATCAGGAACGCAGAACCACGGAGACGGTAGCCGGTTGGCTAGAGGCGATACGCGGCTGATTTATTGATGCGGGAATGACGTTGCGGACACGCTGACCATCTGCACGACGCACCTTCCCTATATAGGGGGAACGGAAATACCCACTTCCCGTTATCAGACCTCAATAAGGTGCAGGTTGCTGATTTGGTGGGTAAGTTATTGAAAGAAAAATAGCTGCCGTAGTACGAGATAATATTGAGCCTCCATTATTGAGGGCTCAGAACATCGGCTTTATAAAGGCTAATGTAGCCTCATCGTGGCGAAGGGATGTTGAACGTGACTGTCTGCTTTGAGCTGTGAGTTCAACGGGTCGATGCTATCTTTAACACTTTGTTAGCGTTGATAAGGGATCGACTGGTATGGATAAGAAATTGTCTGGTGGGTGTTTATGTGGATTTATCAGATTCACAGCGGTGAACCCTTCTTCCTCTCATTCCTGCTCCTGCGATATATGCCAGAAGCATTCTGGCTGCCAGACCGCAGTATGGCTTGAATTCCACTCGGATGATGTTGAATGGACTGGCGAAGGGGGAGTGCCTTCCCTGTTCCGCTCATCCACGGCTTCATCCAGGGCATTTTGCGCCCGGTGTGGCACCTCTGTCGGCGCTATCGATGACGATCCGGTGATTGCTTTGCTTAGCGGTATTTTTGACCACAACGAGCGCGCTTTGTTTTCGCCACAATTTCACTCATTTCAAGATATGAAACCTGAATGGTGGAGAAAAATCATGCCTGATACCGCTGTCTAAATAATGAAGCAGTGCCATGTTCAAAGTGACTGCAACACGATGTCGCTTCAATTATAAGGTTAGTGTTAGTTTTGGCCCTTAGCTGTCTGCAATGAGCGAGGAGCGGAATTTGTGACCTTATGAATTAGATTGAACCTGAATCAACATCTTTATTTTCTCTCGCCTTGTATCGCTGGGTATTTATTGGCTGCTGTTGTAATCCAGTCACGGAACCGGCGACTTATCTTCTGCAATATAGCGGACTCTTCGTACACCAGGTAGTACGCAATCGGCGAATCAACCGGCATTTTCAGCGGGTTAATCAGCAAGCCACTTGCAAGTTCTTCCTGAACAAGAGCACTGCGAACAAGCGCAATACCTTTACCTGCGATTGCGGCCTCAATCACGCCGTTGGAATCGACGAAAACAGGACCAGTGTCAGTATTCACATTGGCAATACTCAGTGCACGAAACCAGACGGACCAGTCCAGTCGGTGTTCATCATGCAACAGCGTGTACTCTGCAATATCGATCGGTGATGAGAGTTCGTGTTCCGGTGCAATTAATCGGGGGCTACAGATCGGGAGAAGTTTATCGTTCACCAGGCACTCAGACTCCATTCCAGGGTAGCTACCAGCGCCGTGCCGGATAGCGAAATCAATCCCTTCAGACAGTAAATCAACCTGTCTGTTGGTTGTACTGATTTGTACTTCCACACCCGGGTTGGCTTTTTCAAATGCAGGCAGCCGTGGCAGCAGCCATTGAATGGCAAAACCACTTGTGCAACTAATCGTTACTTTATTTGCCTTTCCATCATTCGTTAAGCGTTGTGTTGCTTCTGCTATCTGGCTGAAAGCGGGCCGTATCGCCCTCAGATAGATGCGCCCCTCAGTTGTCAGTTCGAGACGACGAGGACTGCGTATGAACAATCGAGTGTTCGTCACGTTTTCCAGTTTTGCAATCTGCTGGCTGACAGCGCTGGACGTTACGCATAATTCTTCAGCAGCGGCCTTCATACTCATAAGTCTGGCCGCAGACTCAAAACACATAAGCGCATGTAAAGGTGGGATTTTCATCAGATATTGTGCTTTATAAGTTAGAAAATCTTAAGTATAAACAAAAATCTTGTTTGTCGACATGTCTGGCATGATTCACAGTTTCGTTGTTACTTCCCCTTCAAAGAAAAAGGAACTGTTATGCGTGTTGCTGACTATCTCCGGTTACTCCTGCTTGCCGCTATTTGGGGGGCGAGCTTTCTCTTTATGCGTATAGCTGTGCCGCAATTCGGTGCCATTAACACCGCTTTTTTGCGGGTGTTTTTTGGCTTTGCAGGCCTCGCGGTTATTTTGTTTATGCTTAAATCCTCTTTTGATTTTAAAGGTAAATTCAAGTCCTCAGTGGTACTTGGCGTGATTAACTCCGGGTTGCCCTTTCTGATGTATTGCCTTGCGGCCAAATGGCTACCTGCCGGGTATTCAGCCATTTTGAATGCAACAACGCCTTTGATGGGGGCACTCGTTGGATTTTCATGTTTTGCGGAAAAACTGACACTCCGAAAATGGGCTGGCATGCTCCTGGGACTTGTCGGCATCATTGTGATCACCACAATTGGTGAAGCATCGTCTGCGGATAAGCAAATTGCCGGTGTTATTGCCTGTCTCATCGCTACCGGTTGTTATGGGGTCGCCAGTTTTCTGACACGAAGCTGGATTTCCAACAAAGGCGGACTCGATCCTAAAATTGTCGCCTTCGGTAGCCAGATGGGGGCATCTATTTTTCTGATGCCTTTTTTTCTCTGGAGCACCAGCATTGGCCCTACTGTTGACTGGCTACAGCAAGAGGCATGGGTAAGCGTAATTGCAGTGGGAGTGATCTGTACTGCGTTTGCTTACATATTGTATTTCCGTCTGATTGCCGATGTCGGGCCGTTACGTTCATTAACAGTGACATTCTTAATTCCTCCGTTTGGCATGCTGTGGGGATATATTGTGCTGGGCGAAATCGTTAACAATGGCTTCATTATAGGGGCGGCAATTATAGGTGTTGCTGTCTGGATGGTTGTGAGCCCGGAAAAAAACTAATTAGTGGTGAAGTATAATGAATAAAAACAACGGGCTTTCATAACCAGGAAGCCCAGAGGAGTTTAATTAAAAGCTAATTAACGCAGAAACTTATATTTATCAGTGATTCTTTTTTACTTGATTATAAAAATAAACGTCCGCTCCTGGCTGTGAGTTCAATGGGTCGATGCAACGCTATCCTTAATCAAGGGGGACGTTGCCATGAAACGAAGAACTCGGATTAACTACACGCCAGAGCAGAAGGCGATTATCTGGGACAGATATAAGCAAGGT
>NZ_JANQCE010000013.1:0-40319 GCF_042055345.1 Klebsiella sp. C349492
TTGTATAACATCTGTATCCCTTCTGACTGGCAGGGAAGAGAATTTAAAACATACCTTCTGGATATCGTGAACGCAGACCGAAGAGAGATCGATTTTCAGTGCCGGAGGCCGGATATCCTGCGTAAGCGGGTTGTGCTCGTAGGGTTGTGACAGATCCAGTTGCTCTCCGTACTCCTGAATATGGGTAACGCAGATATCGTCTTCCCAGTCTTCCTCACTGTATGCATGCCCGTAACTGATGTGACAGTCTTTCTTGTCAGGAAAATTCAGATAGTGAACGCATGACGCTTTATGGAACAGTACAACATTAAAATGTTCCAGTGAGACTTCACCTGACTGCTGTACAGATGGATAAAGCATACCATCAAGTGCAAGTCCGGTGTCATCAGCCAGGTATTCAGCAATGACCTGAGTGGGGATGTAGTCAAAATCCTCTTCACCCGGGAGAACCGGTACTACAAGGCGGCTGGTCAGTTTGTGCAAAAAGGCAACCTGCGATCGCTTTTTTATATATTCCGGATCCAGCATACTGCCGCCCTGCCAGACGTTTTCAAGCGCGGGCAGGTTCAGTAGCCGCAGCGGTCGTATGAGATTAAAACGAGCAGATACCACCTTGCAGCCGACAGGAGGGCGAATCTCCGAAATAGCAGTTTTAACAGTACTGGCACCATAGAATACCGAAATCCCTCTGGCACTCATCCGGTTTGACCCACTGAAGCGGTGGGGAGGTGGACCGAGTTCACGATCCGGCAGAACCAGTATCTGTTCAAGGTTTGCATGACCGGCGCTGTATCTTGCCCGGTATAGAAAATTCAGGGCTGTGTCAGGGCCGGCATCCATGATCACGGACTGATCATGTCGGCTCTTCATCTGATCTATTCCCGCAAAAATGCCGTCCAGGGTCGCAGTGACTGACGGGTTGACGTAGCGGGACTGGGTTTTCAGTGACCTGACGTACTGTCTCCACATCACATCAAAATCCTCCGTGTCCTGGCGCGTTTTCTTCATATACTGCGAACCGGACGCAAATTCGGTTTCCTCCCCCATAATCATGCAGTCCCTGTCACTGTGCTTTTCTTCCAGCAGTTGCTGAATGTCCCGGGCTACAGCACTGTCGGTATGTAACAAATCCGCGATGACCTGACAGATTTCCTCGCCTTTACGGTACCACTCATGATCGCAGTGCTTGCTCATGGCGTATTCCATATCTGATGGGTCTGCCGCTGTGCGGATGTAATGCTGACTGATTGCCGTTTCAGTCATTTCCGTAATTACGTCAAGGCTGAAGCTACTGGCCTTATCTCCGCAGTAATGACAGCGATGTTTTTTCCCCTTTTTTTCAATCAGTGAGTGGAGATAAGGCTCTTCAATACAGGATAAGCAAATGCATATTTTGTGGGCCTCTTTGCTGCGCATCAGGAACTTCTCCGTCTTGTATCCGTGTCATTGCGCATTTTATCAGACGAAGTTCGGGCTTCAATCATCCTTCCGACTATGCCTTTTTTCGGATCCCGGATGACAAAACGCATGATATTTCCTGTAAATGCAATTATTCATAACATTTATATTCATATATGTTAAAAGTGCGAAATTAGCATCAGTTGTTGGTTATTATTAAGATTTCAGCAACAAACCGTATCCCACCCGCTTCGTTAAAAAAACCGAAGGTCATCAGAAGCGCTCACTGATCGTTCCGGGCTGAGACGGTGGCAGCGTCACGGGTAATGTCTCTATTTTATTGGTCGTGAGGAAGGCCGGATAATGGCCAAACTAAGAAGCCATAGCATTGGGGGCAGCCTGCTGATCTGGTATGATCGAGCAGAGGCTCATCTCAATGAGCAATCCCCGCAACAAATTTTTTCGGGGTGCAACAGACCCTTTAGTGTCCAGGCCTGAAAAAAAAGAAAGCACGGTCTCTGAGAGACTACGGTCCTTACGCAACCATACCGGTTAGCGAGCTTTATATTTTCATTATGACTATCTGTATAACAGGGGAATGAATGTGATTAAAAAAATATGCGAAGTGATTGATGGAGAGTATGTCTGTGACATTGATATCAGTGTGGAAGAATGGAAAACTTTATTAACAAATGATAAAGTTTTTGACACAAAAAGTATTGCAGCGTTAAAAAAATGGTTTATTGAGCCAAATCATTCCTGCACATGCTTCGATATTGGTAAGAAGTACGACCTGCACAGCATGAGTGCTAATGGAGTCATAAACGGACTGGGTGGCAGAGTTCAAAAAGAACTTGGTAGATTCGAGGTTAAAGGTGTCGGAAATATCGCATCCGGTACAAAATTCATTACCGTAATGAAGAGTAAAGAAATCGGCGGAAAACCCAAAAGAAACTTATGGACAATTCGTGAGGAACTTGTTCAGGCAATTAACGAACTGGATTTTTTTGGTACAACAGAAATGGCCAGCAGTGAGTATTACTCTGACGATGAGTTGATCAATGCCATAGAGAAAAGTAATATCTTTGACAACGTTCAGACGTTTGAATATACAGGGGAAGCCAAACCAAAGAAAAATGCAATAGAAGTAAAAAATGGCCTCTCGTATCCCAGGAGTAAAGGTGTATCCCAAAATGCGCTGAATAAAGCAGGTTACAGATGTGAAGTCGATAGTGACCACCCAACATTCAGAAGGCGAAATTCATCCTTAAATTACACAGAACCTCATCACATTGTACCTATGTCCAGGCAAGATGCTTTTGACACATCTCTTGATGTTGAAGAAAATATCATATCTCTGTGTTGCAATTGCCATAAACAAATTCACCTTGGTCAGGGTTATGAAGATATGCTGAAAGAAATATACACTGCGCGAAAAAGGTTATTAAAAAAAGTTGGTATTGATATATCACTGGAAAACTTGATTCTTTATTACAAAATGGAAAGTAAGTGAGATTCAAACGAGAGTGATACCTTCGTTTTATTGGTCGGGATGAACAGCAGATGATGTTTCCGGCAAGTATCGGGTCCAGAAACTTTCTGTTAAAAAAGAGGTAAAAGTAGTCTTGAGCCCTGACTGCGAATTGCCATTGCGCATGACCAGAGAACAGGACGAACCCCTGCCAAACCCAGGCATGAGAAACACCTTTAAAACATAGACTTAATTAAAATCAGCAATTCCCATCGAAATAATAAGCAAGCAGAATTGGCTCAGGTGAATTTCACTCGGTGCAGTGCATGCGTTGGGGGGGTTAAAAGGAAAAACCCGAAATGAATCGGGTTTTGATTAATTAACGATTAACAGGTTCCCGTGCCCGGGAACACTCTGACTGTACGCGCAATATATTATTTCCGCAATCATTATTTTTGATTACCAAGCCATTTATTCATCTGCTCAATTTCACCTTTTTGAGCTTTAATGATGTCCTGCGCGAGCTTTCTCATTTCCGGATCTTTTCCGTATTTTAGCTCGGTCTCAGCCATTGCTATTGCCCCTTCATGGTGTGCTACCATGCCTTTCGCAAAAGCCTTGTCGGGATCGGACTCTTTTACAGCGGCCATCATTTTGTCATGCATACCTTTCATGCCGGACATATATTCCTGTGACGATGCCGATGAGGATATATCTGACATTTTCATTTCTGAATGTTCTGCGGAAATCGCTGGCAGGGATAACATCAGTATAACAAAAAGCGAATTTGTGATTTTCATATAATAAACCCTTTCAGATGGTTACCGGATAAGTTTAGCTGAGTCAGACAAAAAAGCCCCCTGTAGGGGGCAAAAAATAACAACATATCCGTATAAGGGACAATCTATCAAGGAAAGGGTAACCGCACGGAAACTTCAGTTGTCATCAGCCCGCATTGATCATGCGGCGGTGTGCATCAGCCATAGCCTGATGGGGGCCGGACTGACCGTTATTCGTAAATTCATGGGCAACAGCTGCTCTTTCATGTTCATTCATCGCCGCAAACGAAGTCGCCGGACGGGAAGCGTTAACGGTGCCAGTTCCCATCATCTTCTGATGACTTTCCGCCATTTTTTTATGTGCATCTGCTGAACTATTGTTCATGGTTTCATGAACAATAATAGCCTGTTCATGCTGATCCATACCGGCCATCCGTGGGGCTGCCCCCTGGATGGCGGCTGGAGTTGAAGAAGACTGCATCTGATGGGCCGGAGCCTGAGCATTATTGACACGCTCATGGATATTTACGGTTTCAGTGGCCCAGGCCGTAGAAATTAAGCTCAAACCTAACACTGATGCTAAGACGATATTTTTCATGGTAACTCTCCATTTCTGAATTAGTGATGTCCGTGAATTTCGATCTGTGTCCTCAGTAGTACAACTGACAACTCTACAGACCTTATTCCGCCGGGATGAGGCTTTAATACAACTCCTGGCTTGTGCTGATGCCGTGTATGGATGAAGTAATAATGCCTTCCTGATAAGTTGCACTAATTATATCGAATGGCTTCTGTTTGCTGCATGACAGGCTAATGACATCTTTGTCATTTACATCTTTATTTTCAGCATTGGGTTTCCGGGATCATTTTCTCCAGTCTGGGCACGGATAAGATAAAACGCGTGGAGCGTACGTCTGATTCCACATTTACTCTTCCGTGATGTGCTTCCACAATGGACTTCACGATAGCAAGACCGATGCCGCTGCCTTCTCCTTTTCGTTGCCTGGACGGATCCACCCGATAAAAACGGTCAAACAGCCTTGATAAATGCTCCTCAGGGATAGGTTTTCCCGGATTTTCAATCACCAGGTCAAAAACATTTTCCTGTTCTTTGATGGCGACGGTGATGGCCTGTCCCTCCGGGGTATAACGCAGGGCATTGGACAGCAGGTTATTGATTGCTCTTCTGAACATTTGTGGATCGCCCTCAACCAGACAGGGCATCCCGTTAAACCTGAGCGTGATATTGCGTTCTTCGGCCCAGGCTTCGAAAAATTCGAAGACTTTCAGGACTTCCGCTCTGAGATCAAATCTGACCCTGTCAGGTATCAGCTGGTTATTGTCCGCCTGGGCCAGAAACAGCATATCGCTGACCATTTTGGTCATCCGGTTATACTCTTCAAGACTGGAGTAGAGGACATCCTCGAGCTCCTTCTGCGTCCGGTCCTGACTCAGTGCGATCTCAGTCTGCGTCACCAGATTGGTGATGGGCGTTCTGATCTCGTGGGCGATATCGGCAGAGAAATTGGCCTGGCGGGTAAAGACATCCTCAATCTTTCCAATCATATGATTGAACGAGATAACCAGCTGCTCCAGCTCAATGGGAACGCGTGTCGATTCCAGCCGCGCATCAAGATTCTCGGAAGTGATGTTTTTAATGGCCGTGCTGACATTACGAAGGGGCAGATGTCCCTGCCGGACGGCGATACGAATGATCAGAACAATCAGCAGGCTTATCACGACGGCAATCGCAATCAGATTCTTTTTCAGCGCATCGAGATAGTGGAGATGGAAATTTATGGAGAGGCCAGTCAGCATGACATAGTTCTGCTGTTTACCCTGAAAAATCGCCTGACCAGAGGAGGCGATAATCCGGTAGGTGTCCATTTTCATTCCGGATTCGGCGTGCATCGGACCCGCAGGCTCTTCCACCGTCCAGAGAAAGACATCCCGTGCGCGGCTGTGCTCGTTAAAATCTGCTGAATTCACGGCCGGGCGTAGTGCTGCCCCCTGCGCTGAACTGAAGAGCACCTCCCCCCTGGGGTTGAGGAGCAAAAAGGCAACGTTGCGGTAGCTGGCAATCGACTCCTTTATTTTGCTTATTTTTTTTTCATCCGGATCCGCCGGGGACTGCATTATACGATTCAGTGTGGTACTGATTTGCTGCAGATCGCTGACATCCTGCTCGGCAAAATGATTTTCAACCGAATGCAGCATAAACCAGGTGAAGGCGATAAAAGCCAGTATCGTGGACAGGCTGATAAAAAAGGTCAGCCGCAGCGCGAGCGAGAACGGGCGTCTGGACGGTTTGCTATGCATCCGGGACCTCCAGCATGTAGCCCACGCCCCGGACTGTCTGGATCAGCTTTGTCCCGTAATCGTTGTCTATTTTCGCGCGAAGTCGCTTTACGGCGACATCAATCGCGTTAGTGTCGCTGTCAAAATTCATGTCCCAGACCTGAGAGGCAATCAGGGAGCGGGGTAGCACTTCACCCTGATGGCGAATGAAAAATTCCAGCAGGCTGAACTCTTTACTGGTGAGCACAATGCGGTTTCCGGCGCGACTGACTTTTCTGGAGACGAGATCAACCGAGAGGTCAGCCACCTTAAACTGACTTTCCGTGATCAGCGTGTTTCCCCGCCTCAGTAGGGTCCTTACCCGGGCGAGCAGTTCGGCAAACGCGAAGGGTTTAACCAGATAATCGTCCGCTCCCAGTTCCAGTCCTTTGACCCGGTGTTCAATCGTGCCAAGGGCCGTCAGCAGCAAGACCGGCATCCCCTTTCCGGCCGAGCGCAGCATACGGATGATGTCCCAGCCGTTCACATCAGGCAGCATGATGTCCAGAATGATTAAATCATACTCGGCAGTCATGGCGAGATGGTATCCGCTAAGACCATTATCGGCGTGATCCACCACGAACCCTGCCTCTGACAGTCCCTTGCTGAGATATTCACCTGTTTTAATTTCGTCTTCGACGATCAATATTTTCATCTTGCTCCCCGGTCGGCTGCTACGGTCATTCTATTGCGCTCACGATCGTTATCAACGGATTACAGCAATAATGACAACATTGTCATTATCCTGTCACCCGGCAAACAGAGAGCGTTCGGTAAAGTATCCCTATCAATACTCTGGACTTCATTTGAACCATTTACCAGGTCTGCCTGGACGAGAAGCGTTATGTTCAAATTAAAATTACTCAGCATCAGCACGATATTCATCCTGGCTGGTTGTGTCTCTCTGGCACCTGAATATCAGCGCCCGGCAGCACCGGTACCCCAGCAGTTTTCACTGTCCCGAAACAGCCTGACGCCAGCAGTGAATGGTTATCAGGATACGGGCTGGCGTAACTTTTTTGTCGATCCCCAGGTTACCCGGCTGATCGGGGAAGCCCTTGCTAATAACCGTAATTTGAGAATGGCTGCCCTGAAGGTTGAAGAGGCCCGGGCCCAGTTCAACGTCACGGATGCAGATCGTTATCCCCAGCTGAATGCCTCATCCGGGATCACCTACAGCGGTGGTCTGAAAGGCGACAAGCCGACCACACAGGAGTACGACGCGGGTCTGGAACTCCGCTATGAGCTCGATTTTTTCGGCAAGCTCAAGAACATGAGTGACGCTGATCGCCAGAACTACTTTGCCAGCGAAGAAGCCCGTCGGGCTGTACATATCCTGCTGGTCTCCAGCGTTTCACAAAGCTATTTCAGCCAGCAACTGGCGTATGAACAACTCCGTATCGCGCGGGAAACGCTGAAAAATTACGAACAGTCCTATGCTTTCGTTGAGCAACAGCTCGTGACCGGGAGTACGAATGTGCTGGCGCTTGAACAGGCCAGGGGACAAATCGAAAGTACCCGCGCTGAGATAGCCAAACGAGAAGGCGATCTGGCTCAGGCAAACAATGCCCTGCAACTGGTGCTGGGAACGTACCGTGCACTGCCGCCAGAAAAAGGGATGAAAGGCGGTGAGATCGCGCCAGTTAAACTGCCATCAAACCTGTCGTCACAAATTTTGCTGCAGCGACCGGATATTATGGAGGCGGAATACCAGCTGAAAGCGGCTGATGCGAATATTGGCGCAGCGCGGGCGGCCTTTTTCCCGTCCATTACCCTGACCAGTGGCCTTTCCGCAAGCAGTACGGAGCTGTCCAGCCTGTTTACGTCAGGAAGTGGAATGTGGAATTTTATCCCTAAAATTGAAATTCCTATATTTAATGCTGGCAGGAATAAAGCCAATCTGAAGCTGGCTGAAATTCGCCAGCAACAGTCGGTGGTTAATTACGAACAAAAAATTCAGTCAGCCTTTAAGGATGTTTCCGACACGCTTGCGCTGCGCGACAGCCTTAGCCAGCAACTTGAGTCACAGCAGCGTTATCTTGATTCACTTCAGATAACTCTCCAGCGAGCCAGAGGATTGTATGCAAGTGGTGCTGTCAGTTACATCGAAGTGCTGGATGCAGAACGTTCCCTCTTCGCTACGCAGCAAACCATTCTCGATCTTACCTATTCCCGACAGGTTAACGAAATTAATCTGTTTACTGCGCTGGGTGGCGGTTGGGTAGAATAAATTTATTTAATTAATCAGGAAATTAAAAATGCGTAATTCACTTAAAGCTGTTTTATTTGGTGCCTTCTCTGTCATGTTTTCTGCCGGTCTTCATGCTGAAACACATCAGCATGGCGATATGAATACTGCCAGTGATGCTTCGGTACAGCAGGTTATCAAGGGCACCGGTGTCGTTAAAGAAATTGATATAAATAGTAAAAAGATCACCATTTCGCACGAAGCAATCCCTGCGGTGGGCTGGCCTGCAATGACCATGCGCTTCACTTTTGTTAATGCAGACGACGCTATCAATGCCCTGAAAACCGGCAACCATGTCGATTTCTCGTTTATTCAGCAGGGCAATATCTCCTTACTCAAAAGCATTAACGTTACGCAATCCTGATTGACTGTCCGGAGCGAATACATCCAGTGCGTCTGAACATTCATTAAGGAATTACTGTGAATGAATGATCGGCCGCATATGCCAGGTGTTTTGATTTTTCAGCGAGAAATTGTATGGCTTCTTTAAAGATAAAATATGCTGCAATAATTATCAGCAGCCTCATAGCAGGAGGGCTGATATCGGTTACTGCCTGGCAGTATGTAAACTCATCACAAAAAACAGTACAAACAGAACAAAAGGCACCGGAGAAAAAGGTACTTTTCTGGTATGACCCGATGAAACCGGATACCAAATTTGATAAACCCGGAAAATCTCCCTTTATGGATATGGACCTTGTGCCAAAATATGCTGATGAAAGTGGCGATAAAAGCAATGGCGGGATCCGTATCGATCCAACCCAGGTTCAGAATCTGGGATTAAAAACGCAAAATGTCACGCGAGGAATGCTGAATTATTCTCAGACAATCCCGGCTAATGTCAGTTACAACGAGTATCAGTTTGTCATTGTGCAGGCGCGCTCTGACGGTTTCGTCGAAAAAGTGTATCCCCTGACTACTGGCGATCATGTGAAGAAAGGCACTCCGCTTATCGATATCACCATTCCTGAATGGGTTGAGGCACAAAGTGAGTTCCTGCTGCTATCCGGTACAGGCGGTACGCCAACCCAGATAAAAGGGGTTCTGGAGCGACTTCGTCTGGCTGGTATGCCGGAAGAGGATATTCAAAGACTGCGTTCAACCCGCACAATCCAGACCCGTTTTACCATTAAAGCACCTATTGATGGTGTCATTACTGCATTTGACCTGCGCACCGGCATGAATATTTCGAAAGATAAGGTGGTGGCTCAGATTCAGGGGATGGACCCGGTCTGGATCAGCGCTGCAGTGCCGGAATCTATCGCCTATCTGCTGAAAGATACGTCGCAGTTTGAAATTTCGGTACCGGCTTATCCGGATAAAACATTCCATGTCGAAAAATGGAACATTCTTCCCAGCGTGGATCAGACAACCCGTACGCTTCAGGTCCGTCTCCAGGTTTCTAATAAGGATGAGTTTCTCAAGCCGGGCATGAATGCCTATCTGAAACTCAATACCAAGAGCCAGGAGATGCTGCTGATACCAAGCCAGGCCGTTATCGATACCGGCAAAGAACAGCGCGTGATTACTGTTGATGATGAAGGCAAGTTTGTGCCGAAACAGATCCACGTTCTGCATGAATCACAACAACAGTCCGGCATCGGCTCCGGCCTGAATGAAGGCGATACCGTGGTGGTCAGTGGTCTGTTCCTCATTGACTCCGAAGCCAATATTACGGGCGCGCTGGAACGTATGCGCCATCCTGAAAAAACAGAAAGCAGTATGCCAGCAATGTCTGACCAGCCTGTAAATATGCATTCAGGGCACTGAGGAGACGACGATGATTGAATGGATTATCCGGCGCTCTGTCGCCAACCGTTTCCTGGTCATGATGGGGGCCCTGTTTCTCAGCATCTGGGGTACATGGACGATTATTAACACGCCGGTCGATGCCTTGCCTGACCTGTCAGATGTGCAGGTCATTATTAAAACCAGCTATCCCGGCCAGGCCCCGCAGATTGTAGAAAACCAGGTCACCTATCCACTTACCACCACCATGCTCTCCGTACCTGGCGCAAAAACTGTGCGTGGTTTTTCACAGTTCGGTGATTCGTATGTATATGTCATTTTTGAAGACGGCACCGATCTGTACTGGGCCCGTTCCCGCGTGCTGGAATATCTGAATCAGGTTCAGGGAAAACTGCCCGCCGGGGTGAGTTCTGAAATCGGTCCGGATGCCACGGGTGTGGGCTGGATTTTTGAATATGCCCTTGTCGATCGCAGCGGAAAACACGACCTTTCAGAACTGCGTTCTCTGCAGGACTGGTTCCTGAAATTTGAGCTGAAAACCATCCCGAACGTGGCTGAGGTCGCTTCGGTTGGCGGCGTGGTGAAACAGTACCAGATTCAGGTCAATCCGGTAAAACTGTCTCAGTATGGTATCAGCCTGCCCGAAGTGAAACAGGCCCTTGAATCGTCTAACCAGGAGGCCGGTGGCTCATCCGTTGAAATGGCCGAAGCTGAGTATATGGTCCGTGCCAGCGGTTATCTTCAGAGCATTGATGATTTTAATAACATCGTCCTGAAAACAGGCGAGAACGGCGTGCCGGTTTATCTGCGGGATGTTGCCCGCGTGCAGACCGGGCCTGAAATGCGGCGTGGTATTGCCGAGCTGAACGGCCAGGGCGAAGTCGCTGGCGGCGTGGTGATCCTGCGGTCGGGTAAAAATGCACGCGACGTTATCACGGCAGTGAGGGATAAACTTGAGACGCTGAAGGCCAGCCTGCCGGAAGGCGTTGAAATCGTGACCACCTACGATCGCAGCCAGCTCATCGACCGGGCGATTGATAACCTCAGTTCCAAACTTCTGGAAGAGTTTATCGTGGTGGCCATCGTCTGTGCCCTGTTCCTGTGGCACGTACGTTCTGCCCTGGTGGCGATTATCTCTCTGCCGCTTGGTCTGTGTATCGCCTTTATCGTCATGCACTTCCAGGGACTGAACGCCAATATCATGTCGCTGGGAGGGATAGCGATTGCCGTCGGTGCGATGGTGGATGCCGCCATTGTGATGATTGAGAATGCGCATAAGCGGCTTGAGGAGTGGGATCATCAGCATCCGGGTGAGCAGATTGACAACGCCACCCGCTGGAAGGTGATTACCGATGCCTCCGTTGAAGTGGGACCCGCACTGTTTATCAGCCTGCTGATCATCACCCTGTCCTTTATTCCTATCTTTACCCTGGAAGGTCAGGAAGGACGTCTGTTTGGCCCGCTGGCATTCACGAAAACGTACTCCATGGCGGGCGCGGCCGCGCTGGCCATCATCGTCATTCCGATTCTGATGGGATTCTGGATCCGGGGGAAAATTCCTGCAGAGACCAGTAACCCCCTGAACCGGGTACTGATCAAAGCGTATCATCCATTGCTGTTGCGGGTTCTCCACTGGCCAAAAACAACCCTGCTGGTTGCGGCCTTGTCCATTTTCACCGTTATCTGGCCGCTGAGCCAGGTGGGCGGTGAGTTTCTGCCGAAGATTAACGAGGGCGACCTGTTGTATATGCCGTCGACCCTGCCGGGTGTCTCTCCGGCTGAAGCTGCAGCGCTCCTGCAGACGACGGACAAGTTAATCAAAAGCGTTCCTGAAGTGGCCTCTGTATTTGGCAAGACCGGTAAAGCAGAGACCGCCACGGATTCCGCACCGCTCGAAATGGTTGAAACCACGATCCAGCTCAAACCTGAGGATCAGTGGCGTCCAGGCATGACGATTGACAAGATTATTGAAGAACTCGACAGGACCGTCCGTTTACCGGGGCTGGCAAACCTCTGGGTGCCGCCAATCCGTAACCGTATTGATATGCTCTCAACCGGAATCAAAAGCCCGATAGGTATCAAGGTGTCCGGAACGGTTCTGTCCGATATCGATGCAACGGCGCAGAGTATCGAAGCGGTCGCCAAAACCGTACCCGGCGTAGTGTCTGCTCTCGCAGAGCGACTGGAAGGCGGGCGCTACATTGATGTGGATATCAACCGGGAAAAAGCCTCCCGCTACGGAATGACGGTGGGCGATGTGCAGCTGTTCATCTCATCAGCCATCGGCGGCGCGACGGTAGGGGAAACGGTTGAAGGCGTGGCCCGGTACCCGATTAATATCCGCTATCCGCAGGATTACCGGAACAGCCCGCAGGCCCTGAAACAGATGCCGATCCTGACCCCGATGAAGCAGCAGATCACGCTGGGCGATGTTGCGGATATTAAGGTCGTTTCCGGGCCGACTATGCTGAAAACGGAAAATGCCCGTCCAGCCAGCTGGATTTACATTGACGCGCGCGGCAGGGATATGGTGTCGGTGGTTAATGACATTAAAACGGAGATCAGTCAGAAAGTGAAACTGAGACCGGGTACCAGCGTGTCATTCTCCGGACAGTTTGAACTGCTTGAGCATGCCAACAAGAAACTGAAGCTGATGGTGCCGATGACGGTGATGATCATCTTCATCCTGTTGTATCTGGCATTCCGCCGGGTTGATGAAGCCCTGCTGATCCTGATGAGCCTGCCGTTCGCCCTGGTTGGCGGGATATGGTTCCTGTACTGGCAGGGCTTCCATATGTCTGTCGCAACCGGAACGGGGTTTATCGCTCTGGCCGGGGTGGCAGCAGAGTTTGGCGTGGTCATGCTGATGTATCTGCGTCATGCCATTGAAGTGCACCCGGAATTGTCCCGTAAAGAGACGTTCACACCGGAAGGTCTTGATGAAGCCCTCTATCATGGTGCCGTGCTGCGTGTCCGGCCGAAAGCCATGACCGTGGCGGTGATCATTGCGGGTCTGCTGCCAATACTCTGGGGAACCGGTGCAGGTTCAGAAGTCATGAGCCGTATCGCGGCACCCATGATTGGTGGGATGATCACGGCTCCGCTGCTGTCCCTGTTCATAATTCCTGCCGCCTACAAATTAATCTGGCTGCGCAGACATAAAAAAAGCGTGTCATAACCCTGTAAGGGCATCCTCTGTGGGTGCCCTTCTGTACTGATTCATCCTGACGTCAGGGGTTATATCGATAATATACAGAGGTGAGTATGAAAAAAGTGGTCCTGGTGGCCCTGGCTCTCGGCCTTTCACTGCCCGCAATGGCGAGTGAAAAAGTGATTGATATGTACAAATCTGAAAACTGTGGCTGTTGTTCCCTGTGGGGCAAGGCGATGGAAAAAGACGGGTTTGAAGTACGAACTCACGTCATGAATGATCAGGCGCTGTCAGCCCTGAAAGAAAAGCATGCTATTCCTGCAGGACTACGAAGTTGTCATACCGCGGTTGCCGGTAATTTGATCATTGAAGGCCATGTGCCTGCGACAACGATACATAAGGCAATGCAGTCTGGTTCGGGTATATACGGTCTCGCCACCCCCGGTATGCCAGCAGGAAGTCCTGGAATGGAGATGGGAGCCCGAAAAGAGGCTTACGATGTTATCGCATTCTCACCGGATGGAAGTAAAAAAGTCTTCCAGCGAATCGAATAGTCAGCGGAACGGCTGATAACGGGACGCCGGTAGCAGGCACTCCTGTGCCGGCGATATTCGTGGTAATCGCATCCATGACATACCCTGAAGACAGAAGATGCTTCGGTATGCATAAGGAGAGTTACTGTGAAAAATGACAATGCAGTGCAACACAACAACCAGACTGCTTCTGAGCAGACATTATCCCCGGACGAGGGCCACGTATTGCATAAGGTGAGAGATCCCGTGTGCGGGATGGCCATCCTGCCCGACAGGGCGCACAGCAGCATTCGATACCAGGACCATCAACTTTATTTCTGCTCCGCCAGCTGTGAGAGTAAATTTAAAGCCCATCCCGATCGTTATCTTACCGAAGATGCCAGTGAACATTCCCATCACCATCACCACGATCATCACGAAGTCAGCCCTGATCAGATAAAACAGCCTCACCACCAGGCGGAAAAAGAGAATTCTGAAGGTGTGTGGACATGTCCGATGCACCCGGAGATACGCCGCAGTGGTCCCGGAAGCTGTCCTGTCTGTGGAATGGCACTGGAGCCGCTCGTAGCTACGGCATCCACGGGGCCGAGTGATGAACTTCACGACATGACAAGACGCTTCTGGCTGGGGTTGTTGCTGGCGTTTCCGGTTCTGGTACTCGAAATGGGATCTCATCTGTTTCCCGACTTGAGGAATACAGTACCGCCACAGTACAACACATGGCTGCAGTTGCTTCTGGCCTCCCCTGTCGTGTTGTGGTGTGGCTGGCCATTCTTCGCCCGGGCCGGAATGTCGTTACGTAACCGCTCCCTGAATATGTTTACCCTTGTTGCAATGGGGACCGGCGTAGCCTGGGTTTACAGCGTCATTGCAACCGTCTTCCCCTCCTGGTTTCCTGCATCGTTCAGAAACATGGATGGCCTGGTGGCCGTTTATTTTGAAGCCGCAGCAGTTATTACGGTGCTTGTTCTGCTGGGACAGGTTCTTGAGCTGCGGGCACGGGAACAAACCTCAGGCGCCATTACTGCGCTTCTGAACCTTGCCCCCAAAACCGCCAGACGGCTGGATCATGACGGTCATGAAACGGATATTAATGCGGAAGATGTCCTGCCTGGCGATAAGCTCCGCATCAGACCTGGAGAGAGTATTCCGGTCGACGGTATCGTGATCGAAGGCAAAACAACCGTTGATGAATCGATGGTGACCGGGGAGTCTATGCCGGTTACCAAAACGAAGGGTGACCCTGTCATTGGGGGGACGATTAATCAGACAGGTAGTCTTATCATCCGTGCAGAGAAAGTCGGTGATGAAACGATGCTCTCACGAATTGTTCAGATGGTCGCTGATGCACAGCGTTCGCGTGCCCCCATCCAGAGAATGGCTGACAGCGTTTCAGGCTGGTTTGTTCCTCTGGTGATACTTATCGCGGTTGTTGCTTTCGTGATCTGGTCTGTCTGGGGGCCCGAGCCCAGAATGGCGCACGGTCTGATTGCGGCTGTGTCGGTCCTGATTATTGCCTGCCCCTGCGCACTGGGGCTGGCCACACCGATGTCGATAATGGTGGGGGTAGGCAAAGGAGCCCAGGCCGGGGTGTTAATCAGGAATGCCGAAGCCCTTGAACGTCTTGAAAAAGTGGACACGCTGGTTGTCGACAAAACAGGCACGCTCACGGAAGGTTCGCCTACGGTGACAGGGATTATCAGTCTCAATCCGGGTGGGGAAGCATCTCTTTTACGTGTAGCGGCCGCAGTGGAAAAAGGCTCGCAGCATCCGCTGGGTATGGCTGTAGTCCGGGCAGCCGAGCACAGGGGGATCATGATACCCGCAGTCAGTGATTTCAATGCTCCGTCGGGGAAAGGTGTTTCAGGCGATGTTGAAGGTCAACGGGTTGTTATTGGTAATGAACTGGCTATGCAGGAAAACAGTATCGTTATTGATAATCAAAAGGCCGTTGCGGATACGTTGCGGATGGAAGGCGCTACCGTTATCTATGTGGCCACAGACGGGCACCTTGCAGGCCTGATAGCTATCTCGGATCCCGTGAAAGCAACCACGCCGGATGCGCTTAAAGCTTTGCGTCAGGCGGGGATCCGCATCGTTATGCTCACCGGGGATAACCAGCTTACCGCTGAAGCAGTCGCACGGAAACTGGGAATAGATGAGGTTGAAGCCGGGATTCTGCCGGATGGCAAAAAAGCAGTGATAACCCGACTGAAAGCGTCTGGCCATGTGGTTGCGATGGCCGGAGACGGTGTGAATGATGCCCCGGCGCTGGCAGCGGCTGACGTGGGTATAGCCATGGGAACGGGTACAGATGTGGCAATTGAAAGTGCCGGAGTCACCCTTCTCAAAGGCGACTTGATGATACTGAACAGGGCCCGTCATCTGTCAGAAATCACCATGAAAAATATCCGACAGAATCTGTTTTTTGCATTTATCTACAACGCACTTGGCGTGCCTGTGGCTGCAGGTCTGCTTTATCCTGTGTATGGAATACTGCTGTCGCCAGTTATTGCGGCGGCGGCCATGGCTCTTTCCTCCGTCAGCGTCATTGTGAATGCGTTGCGTCTGAAAAGTGTCAGGCTCGGGAAATAACCCTGAGTGAAGGGTCAGTTACGAACAGAAGGAGTCCGGTATGAAAAGTACCACCTATGCGCTTATTGCTGTCGCCGCGATTGCGGCATTTGCTCTCCTGCGCGAACACTGGTCACATGTGGCAGGCTACTGGCCATATCTGTTACTGCTGCTTTGTCCGCTCATGCATCTTTTCCACGGTCACGGGGGGCATGGAGATCATCAACATCACGGAAGTGAAAACGATAAAAAAAATTAATCCGGCAGACGGGACCGCGTCGCGGTCCCGTTATCAGTCCAGGTATCGTTCGTAGTCTCTGGCATGCGCAAAGGCATGCTGTTCGAGTTTGTTATCAGCGGGTGCCGCCGTCCGGAACGCCAGTGAGTTAACAGGATTGTTATTGATGACCAGCTCGTAATGCAGATGAGGACCGGATGAACGTCCGCTGTTACCGGATAACGCAATAGCGTCTCCCCGGGTAACCCTGGCCCCTTTAGTAACGAGTATTTTATTGAGGTGGAGATAGCGAGTTTTAACACCGGCTTTTCCCGTTACTTCAACAAAATATCCCATGGTACTGTTGTATTCGGCCCGGGTGATTTTTCCGTCGATGACGCTGACTATTTTCGTGTTCATGGGCATGGAATAATCAATGCCATTATGGGGACTCACTTTTCCCGATACCGGGTTAAGTCTTGCAGGATTGAAAGGCGAACTGAGTCTTGCTGTGGCCGGTAACGGATAATCGAGACTGCCTTTCCCGGAAGTATCGGAAAGGTTATAGAACTTTTTATCTGATATACGATACGCCGTGTAATTAAATGAACCGGACGTAAATTTATAGGCCACGACACGTGATTTTCCCGCTTTCTTTTGCAGTACGAGTTTTAATGATTCATTTTTTTTCAAATGCCGCAGATTAAACCGGGAAGGCAAGGAGCGCTGAAGAGTAGCGATCTCGTTCGATTCCAGCCCCGAGCGGGTGGCTGAAAGGTAGGCATTTTCTTTTACGACATCGGTAGAATACATTTACTGGAATTCGCCGTTAGCATGAACACTGCGGCGTATGCTAGGGGTTTTCAGGAGGCGTGTCATCTGTCAGTTAATCGGGAGCACCGTTGATGGTCGTCATTTTTGTAACATATCTTGTTTCCCGTTTGCTCCTGAAGCTCTGGGAACTGTATGACCAGCCCGACGGTGATGATTAACGGGACTGAAACAGGTTACGGCAGAGCAATATGGGGCTCATGTCCTGCTACGTAACCCGTCAGTAAAGCCCTGCTGCGCACCTGACGCTAAGCACTAACCCGCCTGCAGTTACCTGGTCGAATACAGCCCGCGAAGCTTTCTTGCCTGCGTCTGATGTGCTTCCGCACCGGCATTATTGACCTGCTCATGCACGAGAGCGGCTTTTTCTCCGGCATTCAGTTCGTTAAAAGAAGAAGACGAGGTCTTTGAATTTGCATCACTGCCGGACAGCATTTTTTTATGTTCCTCAATCATTTTCTGATGCGCATAGGACGCGCTGTTGTTCATAAATGAATGAGCAACAATGGCCCTTTCATGTTCATTCATTTCAGAGAATGAGGGCGTGTTGTTTTTATTAACCCTGTCCGGTAAATTTTCATGCGTCGAGGAATTCACATGACTGACGGCTGAGGCATTATTAACAAATCGATGTGCTTCATGGGCAATATCACTGGACTGAGCAAAAGCTGCCCCACAAAATAAAGCTGTAAACGCAGTGGTCGTGATTAATATATTCATGTGTAATTACCTTCTGAGGTACATAAAAGATGTCCTTATGATCATATATAAAAATAATCAACCTGTGGGGAAGATGACGTAAATGTAATACAGCTATGTACATTACACGATTGTAATGAATTTGTTTCTTAAGGTGTGCTAGATTCATTTCATTGTAAGTGGATGAACCAGTAATTTAATTTAAATCGGTTCTCGAATTCTGTCAGTAACCATACTTTAAATAAGGGAATGCGCATGCTGTTGAAAACGTCTCGACGAACTTTCCTGAAGGGGTTAACCCTCTCTGGCGTAGCCGGAAGTCTTGGCGTATGGAGTTTCAATGCGCGTTCCAGTCTGAGCCTGCCAGTTGCCGCATCCCTGCAGGGTACTCAGTTTGACCTGACCATTGGTGAAACGGCCGTCAATATCACGGGCAGTGAGCGTCAGGCCAAAACAATCAATGGAGGCCTGCCGGGGCCCGTTCTTCGCTGGAAAGAAGGTGACACCATTACCCTGAAGGTCAAAAACCGTCTTAATGAACAGACGTCCATTCACTGGCACGGCATTATTCTTCCGGCCAATATGGATGGTGTTCCGGGGCTGAGTTTTATGGGCATAGAGCCTGATGATACCTACGTTTACACCTTTAAGGTTAAGCAGAACGGGACTTACTGGTACCACAGCCATTCCGGTCTGCAGGAACAGGAGGGGGTATACGGTGCCATTATCATCGATGCCAGGGAGCCAGAACCGTTTGCTTACGATCGTGAGCATGTGGTCATGTTGTCTGACTGGACCGATGAAAATCCTCACAGCCTGCTGAAAAAATTAAAAAAACAGTCGGATTACTACAATTTCAATAAACCAACCGTTGGCTCTTTTTTCCGCGACGTGAATACCAGGGGGCTGTCAGCCACCATTGCCGATCGGAAAATGTGGGCTGAAATGAAAATGAATCCGACTGACCTCGCGGATGTCAGTGGCTACACCTACACCTATCTCATGAACGGGCAGGCCCCGCTGAAAAACTGGACCGGACTGTTCCGTCCCGGTGAAAAGATACGCTTACGGTTTATCAACGGCTCGGCAATGACCTATTTCGATATCCGTATCCCCGGGCTGAAAATGACGGTCGTGGCTGCAGATGGCCAGTATGTAAACCCGGTTACCGTTGACGAATTCAGGATTGCCGTTGCCGAAACCTATGATGTCATTGTGGAGCCTCAGGGTGAGGCCTATACCATCTTCGCACAATCCATGGACAGGACCGGTTACGCTCGAGGGACACTGGCCACGAGAGAGGGGTTAAGTGCTGCCGTTCCCCCCCTCGATCCCCGTCCTCTGTTGACCATGGAAGATATGGGTATGGGGGGAATGGGACATGATATGGCAGGAATGGACCACAGCCAGATGGGAGGCATGGATAACAGCGGAGAGATGATGTCTATGGACGGTGCTGACCTTCCGGATAGCGGGACATCCTCCGCGCCCATGGATCACAGCAGCATGGCCGGTATGGATCATTCCCGGATGGCCGGAATGCCGGGTATGCAAAGTCATCCTGCGTCAGAAACGGATAACCCACTGGTTGATATGCAGGCGATGAGCGTCTCTCCGAAATTAAATGATCCGGGTATTGGTCTTCGAAATAACGGAAGAAAGGTTCTCACGTACGCGGATTTGAAAAGCCGCTTTGAGGATCCTGACGGACGTGAACCTGGCCGTACCATAGAACTGCATTTAACCGGCCACATGGAAAAGTTTGCCTGGTCATTTAACGGAATCAAGTTTTCAGATGCCGCACCGGTGGTGCTGAAATACGGTGAGCGGCTCAGGATCACGCTGATCAACGATACCATGATGACTCACCCCATTCACCTGCATGGTATGTGGAGCGATCTGGAAGATGAAAACGGTAATTTCATGGTTCGTAAACACACAATAGATGTTCCCCCTGGTACAAAACGCAGTTACAGAGTGACAGCAGATGCGCTTGGCCGCTGGGCGTATCACTGCCATTTGCTCTATCACATGGAAATGGGAATGTTTCGTGAAGTCCGGGTGGAGGAATGATGCGAATGAAGAGAAATTTGAAGGCCATACCTGTTCTGGTCGCCGGTTTGTTTACCTCACAGCTTTCTATTGCGGCGGGCTCCGTCTCTGCAGATCCCCACGCCGGGCACGACATGTCTGCCATGCAGATGCCAGCAGATGAGAATTTCACTGAGATGACGTCAATGGAGCCCATTGTAACTGAGAGCAGAACGCCAATTCCGCCTGTTACCGATGCCGACCGGAAGGCTGCATTCGGCAATTTACAGGGGCATGCGATTCACGACAGTGCGATTAATTATCTGGTTCTGCTGGATCAACTGGAATGGCAACGGTCGGATAACACCAACAATTTCAGCTGGAGTGTTAACAGCTGGATTGGAGGCGACACAGATCGGATTTGGCTAAAGAGTGAAGGTGAACGAAGCAATGGGGAAACGGAGGCGGCTGAAGCGCAGTTACTCTGGGGACATGCGGTTGGCCCATGGTGGGATTTGGTTGCGGGTGTCAGGCAGGATTTCAGACCTGCTTCTGCCCGGACCTGGGCTGCTGTCGGTTTTCAGGGGCTGGCACTCTATAATTTTGAGTCTGAAATTACGGGTTTTGTCAGTAATGGCGGAAAAGCAGCCCTTCGTCTGGGAGGAGAATACGACGTTTTACTGACTAACCGGCTCATACTCCAGCCATCCTATGAGGTGAATTTCTACAGTCAGGATGATGAATCGCGGGGTCGCGGCAGGGGACTGACTGACACAGAGCTGGGGCTCCGGCTGCGCTATGAAATACGCCGTGAGTTTGCACCCTATATAGGCGTTTCCTGGAATCAACTTTACGGGAAAACATCCGATATGGCGAAAAGAGAAGGTGAGAAAGACCATCAGGTAGTATTCCTGGCGGGAGCCAGAATCTGGTTTTAACGCACTGATATAAAACACTCAACTAAACAGGTAAATAAAATGTCGATTTTAAATAAAGCCATTCTTACAGGTGGCCTCGTTATGGGCGTTGCTTTCTCTGCTATGGCCCATCCGGAATTAAAAAGCTCTGTGCCACAGGCTGATTCAGCCGTAGCGGCCCCGGAAAAGATTCAGCTTAATTTCTCGGAAAATCTGACCGTGAAATTCTCAGGTGCAAAATTAACGATGACGGGTATGAAAGGCATGTCATCACATTCTCCGATGCCGGTCGCGGCAAAAGTGGCGCCAGGCGCTGACCCTAAATCGATGGTCATTATTCCGCGAGAGCCTTTACCCGCTGGCACTTATCGTGTTGACTGGCGCGCGGTTTCTTCAGATACGCACCCTATTACCGGTAATTACACCTTTACAGTGAAGTAATATTATGAACGACCTGATTATGATTGTTATTCGTTTTCTTCTTTATCTGGATTTGATGGTAATATTTGGATTGCCATTTTTTCAGATATATGGAATAAGTGGTGTCAGACATGAAACCTATAACCTGACTAATTTCAGGTCGTTTATAACCTTTGCTGTTGTTACAGGCATCATTCTTACTGGCATTAATATGCTCCTGGTATCTAATGCCATGAGTGGAGTAACTGACCTCAGAGAATTATCCATCCATGTTATCGAGATGGTGATAGAAGAAACTGATGTGGGTATTAGCTGGATTGTCAGGCTCTGTGCCCTGTTTACCACACTCGGTGCTTTGTTCCTTTACACTAATAAGAGACTATTGTCCTGCCTGCTGATGACGATGAGTGGGGGCGTGGCGCTGGCTACACTTGCCTGGGGAGGACACGCCGTTATGCATGACGGTCTGCATTACTATCTCCATTTACTGAGCGATCTGACCCATCTCGGCGCTGCAGGTGCCTGGACAGGTGCTCTGGTTGCATTTGCTATCCTGCTGATGCGCAGAAACGAGCATAATGCACAGAGCGTCATTGTGATATCTGACTCCCTGGCAAAATTTGCCACGGCAGGAACGGTGATTGTTGTAGCCCTGATCCTGAGTGCGCTGGTCAACTATCTGTATATTGCTGAGGGTAACTTAACTCCCTTATTCAACAGTTCCTGGGGGAGGATATTGCTTGCCAAGACGGCTCTGTTTGTTCTGATGCTTCTTCTGGCTGCAGCAAACCGGTTTCACCTGGGTCCCCGGCTTGAAGTTATGGTCAGGGAAGGGAATTATGATCGCAGCGTTGCCCTGATGCGAAACAGCATCCTGACAGAATTCGTTGTTGCGATTATCATTCTGGGCGCCGTAGCGTGGCTCGGAATGCTTGCTCCGTCTCAGGTCAGCTAGGGGACAGCCAAAGCTCATGCGTGAGATTTTTACTTTCATATCAGCGAGTTGACCATGCAGCGTATTTTAATCGTTGAAGACGAACAAAAAACAGGTCGTTACCTGCAGCAGGGACTGGTTGAGGAAGGCTATCAGGCCGATCTCTTTAATAATGGCCGCGATGGTCTCGGGGCCGCGTCGAAGGGACAGTATGATTTGATAATACTGGACGTGATGCTGCCTTTCCTCGACGGGTGGCAAATCATCAGCGCACTGAGGGAGTCCGGGCACGAAGAACCGGTCCTGTTTTTAACCGCAAAGGACAACGTGCGGGACAAAGTGAAAGGACTGGAGCTTGGCGCAGATGACTACCTGATTAAGCCCTTTGATTTTACGGAGCTGGTTGCACGTGTAAGAACCCTACTGCGCCGGGCACGCTCGCAGGCCGCAACAGTCTGCACCATCGCCGATATGACCGTTGATATGGTGCGCCGGACCGTGATCCGTTCGGGGAAGAAGATCCATCTCACCGGTAAAGAATACGTTCTGCTTGAGTTGCTGCTGCAACGCACCGGAGAAGTGTTACCCAGGAGTCTTATCTCGTCCCTGGTCTGGAACATGAATTTTGACAGTGATACGAATGTGATTGATGTCGCCGTGAGACGTCTGAGAAGTAAAATTGATGATGACTTTGAGCCAAAACTGATCCATACCGTTCGCGGTGCCGGATATGTCCTGGAGATCAGAGAAGAGTGAGGTTCAAAATTTCCCTGACCACACGCCTGAGCCTGATTTTTTCTGCGGTGATGCTTACGGTATGGTGGTTATCAAGTTTTATCCTGATTAGCACCCTTAATGGCTATTTCGATAATCAGGACCGCGATTTTCTGACAGGTAAACTTCAGCTCACCGAAGAGTTTCTTAAAACAGAGACATTCCGGAACAAAACGGATATTAAGTCATTATCAGAAAAAATAAACGATGCGATGGTAGGGCACAATGGTTTATTCATTTCTATAAAAAACATGGAAAATGAAAAAATTGTTGAACTCTATGCCAAAAATTCTGTTGTTCCAGCGGTCCTGCTTAATAAGTCGGGTGATATTCTCGACTATATGATCCAGACGGAAGAAAATAACACCGTGTACCGCAGTATCTCGCGGCGGGTTGCCGTGACGCCGGAACAGGGTAAAAGCAAACATGTCATCATTACGGTTGCCACGGATACTGGGTATCACACCCTGTTTATGGACAAACTCAGTACCTGGCTGTTCTGGTTCAATATCGGTCTGGTCTTTATTTCTGTTTTTCTGGGCTGGCTGACCACACGTATTGGTCTGAAACCGTTACGGGAAATGACCAGTCTGGCTTCCTCCATGACTGTACACAGCCTGGATCAGCGTCTAAATCCCGATCTGGCTCCGCCGGAAATCTCTGAGACCATGCAGGAGTTCAATAATATGTTTGATCGCCTGGAGGGGGCATTCCGGAAACTGTCAGATTTCTCGTCTGACATCGCGCATGAGCTGCGCACACCAGTCAGTAATCTGATGATGCAGACGCAGTTTGCACTGGCTAAGGAAAGGGATGTTTCGCATTACCGCGAAATTTTATTCGCTAACCTGGAAGAACTGAAAAGGTTGTCACGAATGACCAGTGACATGCTTTTTCTGGCACGTTCAGAGCATGGTCTGCTGCGGCTGGATAAACATGATGTGGATCTGGCAGCCGAACTGAATGAATTACGTGAGTTGTTCGAGCCCCTGGCAGACGAAACAGGAAAGACAATCACGGTTGAAGGAGAGGGCGTTGTTACCGGAGACAGCGATATGCTGCGCCGTGCTTTCAGTAACCTGCTTTCCAATGCAATCAAGTATTCTCCCGATAACACCTGTACAGCGATACACCTTGAGCGTGACAGTGACTGTGTGAACGTGATGATTACGAATACGATGTCCGGCCAGGTTCCCGCTAATCTGGAACGTTTGTTTGACCGGTTCTATCGCGCAGACTCATCAAGGTTCTACAACACGGAAGGCGCGGGGCTGGGATTATCAATTACAAGGTCGATCATTCATGCTCACGGCGGCGAGCTGTCAGCAGAACAGCAGGGGCGGGAAATTGTGTTCAGTGTGCGTCTGTTAATGGATTAATACCGTTATTCAGGAGAAACCCGGAAGGTGACAAAAATGTCATCGTTCAGTCACGCGATAAACAGAGGCGGTTTTTTATAATCAGCCATAAATCAGGACAGCGTGATAATTCAATCGCCCGGTTCCTGGCGTGATGATCAACCAGCCCTGAGATCAAATGCTTTCTCTGTTATAAGCATTGATTGTTCGGGTATGAAAACACCGGAGACCCAACCATGAAAAAGATCCTTGTATCCTTTATTGCCATGATGGCTGTCGCTTCATCTGCCTGGGCTGCAGAGACAATGAACATGCATGACCAGGTAAATAATGCCCAGGCGCCTGCCCATCAGATGCAATCATCCGCTGAAAAAAGTGCAGTTCAGGGGGAGAGCATGAAAATGATGGATATGAGCGGTCACGATCAGGCCGCAATGTCCCATGAAATGATGCAAAACGGCAATTCTGCTGCCCATCAGGACATGGCTGAAATGCATAAAAAAATGATGAAAGCCAAACCTGAGAACACCCAAAAAACTGCTAAGCCATTTTCCGAAATGAGCGAGCATGAGAAAGCCGCTGTTGTGCATGAGAAGGCGAATAATGGTCAGTCTTCCGTTATTCATCAGCAACAGGCGGAAAAGCATCGCAGCCAGATCACCCAGAATTAACCCGCAGCTCCACTTGTCAGACCCTCATTTGACGCCGAAGTCACTGGCTTACGCTCCCTTCCGGGAGCGTTTTTTTTATAAGCGAAATGAATAATAATGAAAGAGTCCATACACAATGTCTTTTTTGGTCATGCCGACCTTACAATTAACTTATGTTGTTTGAGAATCCTGTTCCCCAGTCATCTCCAGGGTTCATGCCGCGCCGTATCCTGAGACTGGCTGAGAATACGAATGACCGTAACCATAGAATGTGATGATACAAAATAGATCATGTGCTGTTCCACCGGCAGTGTGCAGATATCGTCTCCCAGCTCTGCACGATGCGTGCCGATATCATGCATGGCCAGCACATCAAACACTGCAGCTATACGGCCGATGTATGCATCCGCCTGAACAACCCCGAACTCTCTGAAGCTGTAGTCCCAGATGGCCTCCAGATCCTCTTCTGCTTTTGGTGTCAGCTCAATCTCTTTCATTTGCCACCCTGGCCCTGACATTCTTCAGGAATGCATCCTTGTTCCATGGTTTCGCCTCGCCGCTGCTGATTCCTTCGGCCAGCAGATCGCGGAGTTCCTGAAGGCGTGATTCAGCCTGCTTCTCGCGCAGTAGACGCAGCGCGTCACGCATGACCTCGCTCTGGGTACGGTAATCACCGGCCTTAACCAGGGAATCGATAAATTCACGCAGCTCATCACCCACGTCCACCGTCATCGTACGGGCCATAACCCCTCCGCTTCTTATGTAAGATTAGTTCTTACATCATTATATCAGCTTACTCCCCCGCTTCCATCTCCCGAATTTTAGCCAAAACAACACTGCAGTAGTATGGAGATCCGACTTAGCCAGAAATCGGATCTGCGAGGCGGGAAATCCGCAATAGATATGATAATTAAAAAACATGCATAAAATCATACTAAGAATGATATTTATCATTAATGATAAAATCATATCTGATATGATGTTTAATTGATTAAAAATAAACTATACATGATATGACTTTACACTTAACGAGACATTATCAGACGGAGCGTGCAGGATGGATGAAAAAGTATACTTTCGCCTCAGCTATGAAACGATGACCGCCGACACGGAAGACTTCATTAACGGGTGTCTCGAACGAGCCGGCCGCGCAGACTGCAACGACCCCGATGCGGAGATTGCCCGGGCACGCAGTGCCATTGAACTCTGGTACCACCTGGCGCTGGCGGGGCGTGCCCCGGAAGACGTCACCGACAGAGACCAGCTGCGGCTGACTGAAATGATCCTGCGCGCCCCGACGGCAGAGCAACGCTCATGGCAGCCATAACCTCCCGCCGGCCGTCGCCACTGCAGCGGCGGATCCTGATAGTGCTGGCCGCCCTCGATGCGAAACGTCCGGGGCCGGTGGCCACGCGGGATATTGAGCGGGTGCTGGAGCAGGGCGGGGACGCCCCGGTGTACGGGCCGAACCTGCGTGCCTCCTGCCGGCGGATGGAAGCCGCGGGCTGGCTGCGCACCCTGCGCGCCCCGAACCTGCAGCTGGCCGTCGAGCTGACGGATGCCGGCCACGGGATTGCAGAACCGCTCTACCTGGAAGAACGCGATGCTGAAATTGCACGGCAACGCCGGACAGAAGTCCGGAGTCTGCCATTACGCCAGACGGCTGCCGGTGACGCGGTGGAGCTGCAGCTCGGTGATGACCATTATACCCTCCGGGAAGCGGCTTACGTGATCCGTCTGAACGGGACCACCTGTCTGCAGCTGACTGATGCCGGTGGCATTCGCGGGATAAAAGAGGGTGATCCCCTGCAGGTGGCCGACTGGTATCAGAGCTGTTTTGATGCAGGCCTGCCCGTCGCCATCCAGGTGAATGAGAGCCGGGACTGACCGCCACCACACCAGGAATAAGAGCAAAATAATGAAAGTCACTGAGCCCAGACTGAATACGCTGATCGATAACCTGAACACGCTGATTTGTGAGGACAGCCTGCTGACGCGTCAGGAACGTGAAACGCTTGTGCTGGCCGTCGCCGCCATCGGCGCCATGAAAGGGCGCGTCAGCATGAAAAAAGACGAAGTGCCGGCCCGCGGCAGACGTGAAAATCAGGAGAAAAAAGACCGCCAGCCTGATCCGCGGTTCCCGCGAGCCGGTCACCAATGGCAGAAAGAAGAAAAGAACCTACTGCATGATGCGCTCGAACCGGTCCCGGATGAGGAGATCGGCACGCATCTTTTCTGGCTTTCCGAGAAACTGGGCAGAACGCCTTTCAGTGTTGCTATCCAGATAGCAGCCATCAGGGAGCTGCAGGCCGGGTGGGAGGAGCAGTTCAGGGAAATTTCTGATAAAATTCGTTTGTCCAGCCTCAGTATCAGTGACTATCTGAAAGAGAACGCCTCAGGCTTGAACACCTGAATGCCACGTGCGTTATCTACAAACAATAATATGTGGGGCAGTTATGAAAGCAGCGGTATGGGCAGTGGTTTATTCAGCGATATGTATTCTGGTCTTTTCGGGATGGGTGGCCTGCTTTGCGCAGCATGCTCCCTTCAACGGGCATGAGCATGATTTGACTTTAAAATATCTGCTTAATTTATTTTCTGTGTATGTTTTGATGGAACCCTTCTACCAGTTCTTTCAGGTGACTGAATATTTTAAAGCAATTCTGGTTCTGGAAGATAAAAGCGGCCAGTCGATAAGTTTTTATAATGAGATTCCTGTTATGTGGATATATAGTCTGTCCGCAGTTCTAACTTCTGTGGTTTATCTCATATACGCAAAATGGTTTGTTCGTAAAAGAGTACAAAGATAATAGTCCGTTGATGACTGACTTTAATACTTAGAATATTAGAATTTCAAACAGTACACAGAACCTGCAGAGAAAAAATGACCAAAAATGAATGGATTTTACGATTGAGGCGCTGTACTTCAGGGGAAACGCTGGAAAAGGTTATTGAAAAAAATAAGTATTCGCTTTCAGATTCTGAACTTGAGCATTTTAACGCTGCCGTGGATCATCGCCTGGCAGAGCTGACAATGGGGAAATTGTATGACAAAATCCCCCCTGGTGTATGGAAATTTGTGAAATAGACTAAAGATGGGGCGACGACCTCGCCCCTGTGTTTATCCTGGTAAAAGTAACTTTTACTCGTGCCCTGGACTATTTCAGCTCACTCAGCTGCTGACTGAGTGACGGAAATCCTGCCTGCGCCAGCGGGCGTGATACGCGCGCCGGAGCCGTTTGGTGCCGCTCCAGCCAGATAACCCGGAAATGCTGCTCGTCTCCATTTTCCCAGTGAGGAGGATTGGATACGCCAAACGGGCATTTCAGTCGCAATAGCGCGTCTTTAAATTCGCCATAGACAATTCCCTCCGGTACCAGGAACAAATCCCACTGCGCCGTCAGCTGCCGTATTTTTTGCGGATTTATACTATAGGTGTTCAACTGGCCTGTCAGAGAAACCGGCTGACTCAACTGTGTTGCCAGGAAACGGGCTGCTGCAAAATGGTGGGCGCCGTCGACATTGTTCCAGTATAGCCGGGCAGGCATCCAGGTAAACTGGCTGAATACCATCTCTGACAGCCGTAAGCCGTGGTGGCTGAGATTACGGTTTAACCGATCTCTGGTCAGTGGTATTGCCAATTCCTGGCAACACTGCTGCGCAAACGCATCCAGGCTGGAGAGTTCCTGGTCACAATCACTCGACGCACTCAGTCCCCCAACGGCCGTAATATCACAACAAAAACTTTCTGAGGTCTCACTGTTTATCAGACCATCCAGCTGAGGAATATGGCGCTGGAGGTAATCATAATCACCGTCGTGGCCGAGACGCAGGTAGCGAATACAGTGTTTTTCGTATTCGAGCCAGGTTTGCCAACAAACCACGGAACGCAGCCAGAACGTGTTCCGCAGTTGCGGGTGACTCACTGGCAAAATCCCGTTGTTTAGGCGACGGCGCAATGTGGCCGGATATCCCAGCGAATTTAGCAAGTCATCCTGGACGCCGTGGAGGATTTTACGCCACAGGGGCGGTGAGCTGCTTATTTCATCATCCATCATATCAATGATCCCAATTCTGTTCAGTTGCGACTGACCAACAGTTGTTGCTGGCCACCACAACCAGACTACCGCAGAAAAATTTAGGCCGAAGGGCCTCCAGACTCTAAAAGTTACTTTTAGAGAAATTTATTTTTTGGCATCATGAAATTCACGTAACTAACTGATATTTAACATAAAACGCATTAAGCGCAGTTATGGTGTAGCAGCTAAATCGAAATGACCATCTCCTTAAAATGTGTTAGGCAATAGCTTTGAGAACCTAATGCCACAATTAATTTTGTGGCATCAAACAAGAGGGTATTCAACAGGGAACTATATTTTTCATAGCATAATATAAACACTCTTTACATCTTCATATGTATATGTTTCCAGTTCAATTTTAGTTCTGTCAATATTCAATCCAAACACGGGGAAGTCGATTATTTTGTAGTTATCATCGCTACAACTTTTCACTACATCGATAAATTTAATTTTCATGAAATCAAAAATGGATTTATTCTCAACAAACTCAAACTTATCAGCGCCTATGCCTTCGCATTGGGTCAACTTTGAGAAATCGGGACTATTTATGAATTCATGATGACATTTAATCATTTCGTTCCCATATTCAGGGACGCCTATATACACCAATTCATTACGTCCAACCTCCCTCATTTCAACGGCAGGCACAAATATATCACCACTCATTTGCTTGGTTACTGTATACTTGAATAAATAATTTCTTCTTGTTTTTTCGCAATAAATTGAAACTAAAAACTCGCACTCCAAATCCTTTATACCCTCTTCATCTATTTTGTATTCCCTTGCAGAACTTACAGATTCAGATATCACACCCTTAATTAAGGTTGATATAAAATTTTTATCTAACAATAAATGTACGTCCCTAAAGTTATAAAAATCAACATCCCAACACTGACCATATGATGTATTTATTTCCTGAGGGGTTTTGTTGTCCATAGGAACAAGATAAATTGATGTGCTATCACCTAGCGCGATTTTTAAATTTGATAAACTCAATTCTATACTATTAATTATATGATGTGCAGTATCTTTCCCTCCAGCGAAAGCGATAACACACTTTCCATAGGTTTCGATTTTATGGTATTTTTCGAAAAAACCTGAATTGTTAAATTTAGGGTATTTTATTTTTAAATCAATCGCATAAAATTTGCGATATCCGTTAAGTAATGTTTTAACTTCTGTCGTCTTCTCGTTATCAGTAGAGTTTTTGTAAGTTGTCATCCTTGTTATAGCGCTATCAGCAATTATAAATGTCGCCCCGTCTTCAAATTCATTTATTTCATACCCGCCGATAATGAGAGTCATATTAGTACCTTATCTGTTATAAACATTTACTCACTGTTGATTAACTCACTTAACCTACTATGTTCCTTCTGAGCCAAATTGTTCTAAAACTGAGAAGCCGATAATGACAGGAAATGTGTATTGCCATTGGCCACAGGATAAAACGTTAAAGAGTTGTCACTGTACTCTGTTCCCGTTGAAGTTTGTCTTTCAATCATATTGATTGGTTCAGATATTTGTGCACATCCATTTTTAATATTTTGTGTTTTTACTCGATATATTCCAGATGGGACTTGTTCAAGAGTAATTTGACTCCCCGCGGGAACGAAGACTTCACGTACAAAATCAGTTTTGATGTATGCATTATCTAATGTCAATCGGACCCGTAACCCTTCATTATTTTGAGTATTATCTAATCTAAGTGAGGACAAACCACTACGACGATCTTTTTCAGATAAAACAGTTGGGATAGTAGGCCATTGATGTTGTTGCACGGATGAATCACAAATACCGTTATTGTTTGTTAAACGTTCGGGTTTTAAAGGAGAAGTGTTGTTTACGGCCGCTGTTTTATTTGAAGAAGAGCCTCCTTCATTCAGATTGTTAATTATTGCGTACGCTATAAATCCTATTACACACAGGCCGGCAATAGATCTCAATATAGAAAATAAAGGAAAAAATATGATACCCATCACTGTCATTAATGACTTCGGTTTTCTTACTGTTGTTGTTTCAACTGGTGCTTGAACGTTAGTATTTGTTTCCGAATTTCGTGCTAATGTGGCCTCAGCCCTTTCCCTCCACGTTTCTTTAATAATCCAGCGATCATGTTCTTTTCTTTTTATGGGATCGATTAAAACATCATACGATGCGTTAATAATTTGCATTATCCTGACAGCCTCAGGATTGTTTTTATTTACATCAGGGTGGTATTTCTTAGCCAATGTACGATACGCTGCTTGTATTACCTCTACAGGGGCATCTCGTGATACCTTGAGGTTATCATAATGAGTTCTCATCTTTTTTCCATAGTGGTAAAATTCCCTATCATTTATATAACAAAGTTGTTGAATATTGTAAAACTTGGATTTGTTTGTCAGAAGTTGAGATAGCTAATGCTAATGTATGCGTACATTAGCATTGATGTTTGAGGTTCCGGCCTTGCAGCGCCGGACATTCACCTGCGGGGCTCGATGAGCTCTGCCCCTTGGTTTTTCACATTCCCTACAGCGCGCGTTACAGGATGCCAGATGAAATGATCCGCAGATACTGCTCCCTCGGAAGCAATCTCTTCTGCCTCTTTTCCACTAACATCCTGACGCATCCATTCCCGGGCGGCTTCAGGTACCAGAACCAACGGGCGCCGGTCGTGGATGTTGACCAGACCTTTATCGGCCGCAGACGTAACAATCAAAAAGCCTTCCGCTTCGTCGCCGCGCTCAAAGGGTGTACTGCCGATCGCGGCCATAAATATTGGCTGGCCATCTTTGCGGTGTATGAAGTAGGGTTGCTTCTTATCGCCTTCCTTTACCCACTCGAACCAGCCGTCAGCAAAACAAATCGCCCGGCCATGCTGCCATAACGGTTTAAACATCCTGCTCGACGCTGCCGTTTCCACCCTGGCATTAATCAAGGGGGCCGCTTGGAAAACGGAAAATATCCTACGTTAAGCCTGTTTTTTGAGCTGGCATGACGGGCAGCTATGAGCGAAGTATAGTCATTCGCCCTATCTCTTTTGTCGCACTTTCAACAAGGGGGTCGCTTGGAAAGCGGAACGAGGTCAGTCTCCGCCCGGACTGCTCAGCTCTTTAAACAGCAAAAGAGAGGCATCTTATGAGAAGGGATTGTTCAGTATGTCAGGGCAGACTGCTTTTTCATCCGCAGGTACTGAGGGTAAATGCTCAATTCCGGTACGATTCTTACTCTATAGCCAGACAGAATTCAGCATTGTGCTGAACCCGAATCTTTTTTTACTCTGACAGGCCTGTTCATCAGAACCCTGAAAAAACAATTTTCCCGTTCACATTTTTATTTTCCATGTCCTCATGAGCCCGGCGAAGTGCTTTAGCATTCAGCCTGCCATACTCTGCCAGCAACGGAGGTTTGAGCTTACCGGAATCCAGCATGCATGAGAGTTTGTTAAGAATATCATGCTGTTTAGACATGTCCGCAGTAGCATGCATGGGGCGGGTAAACATTGCCTCCCAGTGAACAGAAACGCTCTTAAATTTGATCAAACGCAGATCCAGTGGTTCAGGGTCGTCGATGAGTCCGATACGGCCTTGTGGGGCAATAATTTCGGCCATATTTTCCCAGGCAGATGGCGTGGTGTACGTTGAGAAAATCCGGGTAATGGGAGGGAGTCCAGCAAGGCTGGCAACCTGTGGCGCAAGCGCACATGAATGATCCAGGACATAATGCGCACCAAACCCGCGAACCGCTCTGACACTCTCCTGCCGGGAGGCAGTCCCGATGATGTTCACCCGACTCAGAGTGCGGGCAAGCTGTATAGCCATACAAGGGACTCCGCCCGCACCGCCAAGCATCAACAGGGTCTGATCAGCATCTCCGTTCACTGACAACTGCAGACGATCAAATAACATTTCCCAGGCTGTCAGACCGGTCAGAGGAACCGACGCTGCAGCTTCAAAACTTAGTGCTGCCGGCTTTATCCCCGTAATGCGTTCGTCAACCAGCTGAAACTCTGCGTTGGCTCCCTGGCGATCGAGCACACCGGCATAGAAAACGTGGTCACCTGGCCTGAACAGCGTCACATCTGGTCCGGTTGCTTCAACAACACCGGAAGCGTCGTATCCCATAACTACCGGATTGCCTGCAGAGGGACTGATGTTTCGCCGGCTTTTCAGGTCCCGTGGGTTAACCGCGACCGCCCTGACTCTGATCAAAAGATCACGCCCCTTGGGCATGGATGGGTGGGGAAGCGACAAATCTTCAATAACGGATGTACTTTCCCCGGGTTGCCAGAAACCAACGGCTTTCATTCTGTCTCCTTAAAAAGGTCAGTCACCAGATAAATAAATGTAAAAGTGTGCGGAACGCGATACCCGCCAGTGCCCCCGGCAGTGCAAATCGAAAAATACGCGGAAAGCGGGCGCTGATGCCCATGAATATACCAATGCCCGGCAAATCAAAACTGTTGATGAGAAATCCGGCTGACCGGTTAATTTCGTTAACGGTCAGGTTACCGCTATGGATAAGGTCAGTCGGTAATGCTGTCAACCTGTTGATGACTATTTTAATCTGTAGTCATTCAATCCTTGTAACATCAGGATGATCCTGGTGTCAGTGAAAATACGAAATCAACACGTTGGTATCATTACCCACCTGTGAACTGACGTCGGCATTTTGAATCTCACTTCGGCGTGCCCCCTCCGAATGGCGCAAAACATTTCGTGGTATGGCATGATAGCACCCGAAGAGAGTCAATTCAGGGTGGTAAATGTGAAACCAGTAACGCTATACGATGTCGCAGAGTATGCCGGTGTCTCTTATCAGACCGTTTCCCGCGTGGTGAACCAGGCCAGCCACGTCTCTGCGAAAACGCGGGAAAAGGTGGAAGCGGCGATGGCGCAGCTGAACTACATTCCCAACCGCGTGGCACAACAACTGGCGGGCAAACAGTCGTTGCTGATTGGCGTTGCTACCTCCAGTCTGGCCCTGCACGCGCCGTCGCAAATTGTCGCGGCGATTAAATCTCGCGCCGATCAACTGGGTGCCAGCGTGGTGGTGTCGATGGTAGAACGAAGCAGCGTCGAAGCCTGTAAAGCGGCGGTACATAACCTTCTCGCGCAACGCGTCAGTGGTCTGATCATTAACTATCCGCTGGATGACGAGGATGCCATTGCTATGGAAGCTGCCTGCGCTAATGTTCCGGCCCTATTTCTTGATGTCTCTGACCAGACTCCCATCAACAGTATTATTTTTTCCCATGAAGACGGTACGCGACTGGGCGTGGAGCATCTGATCGCATTGGGTCACCAGCAAATCGCGTTGTTAGCCGGTCCATTAAGTTCTGTCTCGGCGCGTCTGCGTCTGGCGGACTGGCATAAATATCTCACACGCAATCAAATTCATCCGATAGCGGAACGGGAAGGCGACTGGAGTGCCATGTCCGGTTTTCAACAAACTATGCAAATGCTGAATGAGGGCATCGTTCCCACTGCGATGCTGGTTGCCAACGATCAGATGGCGCTGGGCGCAATGCGCGCTATTACCGAGTCCGGGCTGCGCGTTGGTGCGGATATCTCGGTAGTGGGATACGACGATACCGAAGACAGCTCGTGTTATATCCCGCCGTTAACCACCATCAAACAGGATTTTCGCCTGCTGGGGAAAACTAGCGTGGACCGCTTGCTGAAACTCTCTCAGGGCCAGGCGGTGAAGAGCAATCAGCTGTTGCCCGTCTCACTGGTGAAAAGAAAAACCACCCTACCGCCCAATACGCAAACCACCTCTCCCCGCACGTTGGCAGATTCCTTAATGCAGCTGGCACGACAAGTTTCCCGACTTGAAAGCGGGCAGTGAGCGCAACGCAATTAATGTGAGTCAGCTCACTCATTAGGCACCCCAGGCTTTACACTCTATGTGTCCGGCTCGTATGTTATGCGAAAATGTGAGCGGATAACAATTCACGCAGGATACAACTATGACAATGATTACGGATTCACTGGCCGTCGTATTACAACGTCGTGACTGGGAAAACCCTGGCGTTACCCAACTTAATCGCCTTGCGGCACATCCCCCTTTCGCCAGCTGGCGTAATAGCGAAGAGGCTCGCACCGATCGCCCTTCCCAAGAGTCGCGCAGCCTGAATGGTGAATGGCGCTTTGCCTGGTTTCCGGCACCAGAAGCGGTACCAGAAAGCTGGCTGGAGCGCGATCTTCCTGACGCCGATACTGTCATCGTCCCCTCAAACTGGCAGATGCACGGTTACGATGCGCCTATCTACACCAACGTGACCTATCCCATTGCGGTCAATCCGCCGTATGTTCCCACGGAGAATCCGACGGGTTGTTACTCGCTCACATTTAATATTGATGAAAGCTGGCTACAGGAAGGCCAGACGCGAATTATTTTTGATGGTGTTAACTCGGCGTTTCATTTGTGGTGCAACGGGCGCTGGGTCGGTTACGGACAGGACAGTCGTTTGCCGTCTGAATTTGACCTGAGCGCATTTTTACACGCCGGAGAAAACCGCCTCGCGGTGATGGTGCTGCGCTGGAGTGACGGCAGTTATCTGGAAGATCAGGATATGTGGCGGATGAGCGGCATTTTCCGTGACGTCTCGTTGCTGCATAAACCGAGCACGCAAATCAGCGATTTCCATGTAGCCACTCACTTTAATGATGATTTCAGCCGCGCTGTACTGGAGGCAGACGTTCAGATGTACGGCGAGCTGCGCGATGAGCTGCGGGTGACGGTTTCTTTGTGGCAGGGTGAAACACAGGTCGCCAGCGGCACCGCGCCTTTCGGCGGTGAAATTATCGATGAGCGTGGCGGTTATGCCAATCGCGTCACGCTACGTCTGAACGTCGAAAACCCGGCGCTGTGGAGCGCCGAAATCCCGAATCTCTACCGTGCGGTGATTGAACTGCACACCGCCGACGGCATGCTGATTGAAGCAGAAGCCTGCGATGTCGGTTTCCGCGAGGTGCGGATTGAAAATGGCCTGCTGCTGCTGAACGGCAAGCCGTTGTTGATTCGCGGTGTTAACCGTCACGAGCATCATCCTCTGCATGGTCAGGTCATGGATGAGCAGACGATGGTGCAGGATATCCTGCTGATGAAGCAGAACAACTTTAACGCCGTGCGCTGTTCGCATTATCCGAATCATCCGCTGTGGTACACGTTGTGCGACCGCTACGGCCTGTACGTGGTGGATGAAGCCAATATTGAAACCCACGGCATGGTGCCAATGAATCGTCTGACCGATGATCCGCTCTGGCTACCCGCGATGAGCGAACGCGTAACGCGAATGGTGCAGCGCGATCGTAATCACCCGAGTGTGATCATCTGGTCGCTGGGGAATGAATCAGGCCACGGTGCTAATCACGATGCGCTCTATCGCTGGATTAAATCTGTCGATCCTTCCCGCCCGGTACAGTATGAAGGCGGCGGAGCCGACACCTCCGCAACCGATATTATTTGCCCGATGTACGCGCGTGTGGATGAAGACCAGCCCTTCCCGGCTGTGCCGAAATGGTCCATCAAAAAATGGCTTTCGCTGCCTGGAGAACTGCGTCCGCTGATCCTTTGCGAATATGCCCACGCAATGGGTAACAGTCTTGGTGGCTTCGCTAAATACTGGCAGGCGTTTCGTCAATACCCCCGTTTACAGGGCGGCTTCGTCTGGGACTGGGTCGATCAATCGCTGATTAAATATGATGAAAACGGCAACCCGTGGTCGGCTTACGGCGGTGATTTTGGCGATACGCCGAACGATCGCCAGTTCTGCATGAACGGTCTGGTCTTTGCAGACCGCACGCCGCATCCAGCGCTGACAGAAGCAAAACACCAGCAGCAGTTTTTCCAGTTCCGTTTATCCGGGCAAACCATCGAAGTGACCAGCGAATACCTGTTCCGTCATAGCGATAACGAGCTCCTGCGCTGGATGGTGGCGCTGGATGGCAAGCTGCTGACAAGCGGTGAAGTGCCTCTGGATGTCGCTCCACAAGGAAAACAGTTGATTGAACTGCCTGAACTACCGCAGCCGGAGAGCACCGGGCAACTCTGGCTAACGGTTCACGTAGTGCAACCGAACGCGACCACATGGTCAGCAGCCGGGCACATCAGCGCCTGGCAGCAATGGCGTCTGGCGGAAAACCTCAGCGTGACACAACCCTCCGCGCCCCACGCCATCCCGCAACTGACCACCAGCGAAACGGATTTTTGCATCGAACTTGGTAATAAGCGTTGGCAATTTAACCGGTTGTCAGGTCTTCTTTCACAAATGTGGATCGGCGATGAAAAACAACTGCTGACGCCGCTGCGCGATCAATTCACCCGTGCACCGCTGGATAATGACATTGGCGTAAGTGAAACGACCCGCATTGACCCTAACGCCTGGGTCGAACGCTGGAAGGCGGCGGGCCATTACCAGGCCGAAGCAGCGTTGTTGCAGTGCACGGCAGATACACTTGCCGACGCGGTGCTGATTACCACGGTCCACGCGTGGCAGCATCAGGGGAAAACCTTATTTATCAGCCGGAAAACCTACCGGATTGATGGAAGTGGTCAAATGGCGATTACCGTTGATGTTGAAGTGGCGAGCAATACGCCACATCCGGCGCGGATTGGCCTGACCTGCCAGCTGGCGCAGGTAGCAGAGCGGGTAAACTGGCTCGGATTAGGGCCGCAAGAAAACTATCCCGACCGCCTTACTGCGGCCTGTTTTGACCGCTGGGATCTGCCATTGTCAGACATGTATACCCCGTACGTCTTCCCGAGCGAAAACGGTCTGCGCTGCGGGACGCGCGAATTGAATTATGGCCCACACCAGTGGCGCGGCGACTTCCAGTTCAACATCAGCCGCTACAGTCAACAGCAACTGATGGAAACCAGCCATCGCCATCTGCTGCACGCGGAAGAAGGCACATGGCTGAATATCGACGGTTTCCATATGGGGATTGGTGGCGACGACTCCTGGAGCCCGTCAGTGTCGGCGGAATTCCAGCTTAGCGCCGGTAGCTACCATTACCAGTTGCTCTGGTGTCAAAAATAATAATAACCGGGCAGGCCATGTCTGCCCGTATTTCGCGTAAGGAAATCCATTATGTACTATTTAAAAAACACAAACTTTTGGATGTTCGGTTTATTCTTTTTCTTTTACTTTTTTATCATGGGAGCCTACTTCCCGTTTTTCCCGATTTGGCTACATGACATCAACCATATCAGCAAAAGTGATACGGGTATTATTTTTGCCGTTATTTCTCTGTTCTCGCTATTATTCCAACCGCTGTTTGGTCTGCTTTCTGACAAACTCGGGCTGCGCAAATACCTGCTGTGGATTATTACCGGCATGTTAGTGATGTTTGCGCCGTTCTTTATTTTTATCTTCGGGCCACTGTTACAATACAACATTTTAGTAGGATCGATTGTTGGTGGTATTTATCTAGGCTTTTGTTTTAACGCCGGTGCGCCAGCAGTAGAGGCATTTATCGAGAAAGTCAGCCGTCGCAGTAATTTCGAATTTGGTCGCGCGCGGATGTTTGGCTGTGTTGGCTGGGCGCTGTGTGCCTCGATTGTCGGCATCATGTTCACCATCAATAATCAGTTTGTTTTCTGGCTGGGTTCTGGCTGTGCATTCATCCTCGCCGTTTTACTCTTTTTCGCCAAAACGGATGCGCCCTCTTCTGCCACGGTTGCCAATGCGGTAGGTGCCAACCATTCGGCATTTAGCCTTAAGCTGGCGCTGGAACTGTTCAGACAGCCAAAACTGTGGTTTTTGTCACTGTATGTTATTGGCGTTTCCTGCACCTACGATGTTTTTGACCAACAGTTTGCTAATTTCTTTACTTCGTTCTTTGCTACCGGTGAACAGGGTACGCGGGTATTTGGCTACGTAACGACAATGGGCGAATTACTTAACGCCTCGATTATGTTTTTTGCGCCACTGATCATTAATCGCATCGGTGGGAAAAACGCCCTGCTGCTGGCTGGCACTATTATGTCAGTACGTATTATTGGCTCATCGTTCGCTACCTCAGCACTGGAAGTGGTTATTCTGAAAACGCTGCATATGTTTGAAGTACCGTTCCTGCTGGTGGGCTGCTTTAAATATATTACCAGCCAGTTTGAAGTGCGTTTTTCAGCGACGATTTATCTGGTCTGTTTCTGCTTCTTTAAGCAACTGGCGATGATTTTTATGTCTATTCTGGCGGGCAATATGTATGAAAGCATCGGTTTCCAGGGCGCTTACCTGGTGCTGGGTCTGGTGGCGCTGGGCTTCACCTTAATTTCCGTGTTCACGCTTAGCGGCCCCGGCCCACTTTCCCTGCTGCGTCGCAAGGTGAATGAAGTCGCTTAAGAAATTAATGTCGGATACGGCGCGAACGCCTTATCCGACCAACTTATCAGGACGGAATGTTAAAAATGAACATGTCGATGACAGAAAAAATAAAAGCAGGCAAGCTATTTACCGATATGTGCGAAGGCTTACCTGAAAAAAGACTTCGTGGGAAAACATTAATGTATGAGTTCAATCACTCGCATCCATCAGAAGTTGAAAAAAGGGTAATGACTCCAACTTATTGATAGTGTTTTATGTTCAGATAATGCCCGATGACTTTGTCATGCAGCTCCACCGATTTTGAGAGCGACAGCGACTTCCGTCCCAGCCGTGCCAGATGCTGCCTCAGATTCAGGTTATGCCGCTCAATTCGCTGCGTATATCGCTTGCTGATTACGTGCAGCTTTCCCTTCAGGCGGGATTCATACAGCGGCCAGCCATCCGTCATCCATATCACCACGTCAAAGGGTGATAGCAGGCTCATAAGACGCCCCAGCGTCGCCATAGTGCGTTCACCGAATACGTGCGCAAACCGTCTTCCGGAGCCTGTCATACGCGTAAAACAGCCAGCGCTGGCGCGATTTAGCCCCGACATAGCCCCAATGTTCGTCCATTTCCGCGCAGACGATGACGTCACTGCCCGGCTGTATGCGTGAGTTTACCGACTGCGGCCTGAGTTTTTTAAGTGTCGTAAAATCGTGTTGAGGCCAACGCCCATAATGCGTGCACTGGCGCGACATCCGACGCCATTCATGGCCATATCAATAATTTTCTGGTGTGTACCGGGCTGAGAGGCGGTGTAAGTGAACTGTAGCTGCCATGTTTTACGGCAGTGAGAGCAGAGATAGCGCTGATGT
>NZ_JANQCE010000014.1:0-36871 GCF_042055345.1 Klebsiella sp. C349492
CGTATGTTCACTCAGAGACTTGGTATTCATTTTTCGTCCGAGGACGTTAAGAATCCATGTCACTTTGAGTGCCCACACAGATTGTCTGATAAATTGTTAAAGAGCAGTGCAACGCGGCTTTCGCTCACCGTTGCGAGGTGGCGTATAATACGCTTTCCTCTTTCAGAGTCAACCCCGTTTTTCAGAAGTTTTCTCTTTCAACCCGGCGGCTTGTTTGCCGTTGTTCCGTGTCGATGGAGGCGCATTATAGGGAGTTCTCGAGCGCCCGCAATAGTTAAATTGCAGAAAAATGACTGACTGCTGCATTCCCCAGCAAAACCCCGATTTATACCCTGTTACGCACAGAATTATCCACAGACCGTCGGCGATCCTTCTTTATAAAGACCGTCGCAGCGCCCTTCTATAAGGAGAGATAAGGAAAGATTTCCCCCTGCAAAGAGAAAGATAAAAATTCGCGAGCGTTGCGCAAACGTTTTCGTTACAATGCCGCGCTATGACACGGATGCCCGGTTGGGTGCGTTAGGTGAGTTTTTAGGCAAAAACTCACCTAACGCTCTCTGTAATGTTCAAATCCTGGGGATTTAATACCATGCAACAACGTCGTCCAGTCCGCCGCGCCCTGCTCAGTGTTTCTGATAAGGCCGGTATCGTCGAATTCGCGCAGGCTCTTTCCGCTCGTGGTGTTGAGCTACTCTCTACGGGTGGTACCGCACGCCTGCTGGCGGAGAAAGGCCTGCCGGTAACCGAAGTCTCTGACTACACCGGTTTCCCGGAAATGATGGATGGACGCGTGAAGACCCTGCATCCGAAGGTGCACGGCGGCATTCTGGGCCGTCGCGGTCAGGATGATGAGATCATGGCGCAGCACGCTATCTCTCCTATTGATATGGTCGTCGTTAACCTCTACCCGTTTGCCCAGACCGTCGCCCGTGAAGGCTGCTCGCTGGAAGATGCGGTTGAGAACATCGATATCGGCGGCCCGACCATGGTGCGCTCCGCGGCCAAGAACCATAAAGATGTCGCTATCGTTGTTAAGAGCAGCGACTACGCCGCCATTATTAAAGAGATGGACGCCAACGAAGGCTCCCTGACTCTCGAAACCCGTTTCGACCTCGCCATTAAAGCTTTTGAGCACACCGCCGCCTACGACAGCATGATTGCCAACTATTTTGGCAGCATGGTTCCGGCCTATCACGGTGAAACTCAGGAAGCTTCAGGCCGCTTCCCGCGTACCCTGAACCTGAACTTCATTAAGAAGCAGGATATGCGCTACGGTGAGAACAGCCATCAGCAGGCTGCCTTCTATATAGAAGAAGAAATTAAGGAAGCATCCGTTGCCACCGCCCAGCAGCTGCAGGGCAAAGCGCTTTCCTACAACAACATTGCCGATACCGATGCGGCGCTGGAGTGCGTGAAAGAGTTCAGCGAGCCGGCATGCGTCATCGTCAAGCACGCCAACCCGTGCGGCGTTGCGGTAAGCGATTCCCTGCTGGATGCTTACGACCGCGCCTATAAAACCGACCCAACCTCAGCGTTCGGCGGCATTATCGCCTTCAACCGCGAGCTGGATGCCGAAACCGCGCAGGCCATTATCTCCCGCCAGTTTGTCGAAGTGATCATCGCCCCCTCCGCTAGCGAAGAGGCGCTGAAAATTACCGCGGCGAAACAGAACGTCCGCGTACTGACCTGCGGCGAGTGGACGACACGCGTACCGGGCCTTGATTTCAAACGCGTTAACGGTGGGCTGTTGGTGCAGGATCGCGATCTGGGTATGGTCACCGCCGGTGAACTGCGCGTGGTCAGCAAGCGCCAGCCGAGCGAGCAGGAGCTGCGCGATGCGCTGTTCTGCTGGAAAGTGGCCAAGTTCGTCAAATCCAACGCCATCGTTTATGCCAAAGAGAATATGACCATCGGCATAGGCGCAGGCCAGATGAGCCGCGTTTACTCCGCCAAAATTGCCGGGATTAAAGCCGGCGACGAAGGCCTGGAAGTGAAAGGTTCAGCAATGGCATCCGACGCATTCTTCCCGTTCCGTGACGGCATTGATGCGGCCGCGGCCGTAGGCGTGAGCTGCGTGATCCAGCCGGGTGGCTCTATTCGCGACGAAGAGGTGATTGCCGCTGCCGACGAGCACGGTATCGCGATGATCTTCACCGACATGCGCCATTTCCGCCATTAATTCACGGAGTAACACATGAAAGTATTAGTGATTGGTAACGGCGGGCGCGAGCACGCGTTAGGATGGAAAGCGGCGCAATCGCCGCTGGTTGATACCGTTTATGTTGCTCCGGGTAATGCCGGCACCGCCCTGGAGCCCGCGCTGCAGAACGTGGCGATCGGCGTGACCGACATTCCGGCACTGCTGAGCTTCGCACAGCGCGAAAATATCGATCTGACCATCGTCGGCCCGGAAGCGCCGCTGGTGATCGGCATTGTCGATGCGTTCCGCGCCGCCGGGCTGAAAATCTTTGGCCCAACGGAAGGTGCCGCACAGCTCGAGGGCTCTAAGGCCTTCACTAAAGATTTCCTCGCGCGTCACAACATCCCAACCGCCGAGTACCAGAACTTTACCGATATTGAGCCTGCCCTTGCGTACCTGCGGGAGAAAGGCGCGCCGATCGTTATCAAAGCTGACGGTCTGGCGGCCGGGAAAGGCGTTATTGTCGCGATGACGCTCGAAGAGGCGGAAGCCGCCGTCCACGATATGCTGGCAGGCAATGCCTTCGGCGACGCCGGCCATCGTATCGTTATTGAAGAGTTCCTCGACGGCGAAGAGGCCAGCTTCATCGTGATGGTCGACGGCGAGCACGTTCTGCCGATGGCCACCAGCCAGGACCACAAACGCGTCGGTAATGGCGACACCGGCCCTAACACCGGCGGCATGGGCGCGTACTCTCCGGCCCCGGTGGTCACGGATGAAGTTCATCAGCGCACCATGGAGCGTATCATTTGGCCAACGGTCAAAGGGATGGCGGCGGAAGGCAATACCTATACCGGCTTTCTCTACGCGGGTCTGATGATCGATAAGCAGGGCAACCCGAAGGTTATCGAGTTCAACTGCCGCTTCGGCGATCCGGAAACTCAGCCCATCATGCTGCGCATGAAGTCGGACATGGTGGAGCTGTGCCTCGCCGCCTGTGACGGCAAGCTGGATGAGAAAACGTCAGAGTGGGACAGCCGCGCTTCTCTCGGCGTGGTCGTGGCCGCAGGCGGCTATCCGGGCAGCTACAGCACCGGCGATGAGATCTTCGGCCTGCCGCAGGAAGAAGCGGCGGATGGCAAAGTGTTCCATGCGGGCACCCAGCTTTCTGCCGACCAGCGCGTACTCACCAACGGCGGCCGCGTACTGTGCGTAACGGCGCTGGGTGATAGCGTGGCCCAGGCGCAGCAGCGCGCCTATGAGCTGCTTACCGATATCCGTTGGGACGGCAGCTTTAGCCGCGACGATATCGGCTGGCGCGCCATCGCTCGCGAGCAAAACTAACGGCGTCATTTCATCCGTCGGGTTTACGCCCCCTTCTGTATGAACGGGCGGCCTCATTAATTTGTGGCCGCCCGTTTTATTTGGCATGCGCGGAGTACGGCTCTGCAAGGAGCGGCGGAGTGATGCCCGGCGGGTACGGCAACGAGGGTAGCGCGCATCGGAGTATGAAGCGCGGGTAAAGCGTTAGAAAGTTTTTTCCTGCGGTTGCCAGGTACAGAAGTCTTCGTTTGCCACCAGCAGCAGCTGCGAACCTTCAGATGCTTCCAGCCACGCGACGCTGACCTCTACGGACGAGTGATCCTGACGGCGGGCGATATGGGCTAACGCCCGGGCATCCAGGTCTGGCTTAACGGTCTGCCCTTCACAGGTGGTGATGGTCCGATCGGCGTGCCAGCGTCCCTGACGCAGCACAACGCGGCCCTGACGCAATGCGTCGCTGGTCTGGCGGATCTGCGTCGCCCGGTAGCGGTAGAGCGCGACCTGGTCGCTGGAGAGCTGCTGCTTTTGCCCGTCGATTTCACGCTGCATAAAGCTCAGCTCGCCCTGGTCATCAAAGCGGGCGCGAATATGTTCCGTGGTCTTGCCGTAAACGTTGAGCTCAATCAGCGTCAGCCGATCGCCCTGCCAGCGGTATTCACTGGTTGAAGTATTGCCGTGACGCCACGGGCTAAAAGCGGCGAGAAGATGCACCTCGCCATTGGAATCCAGACGCCAGATACGCATCGCTCCCTGATTGTCAGCATAGCCGCTGGCGGTAAAAGGCGGGAGCGAGGAATCATGGCTGCAGGCAGCAAGTAACAGTACGCCTGCCAGCGTCAGCGTACGACGCCAGATAGACAAAAGGGGCTTAAAGGCCCCTTCGGTAGAACTGTACACTGCCACGCGGTCTTACTTAACTGCGTCTTTCAGTGCTTTGCCTGAAACAAACGCCGGCACGTTAGCAGCGGCAATTTTGATTTCATTACCGGTCTGCGGGTTGCGGCCAGTACGCTCAGCGCGGTGGTTCACTTTGAAGGTACCGAAACCAACCAGTTGGACAGCATCACCTTCTTTCAGAGACTCAGTAATTGCAGCCAGGGTAGATTCCAGGGCAGCTTTTGCCTGTGCTTTGGACAGGTCAGCTTTGTCCGCAATTACATCAATCAGTTGAGTCTTGTTCATAAGTTATCCTTACAATGTGTTTATCGCTTGCTAAGCACCGAGTGCGACGGAAATGCTGAAAAACACTCTCCTGCATACACGCACCGATAGCCACTTTTTTTCGCCCTCCAAATGTAGACCAGACGGGGGGCGGAATGGAAGCCTTCAGACGCTACAATTCAGGCGGTAAATCACGTTTTCTGGTCTCACTGCTGAAAATTTATACCAATATTGCTCTCGCCGGCTTCACGAAGGTCGGCACGCAGTCCTTTTATCAGTTCAATATCGCGCTCTTCGCAGTCGGCCAGCAGACGGAAAATTTCCCACTGAATGTCCCATTCTTGTTCAACCGCCGGGTTTTCCTTGAGCTCTTCGTCGGTCATTTCACGACCTGCCTGTGTCATTTCCAGCATCGCGACGGTGGTAATGGAACTCTTGCTCACCTCAATAGCGTGTTCGAGGGTTTCGCCACTCAGACGCGAGTGAACCAGCTCGCTTAATGCGACGCAGGCATCGATCGCCGGATAGACGCCGTACAGATCATAGTCGTCAGCCACCGGGATCGCCTCTTCCAGCTTCTCCAGCTGACTATCAAAATTCACCTTCGCGTCTTTGACCGTTAACGTTTCCCAGATCAGATCGAGGATACGGCGATACAGCTGGCCGTCGGCAAATTCGGTTTGCTGGCAAAACATGGCGTAATTGGGGTACATGCGCTCACACAAGCAGGCCATAAAAGTGACGTGCTGCCAGCTTTCCAGCTTCTCCAGGCGCAGATGAATCGGGTTTTGTAACATGATGAATTCTCGAAGTCAGAAATTAGCCGCAGTTTACCTGAATCAGCCGTGATTTGCTTGCCAACGCATAAACGCCGGGCGCTCTGATGCCACCGCATCCGCCCAGCGCGTCGGCTCCGGCAGGCGATAGCCTTTCATACAGCGCTCCACCCACATTAAGGCGCTATCCAGGCCAACCCGGTGGCCGGTGCTGATGAAGAGCGGGTTACAGCGCACCTTGCTACGCAGAACCCACGCCAGCTGTTCGTTTTTATCCATCAGCGCCGTCAGCGCCCCCGGCTCATCGCCCGGGGAGTCGCATTTGCCGCACAGACGCTTTTTCGCCACGCCGATGGTGGGCACATCCACCAGCAGCCCGAAATGGCTGGCTACGCCAAGGCGTCGGGGATGGGAAATGCCGTGGCCGTCGACGAACAGCAGATCCGGTTTTTGCGAAAGCAGCTCCCACGCTGCCAGCAGCGCGGGGGTTTCACGAAAGGAGAGGAAGCCGGGAATATAGGGCATGGTGGTGGCAACGCGCGCCACCTGATATTCAACCAGCTCCAGCGAAGGCCAGGCCAGCAGCACCATCGCCGCTCGGGTGACTTCTCCTTCCTGCTCAAACCCTACATCCGCGCCGCCGATCAGCTGCGGCGGATCGCGATCCAGCCGATCTTCACGAATGACCGATTCTGCTAAATCACGCTGCAGGGTACGGAGAGAAGCCAAATCCATAGTCGCTCCTTAGCGATGATATTGTGCTGACAGCCGATGTACCGCCTCCACAAACACGCCCGCATGCGCAGGGTCCACGTCCTGATGAATGCCGTGCCCGAGGTTGAAGACGTGCCCTTCTCCCTGCCCAAAGCCGGCAAGGATGGTAGCCACCTCTTCTTCAATACGGGCAGCGGGCGCGTAAAGCATGGAAGGGTCCATATTGCCCTGTAGCGCGACCCTGTGGCCAACGCGACGACGCGCATCGGCGATATCGGTTGTCCAGTCGAGGCCCAGCGCATCGCAGCCGGTTTCCGCAATCGCTTCCAGCCACTGTCCGCCGCCTTTGGTAAACAGGGTCACCGGCACGCGGCGGCCTTCATTTTCGCGCAGCAGGCCATCGACGATTTTATGCATGTAGTAGAGCGAGAACTGCTGATAATCGCGGCCGGTCAGCACTCCGCCCCAGGTATCAAAAATCATCACCGACTGAGCGCCTGCTTTAATCTGGGCATTCAGGTACAGCGTGACGCTTTTGGCCAGCTTATCGAGCAGAGCGTGCAGCGTCTTCGGCTCGGCGTACATCATCTTCTTGATAACGGTAAAGGCTTTGCTGCTACCGCCTTCAACCATATAGGTCGCCAGCGTCCACGGGCTGCCGGAGAAGCCAATCAGCGGAACCTCGCCTTTTAGCTCACGGCGGATAGTACGTACCGCGTTCATTACATAGCCGAGCTCATCTTCCGGATCGGGGATCGGCAGTTTGTCGACGTCGGCTTTGCAGGTAACTGGCGAGGTAAAGCGCGGGCCTTCGCCAGCTTCAAAGTACAGCCCCAGGCCCATCGCGTCCGGAATGGTCAGAATGTCTGAAAAGAGGATCGCCGCATCCAGCGCATAGCGACGCAGCGGCTGCAGGGTGACTTCACAGGCCAGCTCGGCATTTTTACACAGAGACATAAAGTCGCCCGCTTCTGCGCGAGTGGCTTTGTACTCCGGTAAATAGCGGCCCGCCTGGCGCATCATCCACACCGGGGTCACATCAACGGGTTGGCGCAGCAGCGCACGCAGATAACGATCGTTCTTCAGTTCGGTCATTTTGCAGTTCCTTAATGCGTCAGGCCGTCATTGTATCACGTCATTCATAGTCGGCCCGACACATTGCCACCGTATCTTCAATCAGCCGGCGCGCCACGGTTCCCGGCGGCGGCAGAAGCGGCAAGTCGTCGTAGCGATACCAGCCCGCCTCCAGCAGCTCTTTGCGATCGATGACAATCTCACCGCTGTCGTATTCCGCCATAAATGCGGTCATCAGCGACTGCGGAAACGGCCACGGCTGGGAGGTCACGTAGCGCAGGTTCTTCACCTTAATGCCGCACTCTTCCATCACCTCGCGCGCCACCGTCTGCTCGAGGGTCTCCCCGACTTCGACAAAGCCGGCCAGCACCGTATGTACGCCGTTGCGGTGGCGGGTATGCTGCGCCAGCAGGATAGAGTCTTCCCGGCGAATGGCGACAATCATGCACGGCGCGATTTGCGGATAGTAGCGCTCGCGGCAGTGGCTACACAGCATCGCCCATTCGGTTTTGCTCGGATGCATCGGGTGCCCGCAGTAGCCGCAGAACTTATGCGAGCGATAAAACTCTGCCAGCTGAATGCCGCGGCCCGCCAGCTGAAACAGGCCAGGATCCTGATCCAACACCTGCCGCAGCGATCCCATATCCTGCCGACGATCCTGGCGTATCAGCCACACCGCGTCACCTTGCCATTCGCCAATCTGCAGCGCGTGCTGGCCGACAAGATTAAAATTTACCGCTTCGCCGTGTGGTAATTCCCCGCCGGGTAACCATAATTTTTGTTCGTGACTGACGATCCACCAGCCGCGATCTAATTTTTCAATAATACGATCCATATCTATTGCACTACCTTAATTTTACTGGCACTTTTAACATTATATTTACATTTTGGTGAGCAACGTTATTTTTCTTAATCTTGCGGAGTCAACCATGTTAAACCAGCTGGAAAACCTAACGGAACGTGTTGGAGGCAGTAATGAACTGGTCGATCGCTGGCTGCATGTACGTAAGCATTTGCTCGTGGCTTACTACAAGCTGGTTGGCCTGAAACCTGGCAAAGAGTCATTTATGCGGCTTAATGAAAAGGCGCTGGATAACTTTTGTCAAAGCCTGGTGGATTATCTCTCATCCGGCCATTTTAGTATTTATGAACGCATTATCGGGGAAATGGAAGGCGATACGCCACTTTTGGCCGCCACCAGGCTCTATCCACAGCTGGAAGCCAACACCCAGCAGATTATGGATTATTACGACTCCTGCCTCGAAAACGCGATCGATCACGATAACTATCTCGAGTTCCAGCAGGCGCTCTCAGATATCGGTGAAGCGCTGGAAGCGCGCTTCGCGCTTGAAGATAAGCTGATCGCGCTGGCCGTGACCTATAACCTGAAAGACAGCATCAGCGACAATATCGCGCCGACTGCTTGAGTTGTGAGCCGTTAACGAGTAGTTTACATACATTCTCCCTCTGCGGAGGGAGCGTTATCTTGTCGGAGTGCCTATTTTCCACAAAGCATTCGCGATGCCTCAAGATGGCAAGTCAGTGAACTTCCAGGAACTTATATCAGTAAGTGACCGGAGTGAGCGGACGAAGCCAACGAAGAGGCAGCGCGAAGGATAAAGTGGAAAAGGCTGAGACCGTTAATTCGGGATCCGCGGAACCTGATCAGGCTAATACCTGCGAAGGGAACAAGAGTAAACTGCAAAGAGCGGCCGTCCCTCCAGGACCAAACGCATCTGTTACTCCATCCGTCGTCTGACAAGCCATCTCCTTTTCGTCTGGAATGAGCTATGTCTACAGAAAAACTAACCCGTCGACAGCAGCGCGAACGCGCCCAGCGTTTTATCGACACTCTTGAAGGTTCGGTCTTCCCCAACTCGCAGCGTATCTACATTCAGGGTTCGCAGGATGATATTCGCGTCCCGATGCGGGAAATCCAGCTTAGCCCCACGCTTATCGGCGGCGGCAAAGAAAATCCGCGCTATGAAGATAACGAAGCGATCCCGGTGTACGACACCTCCGGTCCCTACGGCGACCCCGATATCGCGATCGATGTCCACCAGGGTCTGGCAAAGCTGCGCCAGCCGTGGATTGACGCGCGTAACGATAGCGAACCGCTGAGCCATCGCAGCTCCGCTTACACCCAGCAACGCCTGGCTGATGACGGCCTCGACGAGCTGCGCTTCAGCCGCCTGCTGACGCCAAAGCGGGCCGCCGCAGGCCGCCGCGTCACCCAGCTCCACTACGCCCGTCGAGGCCTCGTCACGCCGGAGATGGAGTTTATCGCCCTCCGCGAAAACATGGGCCGCGAGCGCATTCGTAGCGCAGTGCTGCGCCACCAGCACCCGGGGGAAGGGTTTGGCGCCCATCTGCCGGACAACATCACGCCGGAGTTTGTCCGTGACGAAGTGGCCGCCGGGCGCGCCATTATTCCGGCCAATATCAACCATCCAGAGTCGGAGCCGATGATTATCGGCCGTAATTTTCTGGTCAAAGTTAACGCCAATATCGGCAACTCCGCCGTCACCTCCTCCATTGAGGAAGAGGTAGAAAAGCTGGTGTGGTCAACCCGCTGGGGCGCGGATACGGTGATGGATCTCTCCACCGGCCGCTATATCCACGAAACCCGCGAGTGGATCCTGCGTAACAGTCCGGTGCCTATCGGTACGGTGCCGATCTATCAGGCGCTGGAAAAGGTAAACGGCATTGCCGAGGACCTGAGCTGGGAAGCATTTCGCGACACCCTGCTGGAGCAGGCGGAGCAAGGCGTTGACTACTTCACCATCCATGCCGGCGTCCTGCTGCGCTACGTTCCGATGACCGCCAGACGCCTCACCGGCATTGTCTCCCGCGGCGGTTCGATCATGGCGAAATGGTGCCTGTCGCACCATCAGGAAAACTTCCTCTATCAGCACTTTCGCGAAATTTGTGAAATCTGCGCCGCCTATGACGTCTCGCTATCGCTCGGCGACGGTCTGCGTCCGGGCTCGATCCAGGACGCCAACGATGAAGCGCAGTTTGCCGAGCTGCGAACCTTAGGCGAGCTGACGAAAATCGCCTGGGAGTACGACGTGCAGGTGATGATTGAAGGCCCGGGCCACGTGCCGATGCAGATGATCCGCCGCAACATGACCGAAGAGCTGGAGCACTGTCACGAAGCGCCGTTCTATACCCTCGGGCCGTTAACCACCGATATCGCCCCGGGCTACGATCACTTCACTTCCGGCATTGGCGCTGCGATGATCGGCTGGTTTGGCTGCGCGATGCTCTGCTACGTGACGCCGAAAGAGCACCTCGGGCTGCCGAACAAAGAGGACGTTAAGCAGGGGCTGATTACCTACAAAATCGCCGCCCACGCCGCCGACCTTGCCAAAGGCCATCCCGGGGCGCAGATCCGCGATAACGCCATGTCAAAAGCGCGTTTCGAATTCCGCTGGGAGGACCAGTTCAATCTCGCCCTCGACCCGTTCACCGCCCGCGCCTATCACGATGAAACCCTGCCGCAGGAGTCGGGAAAAGTCGCCCACTTCTGCTCCATGTGCGGACCCAAATTCTGTTCAATGAAAATCAGCCAGGAAGTACGCGACTATGCCGCCCTCCAGAACATCGAAAGCGGAATGGCCGATATGTCGCAGGACTTCCGCGCTCGCGGCGGCGAAATCTATTTACGTAAGGAGCAAGCCTGATGTATCAACCCGATTTTCCCCCGGTCCCTTTTCGTTTAGGACTCTACCCGGTCGTGGATAGCGTGGCGTGGATTGAACGCCTGCTGAAAGCGGGCGTGCGCACCATCCAGCTGCGAATTAAGGATCGGCGCGAGGCTGACGTTGAGGACGATGTCATCGCCGCTATCGCGCTTGGCCGTCAATACCGTGCCCGGCTGTTTATCAACGACTACTGGCAGCTGGCCATTAAGCATCAGGCCTACGGCGTGCACCTCGGCCAGGAGGACCTTGAAACGACCGATCTGAGCGCTATTCGCAATGCCGGGCTACGCCTCGGCGTCTCGACGCATGACGATATGGAGATTGACGTCGCGCTGGCCGCTCGCCCCTCGTATATCGCATTAGGCCACGTTTTCCCGACCCAAACCAAGCAGATGCCCTCCGCGCCGCAGGGACTGGAGCAGCTGGCGCGCCATATCAGCCGGCTGCAGGACTACCCAACGGTGGCCATTGGCGGCATCAGCCTCGAACGCGCTCCGGCGGTGCTGGACGCCGGCGTTGGCAGCATTGCCGTGGTCAGCGCGATTACCCAGGCGGCGGACTGGCGGCAGGCCACCGCCCGGCTGCTGGAAATAGCGGGAGCAGGCGATGAATGATAGCGATTTTATGCGCTACAGCCGCCAGCTGATGCTGGAAGATATTGCCATCGAAGGTCAGCAGAAGCTGCTTGCCAGCCGGGTGCTGATCGTCGGGCTCGGCGGACTCGGCTCTCCCGCGGCGCTCTATCTGGCGGGCGCTGGCGTCGGTACGCTGGTCCTCGCCGATGACGACGATGTCCACGTCAGCAACCTGCAGCGGCAGATTTTGTTCACCAGCGACGATATTGCCCGGCCTAAAGCAACGGCTGCCCGACAGCGGCTGGCGCGGCTCAATCCGCAGATCGATGTTATCCCCCTGCAGCAGCGATTAAGCGGCGCGGCGCTGCTGGCTGAAGTAAAGCAGGCCGACGTGGTGCTGGACTGCACCGATAACATGGAGAGCCGCCAGGCCATCAACGCCGCCTGCGTGACCCACAAAACGCCGTTAATTACCGCCAGCGCCGTCGGGCTTGGCGGGCAGCTGATGGTCCTGACCCCGCCGTGGGAACAGGGCTGCTATCGCTGCCTGTGGCCAGATACGACCGAACCCGAGCGTAGCTGCCGCACCGCGGGCATTATCGGGCCGGTGGTCGGCATAATGGGTACGCTCCAGGCGCTGGAGGCGATCAAGCTACTCTCCGGCATGGTCACGCCGCGTAATACTCTGCGGCTGTTTGACGCCCGCACCGGCTCCTGGCGAAGCCTGGCGCTACAGCGGGCGCAGAGCTGTCCGGTATGCGGAGGACAACATGCAGATTTGGTTTAACGACGAACCGCTCCGTTGCGCCGACGCGATCACCGTCGCCGCCCTGCTCGTTCAGCTGGAACAGCAGCAGGCGGGTATCGCGCTGGCGCTCAATCAACACGTCCTGCCGCGCGAGCGGTGGGATCACCATCTTCTGCAGGAAGGCGATCGGGTCCTGCTTTTTCAGGTTATCGCCGGAGGCTGACATGTTACGTATCGCAGACAAAACGTTCGACTCACATATTTTTACCGGTACCGGAAAATTTTCCGCGCCGGACCTTATGGTCGAGGCAATCCGCGCCTCGGGAAGCCAGCTGGTGACGCTGGCAATGAAGCGCGTCGATTTACGTCAGCACAATGATGCGATCCTCGCGCCTTTACTGGCCGCCGGCGTCAGCCTGCTGCCGAATACGTCGGGAGCGAAAACGGCGGAAGAAGCCGTGTTCGCCGCCCGCCTGGCGCGGGAAGCCCTGGGCACTCATTGGTTAAAGCTGGAGATTCATCCGGACGCGCGCTGGCTGCTGCCGGACCCCATCGAAACCCTGAAGGCGGCGGAGATCCTGGTACGGGAAGGTTTTGTGGTTCTGCCCTACTGCGGCGCCGACCCGGTGCTGTGTAAACGGCTGGAGGAGGTGGGCTGCGCGGCGGTAATGCCGCTCGGCGCCCCCATCGGCTCTAATCAAGGACTGGAAACCCGCGCCATGCTGGAAATCATTATCGCTCAGGCAACGGTACCGGTGGTCGTTGACGCCGGTATTGGCGTGCCCAGCCATGCGGCGCAGGCGCTGGAGATGGGCGCCGACGCGGTGCTGGTTAATACCGCAATCGCCGTCGCCGACGATCCGGTGACCATGGCGCGCGCGTTTCGTCTGGCGGTAGAAGCGGGTCTGCTGGCCCGTCAGGCCGGACCCGGCGCGCGCAGCGCCCAGGCGCAGGCCACCAGCCCGCTGACCGGTTTCCTGGAGGCGCTGGCATGAACACCTTTAGCGACCGCTGGAAACAGCTGGAGTGGGATGATATCCGCCTGCGCATCAACAGCAAAACCCCAGCCGACGTTGAGCGGGCGATAGCGGCAAAACAGCTTACTCGCGACGATATGATGGCCCTGCTCTCCCCCGCCGCCGCCGGCTATCTGGAGCCGCTGGCGCAGCGCGCGCAGCACCTGACCCGCCAGCGCTTTGGTAACACCGTCAGTTTCTATGTTCCTCTTTATCTCTCTAACCTGTGCGCGAACGACTGCACCTACTGCGGCTTTTCAATGAGCAACCGCATCAAGCGCAAGACGCTGGATAGCGATGAAATTACCCGCGAGTGCGCCGCTATCCGCCAGATGGGCTTTGAGCATCTGCTGCTGGTCACCGGCGAACACCAGGGCAAAGTGGGGATGGACTATTTTCGCCAGCATCTGCCGGCGATCCGCAGCCAGTTCTCCTCGCTACAGATGGAGGTGCAGCCGCTGAGCACGGATGAGTACGCTGAGCTGAAAACGCTCGGCCTGGACGGCGTGATGGTCTATCAGGAAACGTATCATGAGAGCATGTACGCCCAGCATCATCTGAAGGGGAAGAAGCAGGACTTCTTCTGGCGCCTGGATACGCCGGATCGTCTCGGCCAGGCGGGGATCGATAAGATCGGCCTGGGCGCGCTCATTGGCCTCTCCGATAGCTGGCGCGTGGATTGCTACATGGTCGCTGAGCATCTGCTGTGGCTCCAGCAGCATTACTGGCGCAGCCGCTACTCGGTCTCCTTCCCCCGTCTGCGGCCATGCGCCGGCGGGATCGAACCGGCATCGCTGATGGATGAGCGCCAGCTGGTGCAGACCATCTGCGCCTTCCGCCTGCTGGCGCCGGAGGTTGAGCTGTCGCTTTCAACCCGCGAAGCGCCCGATTTTCGCGATCGGGTGATCCCGCTGGCCATTAACAACGTCAGCGCATTTTCAAAAACTCAGCCCGGCGGCTATGCCGATAATCATCCCGAACTGGAGCAGTTCGCCCCTCATGATGGCCGCCGTCCCGAAGAGGTCGCCAGCGCGCTGGTCGCTCGCGGCCTGCAGCCGGTGTGGAAAGACTGGGACAGCTGGCTGGGACGCGCTACGCAGTCATCCTGAAGAGGAGTGTAACGACCTGACTATTTTGCGAGCCTGAACGCGAGAACAAAAACGGCAGATTGCTTACCTCCTGCCGTTTTCCTATTCTGCCCTGGTCAGCAGCGGACGCTGACCAGGGCGATGATTTCTCTTCCTCATTTTCGCCCTGCCTCCTTTACGGACAACGGGCGCAAACCTCAGCGCAGGCGAATTTAAATCCCTTGCCCAAGGAGGGCGCGGTTATAATTGACGAATAGTTACCTGATTCGATCGGCAGGCATGCTGGCTAAACCTGCGTATTAACCCACGGTTTATACCTTCTGGAACGATTTACGACTCATGGCTCGTCACAACAGAAAGCTCTCTTTTACTACGCCGATTCTGGTGGGGTTTGCGGGGATTTTACTCAGTTTTTTACTGATCGCAGCGTTCGTTACCGCCACTCAGAAAAAGAATTTCCTTGAGGACTATCACCACGTTAATCGCAACTTCACCCATAATCTGGCCATTAACTACACCGAATCACTGCTGCGCGTAAATGATCATATTCTCACCCGCGCAACCACCTTTTTTTCCCGCAATGACGAGCTGAATAATGCCGTTAATCTCGATCCGCAAAAAGGCTTACGCACGTTGATGCAGCTTCAGGATCTGATGCAAACCGTCTCTTCTATCTCGCTGGCGGACACCCAGGCGCACTATTTGCGCGCCCCTGAAGTCCTGGAGACGGAAGATAGCCGATCGTTTGATCCTGAATCACGGCCGTGGTTTATCAAACAGGCGGAAGCCAGTATGTTCAGCCTCTACACCCGCCCATATCTGGATTATTTTACCCATCGGCCAAGCGTAACCCTTTATCGCCCGGTGATCTCCCCGGAGGGACGGCTCAAAGGCAGCCTCGCCTTCCATATGGACCTGACATCGATGGGGCACGCGCTGCGGCAAATGGTGGCGCCGGTGCAGGGTGAGTTTTTTGTCGTGCAGCGTGACGGGAAAGTGGTGCTCCACCCCGACCCTGGCGCCCTGTTTAAACCCTACGTCAGCAGCAGCCTGATGGATAACATGACCAGCGCGGAAGGACAGCTGTACGATAACGCCAGCGATAGCTGGTACTACTACTACTCTTTTACTAATCCCGACTGGTTTGTGATTTACCGCGTCTCTAACGCCACGCTGGTTGATTTGACGCGCTACGAAACCGATATTCTCATCTGGGGATTTGTCCTGGCCGCCATTGTCATTATCCTGTTTGGCCTCTACCTGCGCCACGCTTCGCGTACGGTGCTGATGAATATCATTAACGCCATTAAGACCGGCGACGTTCAGCGCGCCCCGCGGCTGGAAGCGATGTTGAGCAAGGCTATCGAAAGCAATAAGCAGCGCGAGCTAACCTACGTGCGCCAGGCCACCATCGACGCCCTGACCGGCTGTAAAAACCGCCGCGCCTTCGATAGCGATATCGCCGCGCTGATGAACGATCACCAGCCGTTTGCCCTGGCGCTGGTCGACATCGATAACTTTAAATCGATTAACGACACCTGGGGTCACCTCAACGGCGATATCGTTCTGCGCAGCGTCGCCCGTGAAGGGCTGCAAATCCTGCAGCCGCTGCAGATTTCACTCTACCGATACGGCGGAGAGGAGTTCGCCGTGGTATTTACCGCAGAGCATCTCACCCATGCCCATACGCTGCTCGAAAGCTGGCGGATTAAGATTACCCAGCGCACCTGGCGTGAAGAGGGGCTGAGCGTAACCTTCAGCGCGGGCCTCGGCGAATGGAACATGGAGCCGCTGGATAAACTGGTGGTCAGCGTCGACGAAGCGCTCTATAAAGCGAAACAGCAGGGCAAGAATCAGATCGTCAGAACCTAAAGCGTATCCCCAAAAAGCCCGCTTCGGTGGGCTTTTTTGTCTTTTTAGCCCGCAAACCGAAACCGGTTTCATTATTTTGTGATGCCTTACACACAATCGCTGCAAAGCGGTTGTTCCGTCACCCTGCCCGCGCTAAAGATGGTATATCAAGGAACATAAAGGCGACGAACTATGAAGAATATCGTTTTATGCTGTGCCGCAGGTATGTCCACCAGCATGCTGGTTCAACGTATGCAAGCTGCCGCGCAGCAGAAAGGGGTGGAAGTCTCGATTAAAGCCGTGCCGGTTGCTGAATTTAAAGACAATCTGGCCGCTGCCGATATTATCCTGCTGGGCCCTCAGGTGAAGTATGAGCAGGCGAAACTACAGGCGCTGGCCGATCCGTTCGGTAAAAAAGTTGCCGTTATCGATATGATGGATTACGGCATGATGAAAGGCGATGCCGTTCTGGATAAAGCCCTGAAGTTGATGGAGTAAGAGATGGAAGATTTAGAAACGATCATCATGGAGCTGCTGGTTAACGCCGGTTCAGCGCGTAGTTCTGCATTAACCGCACTGCAGCTGGCGCGCAAAGGCGATTTTGCCGCCGCTGAACAGGCGATGGCAGAATCTCATGAGTTTGTGAAGCACGCGCATAAAATCCAGACCCAGCTTATCGGTCTGGATGAAGGGTCCGGCAAGCTTCCGGTCAACCTGATTACCGTTCACTCTCAGGACCATCTGATGAACGCCATGGTAATCCAGGATCTGGCGACCGATATGATCGAACTGTATCGCCGTATTCCGCAGTAAATTAAACCGCTTTATGCAGCAGGTGCCCGTTCGGCACCTGCTTTTTTATTACAGAAATCCGTATAGCGCGGCAAATATCCAGCCAAATACGCACGAGACGCTGACGCCAATCAACCCCGGCAGAATAAAGCTGTGGTTAATGACAAAGCGGCCGATTCGGGTCGTGCCCGAGCGGTCGAACTGAATAGCGGCCAGGTCGCTGGGATAGGTTGGCAGAATATAATAACCGTAGCACGCCGGCGCGGACGCTACGATATAGGCCGGGTCGACGCCAATCGCCAACGCAACGGGGACAATCGCCGCCAGCGCCGCCGCCTGGGAGTTGACGAATTTGGAGACAATCAGCAGGACAATGGCGTAGGCCCACGGATACTCTTTTACCATCTCGCCCAGCACGCCCTTGATTTCAGACATGTGCGCACCAAACATGGTCTCCGCCATCCACGCAATGCCGTATACCGCCACAATGGCGATCATTCCCGAACGGAATACCTCATTTTTAGAAATAGAGGCCGGATTGGTTTTGGTGATGATGATGATGAGCGCGCCGGAAAGCAGCATAAACATCTGGATAACCAGCACCATCGACAGCGGCTTGCCGTCGAAAGCGGGCCGCAGCTCGGAGAACGCGCCCAGCAGGGCTACCACGGCAATAGACGCAAGGAAGATCCACATCGCCACCCAGTTACTGGTCGGCAGCTTGCGGTCCAGCAGCGTCGCGGTATCGCCGTATACATAGTGGCGGTTTTCAGGTGTGGCGATAAACGCCTGGAACTCTTCGTCTTTATCCAAATCTTTGCCGCGAAACCAGCTAAAAATACCGATCGCCAGAATTCCCAGCAGGGTTGACGGGATGGTGATCGCCAGCAGATCGAGAAACTCCAGATGCTTGCCGTTAAACGTAAAGTTACCGAGCATCGCCACCAGCGACACGACAGCGACGGAAACCGGGCTGGCGATAATACCCATCTGTGCGCCAATGGAGCTTGCCGCCATAGGACGCTCGGGACGAATATTATTCTTAATCGCGACGTCATAGATAATCGGCAGGATCGTATAGACCACGTGGCCGGTGCCGCAAAGGATAGTCAGCGTACAGGTCACAAATGGCGCGACGATTGACACGTACTTTGGATTACGCCGCAGAAGCTTTTCAGCAATCTGCAGCATCACGTCTAAACCTCCGGAAGCCTGTAGCGTCGCCGATGCGGCCACTACCGCAATAATCACCAGCATGACATCAACCGGCGGTTTTCCCGGCTGAAGGTGGAAGATAAAAACTAAAATAACCAGCCCGATGCCGCCTAAAAGGCCCAGCGCAATCCCGCCTTTTCGGGCCCCATAAAACAAACACATTAAGATAATGATGAGTTGTATAGCAAATTCCATGCATCCCCCAGAACTACTCTATTAGGTCGAAATCATCTATCGCGGTCGTCTCACTCTTATTTAGCGGCCTCCTCGATGGCGTTTTAAATAGATGAAGCGATACCTCAGCGTGTGAGAGCTGAAAATAAGGAAAGGTGCAATCACCTGATTATCCGTATTTTTTGACTATACCTTTTTTGATTTTTAATTTTTTGATACGCGTAGAATTTTTACCCATATATTTAATATGGAATAAAAAACAGGATCGGCCGGCGGGATTTATATTAATAAAATAAGGCTCAATTGATACTTATCTATTAATGGAATGTAATCAAATATAGATTAAATAAAATAACGCGCTGATGCGGCAGCGTAAGAATAAAAAAAGCCAGTCAGGAGACCTGACTGGCTTTTTTAGCACAGCGTCAACGATTAATCGTTGTCTGAACCGCCCAGACCCGCGTTCAGCAGCTCTGCCAGGTTGGCAGAAGCTTCTTCAACGGTGACCTGCGGTGCAGCAGGCTGTTCGCCAGCTGCCTTGCGACGCATACGATCCTGGTGGTACGCATAGCCGGTACCAGCCGGGATCAGACGACCCACGATGACGTTCTCTTTCAGGCCACGCAGTTCGTCACGTTTGCCCGCAACGGCTGCTTCGGTCAGGACACGGGTAGTCTCCTGGAACGATGCCGCAGAGATGAACGATTCGGTTGCCAGAGACGCTTTGGTGATACCCAGCAGGTCGCGGGAGTAAGTTGCCGCAACTTTGCCATTCGCTTCCAGATCGCGGTTAGCAATCTTGACGCGGGAGTATTCAACCTGCTCGCCTTCCAGGAAGTCGGAACTACCGGCACTGTCGATGGTCGCTTTACGCAGCATCTGACGAACGATAACTTCAATGTGCTTATCGTTAATCTTAACGCCTTGCAGACGGTAAACGTCCTGTACTTCGTTGGTGATATAACGCGTTACCGCGTGTACGCCACGAAGACGCAGAATGTCGTGCGGCGCTTCCGGACCGTCGGAAACCACATCACCACGTTCTACACGTTCGCCTTCAAACACGTTCAGCTGACGCCATTTCGGAATCATCTCTTCGTATGGATCGCTACCGTCTAACGGAGTGATGACCAGACGACGTTTGCCTTTGGTTTCTTTACCGAAGGAGATGATACCGCTGATTTCTGCCAGGATTGCCGGCTCTTTCGGACGACGCGCTTCGAACAGGTCGGCAACGCGCGGCAGACCACCGGTGATATCCTTGGTACCGCCAGATTCCTGAGGAATACGCGCCAGGGTGTCACCACCGCTGATCTGTACCCCATCTTCCAGCTGGACAATCGCTTTACCCGGCAGGAAGTACTGCGCAGGCATATCGGTGCCAGGGATCAGTACGTCGTTACCGTTAGCATCAACGATTTTCAGCGCCGGACGCAGGTCTTTACCACCCGCTGTACGCTCTGCAGAATCCAGAACCACCAGCGAAGACAGACCGGTCAGCTCGTCGGTCTGACGAGTAATGGTCTGGCCGTCAATCATGTCAGTGAAGCGGATGAAACCACTTACTTCAGTGATAACCGGCATGGTGTGCGGATCCCAGTTTGCAACGGTTTCCCCGCCGGCAACCTGCTCACCATCACCTTTGCCCATCACCGCACCGTAAGGAACTTTATAGCTCTCTTTGGTACGACCGAATTCGTCGATCAGCTTCAGTTCGGTGTTACGCGAGGTTACTACCAGCTTACCGGCAGAGTTCACAACCGATTTAGCGTTGCTAAGACGGATGCTACCTTTGTTTTTCACCTGGATGCTGGATTCAGCAGCCGCACGAGATGCCGCGCCACCGATGTGGAACGTACGCATCGTCAGCTGTGTACCCGGCTCACCGATGGACTGTGCCGCGATAACGCCGATAGCCTCACCTTTGTTGATGATGTGGCCACGCGCCAGGTCACGACCATAGCAGTGCGCACATACACCAAAGTCGGTGTCACAGGATACGACGGAACGAACTTTGACGGAGTCAACGGAGTTCTCTTCCAGCAGATCACACCAGTGCTCGTGCAGCAGCGTGTTGCGTGGAACCAGAATATCCGCAGTACCCGGCTTCAGAACGTCTTCAGCGGTCACACGACCCAGTACGCGATCGCGCAGCGGCTCTTTAACATCACCACCCTCGATAACCGGGGTCATGGTGATGCCTTCCAGGGTGCCACAGTCGTCTTCAGTAACCACCAGGTCCTGGGCAACGTCAACCAGACGACGAGTCAGGTAACCGGAGTTCGCTGTTTTCAGTGCGGTATCCGCCAGACCTTTACGCGCACCGTGCGTGGAGATGAAGTACTGGAGTACGTTCAGACCTTCACGGAAGTTCGCGGTGATCGGCGTTTCGATGATGGAGCCATCCGGCTTCGCCATCAGACCACGCATACCAGCCAGCTGACGAATCTGTGCCGCAGAACCACGCGCACCGGAGTCGGCCATCATGTAGATGCTGTTGAAGGAAACCTGCTGCTCTTCGACGCCGTCACGGTTAATAACGGTTTCGGTTTGCAGGTTATCCATCATCGCTTTGGATACACGATCGTTCGCCGCAGCCCAGATATCGATAACTTTGTTGTAGCGTTCGCCAGCGGTAACCAGACCGGACTGGAACTGTTCCTGGATTTCAGCAACTTCAGCTTCCGCTTCGCTGATGATCTCGTGTTTTTTCTCCGGGATGACCATGTCATCAATACCAACGGATGCACCTGAACGCGCTGCGTAAGCAAAGCCGGTATACATCGTCTGGTCCGCAAAAATAACGGTCGGTTTCAGGCCCAGAATACGGTAGCAGGTGTTCAGCATCTTGGAGATCGCTTTCTTACCCAGCGCCTGGTTCACGATAGTGAACGGCAGACCTTTAGGCACGATCATCCACAGAATCGCACGGCCAACGGTCGTGTCCTTCAGGCTGGTTTTCGCTACGAACTGGTCGTTTTCATCTTTTTCGTATTCGGTGATACGCACTTTAACGCGCGCATGCAGAGAGGCCAGGCCAGCGCGATAAATACGCTCAGCTTCTTTCGGGCCAGTCAGCACCATGCCTTCGCCTTTGGCGTTAACACAGTCACGGGTCATGTAGTACAGACCCAGTACAACGTCCTGAGACGGAACGATGATAGGCTCGCCGTTCGCCGGGGACAGGATGTTGTTGGTAGACATCATCAGCGCACGCGCTTCCAGCTGGGCTTCCAGCGTCAGCGGTACGTGAACAGCCATCTGGTCACCATCGAAGTCGGCGTTATATGCCGCACAGACCAGCGGGTGCAGCTGGATAGCTTTACCTTCGATCAGTACCGGCTCAAATGCCTGGATACCCAAACGGTGCAGGGTTGGCGCACGGTTCAGCAGTACCGGGTGTTCGCGGATAACTTCGTCCAGGATATCCCAAACGACGGCTTCTTCGCGCTCAACCATTTTCTTCGCAGCTTTAATGGTGGTAGCAAGACCACGCAGTTCCAGCTTGCCGTAGATGAACGGTTTGAACAGCTCCAGCGCCATTTTCTTCGGCAGACCGCACTGATGCAGACGCAGGTATGGGCCTACGGTGATAACAGAACGACCGGAGTAGTCAACGCGTTTACCCAGCAGGTTCTGACGGAAACGACCCTGTTTACCTTTGATCATATCGGCCAAAGATTTCAGAGGACGTTTGTTCGAACCGGTGATAGCACGACCGCGACGACCGTTATCCAGCAGGGCGTCAACCGCTTCCTGCAGCATACGTTTTTCGTTGCGTACGATGATATCCGGCGCAGCCAGATCCAGCAGACGTTTCAGACGGTTGTTACGGTTAATGACGCGACGATACAGATCGTTCAGGTCAGAAGTCGCGAAACGACCACCATCCAGCGGAACCAGCGGACGCAGATCTGGCGGCAGAACCGGCAGAACGGTCAGGATCATCCACTCCGGCTTGTTGCCAGACTGAACGAAAGCTTCCAGCAGCTTGATACGCTTGGTCAGCTTTTTACGCTTGGTTTCGGAGTTGGTTTCGTTCAGCTCTTCACGCAGCTGTTCGCATTCCTGCTCCAGATCCATGCTCTTCAGCAGGGCCTGAATAGCTTCGGCGCCCATCTTCGCGTCGAACTCGTCGCCGAACTCTTCCAGCGCGTCCAGATACTGCTCTTCAGTCAGGATCTGGTTACGTTCGAGGTTCGTCATCCCGCCTTCGATAACCACATAGGATTCGAAGTACAGAACGCGTTCGATATCACGCAGCGGCATATCCAGCAGCAGGCCGATACGGGACGGCAGCGACTTCAGGAACCAAATGTGGGCGGTCGGAGACGCCAGCTCGATGTGGCCCATGCGCTCACGACGCACTTTAGTCTGGGTCACTTCAACGCCGCACTTCTCACAGATAACACCACGGTGTTTCAGGCGCTTGTACTTACCGCACAGGCACTCGTAGTCTTTTACTGGCCCGAAAATACGCGCACAGAAAAGGCCGTCACGTTCTGGTTTGAACGTACGGTAGTTGATGGTTTCCGGCTTTTTAACTTCACCGAAAGACCATGAACGGATCATGTCTGGCGAGGCCAGAGCAATTTTGATCGCATCAAACTCTTCGGTTTTAGTCTGCGCTTTCAGAAACTTTAATAAATCTTTCACGGATTTGCTCCCGTCGGAGTTAGCACAATCTGGCGCCGGGTATGACCCCGGCACCAGTGACCTGTTTGAGCGAGAGTTACTCGTCTTCCAGTTCGATGTTGATGCCCAGCGAGCGAATCTCTTTCAACAGTACGTTGAAGGATTCCGGCATGCCCGGTTCCATCTGATGGTTGCCGTCCACGATGTTTTTATACATCTTGGTACGACCGTTGACGTCATCAGACTTGACGGTAAGCATTTCCTGCAGGGTGTATGCCGCACCGTAAGCTTCCAGCGCCCATACTTCCATCTCACCGAAGCGCTGACCACCGAACTGAGCCTTACCACCCAGCGGCTGCTGAGTAACCAGGCTGTAAGAACCGGTAGAACGCGCATGCATCTTGTCATCAACCAGGTGGTTCAGCTTCAGCATGTACATATAGCCGACGGTAACCTGGCGCTCGAACTGCTCGCCGGTACGACCGTCGAACAGGGTAATCTGACCGGAAGTCGGCAGGCCACCCAGCTGTAACAGTTCCTTGATTTCAGACTCTTTCGCACCGTCGAATACCGGCGTTGCGATCGGCATACCTTTTTTCAGGTTTTCAGCAAGACGCAGAACTTCATCATCGGTGAAGGTATTCAAATCAACCTTCTGGCGAACGTCTGTACCCAGATCGTACGCTTTCTGGATGAATTCGCGCAGTTTGGCGACTTCCTGCTGCTGTTTCAGCATGGCGTTGATTTTCTCGCCGATGCCTTTCGCAGCCATACCCAGGTGGGTTTCCAGAATCTGACCGATGTTCATACGAGACGGTACGCCCAGCGGGTTCAGTACGATGTCTACCGGCGTGCCGTTTTCATCGTAAGGCATATCTTCGATCGGGTTGATCTTAGAGATAACACCCTTGTTACCGTGACGACCTGCCATTTTATCACCCGGCTGAATCTGACGTTTAACGGCCAGATACACTTTAACAATCTTCAGCACGCCCGGTGCCAGATCGTCGCCTTGGGTAATTTTACGGCGTTTCGCTTCGAGTTTTTTCTCGAACTCGTGTTTCAGTTCGTCGTACTGCTCAGCCAGCTGCTCCAGCTGATTTTGTTTCTCTTCGTCGGCCAGGCCCAGTTCCAGCCAGCGGTCGCGCGGCAGCTTGTCGAGCTTCTCAGCTTCAACACCACCGGAGACCAGCACCGCGTAGATACGACCAAACAGGCCAGCTTCGAAGATCTGCAGTTCTTCAGACAGGTCTTTTTTCGCCTGCTTCAGCTGCATTTCTTCGATTTCCAGCGCACGTTTGTCTTTCTCAACGCCGTCGCGGGTAAAGACCTGAACGTCGATAACGGTACCAGATACGCCGTTCGGTACGCGCAGAGAAGAGTCTTTAACGTCAGACGCTTTCTCACCGAAGATCGCGCGCAGCAGTTTCTCTTCTGGCGTCAGCTGGGTTTCACCTTTCGGTGTGACCTTACCAACCAGAATGTCGCCGCCGGTCACTTCCGCACCGATGTAAACGATACCGGATTCGTCCAGTTTAGAGAGCGCAGCTTCACCCACGTTCGGGATATCAGCGGTGATCTCTTCCGGCCCCAGCTTGGTGTCACGGGACACGCACGCCAGTTCCTGGATGTGAATCGTGGTGAAACGATCTTCCTGAACCACACGCTCGGAGACGAGGATGGAGTCTTCGAAGTTGTAGCCGTTCCACGGCATGAACGCTACGCGCATGTTCTGACCGAGAGCCAGTTCACCAAGGTCGGTGGACGGACCGTCTGCCAGCACGTCGCCGCGCTCAATTGGCTCACCCAGGGACACGCAAGGCATCTGGTTGATGCAGGTGTTCTGGTTAGAACGGGTGTACTTGGTCAGGTTATAGATGTCGATGCCGGCTTCGCCCGGGTACATCTCATCATCGTTAACTTTGATAACGATGCGGGATGCATCCACGTACTGAACGGTACCGCCACGTTTAGCAACCGCAGTAACACCGGAGTCAACGGCAACAGCACGTTCCATACCGGTACCAACCAGCGGCTTATCAGCGCGCAGAGTCGGAACCGCCTGACGTTGCATGTTCGCACCCATCAATGCACGGTTGGCGTCATCGTGTTCCAGGAACGGGATCAGGGACGCACCGACGGAAACCACCTGCTGGGTGGATACGTCCATGTAGTCAACCTGGTCGCGGCTGAACAAGCTGGATTCGCCTTTACTACGGCACGTTACCAGGTCTTCTTCAAAGTGGCCTTCGTCATCCAGGTTGGAGTTCGCCTGAGCGATGACGTAGTTACCTTCTTCGATAGCAGAGAGGTAATGAATTTCGTCGGTTACAACGCCGTCAGTCACTTTACGGTACGGAGTCTCAAGGAAGCCGTATTCGTTAGTCTGTGCATACACGGACAGGGAGTTGATCAGACCGATGTTCGGGCCTTCAGGCGTTTCGATTGGACATACGCGACCGTAGTGAGTCGGGTGTACGTCTCGAACTTCAAAGCCTGCGCGCTCGCGGGTCAGACCGCCTGGGCCGAGGGCAGAGATACGACGTTTGTGCGTAATCTCGGACAGCGGGTTGTTCTGGTCCATAAACTGAGACAGCTGGCTGGAACCAAAGAACTCTTTCACTGCTGCGGAAATCGGCTTGGCGTTGATCATATCCTGAGGCATCAGGGTATCCAGATCGCCCAGGGACAGACGCTCTTTAACCGCACGCTCTACGCGAACCAGGCCAACGCGGAACTGGTTTTCCGCCATTTCGCCAACGGAACGGATACGACGGTTGCCGAGGTGGTCGATATCATCGACTTCGCCAATACCGTTACGGATACCGATGAGCTTCTTCATCACCTGAATGATGTCGTCTTTGCTCAGGATACCGGAACCTTCGATTTCGTCACGCAGCAGAGAACGGTTGAACTTCATACGACCAACCGCGGACAGATCGTAGCGGTCTTCGGAGAAGAACAGGTTCTCAAACAGGTTTTCAGCTGCTTCACGAGTCGGCGGCTCACCCGGGCGCATCATACGGTAGATTTCTACCAGCGCGCTCAGACGATCGTTGGTCGGGTCGACGCGTACGGTTTCAGACATGTACGCGCCGTGATCGAGATCGTTGGTGAACAGAGTTTCGATGCGCTTATGACCGGACTGGCTCAGTTTCGCCAGCAGATCAAGGCTCAGCTCCATGTTCGCCGGGCAGATCAGTTCGCCGGTCGCCGTATCGACATAGTCTTTAGCAGCAACTTTACCCGCGATGTACTCAACCGGAACTTCGATAAGCTTAATATCGTCTTTTTCCAGCTGGCGGATATGGCGAGCGGTAATACGACGGGCTTTCTCGACGTAGATCTTACCGTTAGCTTCGATGTCGAAGGACGCAGTTTCACCACGCAGACGCTCCGGAATCAGCTCCATCTGCAGCTTGTTGTCGCGAATTTCAAAGACCACTTTTTCGAAGAACAGGTCAAGGATCTGCTCAGTGGTATAATTCAGCGCGCGCAGGATGATAGTTGCCGGCAGCTTACGACGACGGTCGATACGGACAAACAGGTTGTCTTTCGGATCGAACTCGAAGTCCAGCCAGGAACCGCGGTAAGGGATGATACGTGCGTTATACAGGACCTTACCGGAAGAGTGAGTCTTACCTTTGTCACTGTCAAAGAAGACGCCCGGGCTACGGTGCAGCTGAGAAACGATAACACGCTCGGTACCGTTGATAACAAAGGTACCGTTGTCGGTCATGAGCGGAATTTCGCCCATGTAGACTTCCTGTTCTTTGATGTCTTTAACGGTGCCTTCCGGCGCTTCACGCTCGTAGATCACCAGACGCAGTTTTACGCGCAGCGGTGCCGAATAGGTCACGCCACGGATCTGACATTCTTTAACATCAAATACAGGTTCGCCCAGACGGTAGCTGACGTATTGCAGCTCGGAATTACCGCTGTAGCTTTTAATCGGGAACACGGAACGGAAGGCTGCTTCCAGACCATATTGCCCTTCAGGATCTTGCTCGATAAACTTCTGGAACGAATCAAGCTGGATAGAAAGGAGATAAGGTATGTCCAGAACTTGTGGACGTTTACCAAAATCCTTACGAATACGTTTTTTCTCGGTATAGGAGTAAACCATAGGGTTCCTCAGCTCGCTGACAAGTCGACCCGTCTGCCTCAAAAAGGCAGTTTTTTATGCAACACTATTTTGTGGACCGGAAAATGGAACACTTTCCGCAATACCTGTTGCTATCACGCTTAAACCATTTCGTCGCGATTTACACAGAGCGAGCACCCTGTCGCAGTATATTAAGTCGTCGATAGAAACATGCATTGTCAGGACAACCAGCAGTCAAACAGTGTGAAATGCTACTGGCGCCTTACAGCGCAAAAAGGCTGGTGACTAAATAGTCACCAGCCATCAGCCTGATTACTCAGGCTGCAACCGGAAAGGTTGGCTTATTTGACTTCAACTTCAGCGCCAGCTTCTTCCAGAGATTTTTTCAGTGCTTCTGCGTCATCTTTGCTGATGCCTTCTTTCAGGGCAGCAGGTGCAGATTCTACCAGGTCTTTAGCTTCTTTCAGACCCAGGCCAGTTGCGCTACGTACTGCTTTGATTACAGCAACTTTGTTAGCGCCAGCAGCTTTCAGAATTACGTCGAATTCAGTTTTTTCTTCAGCAGCTTCAGCCGGGCCAGCAGCTACAGCTACAGCAGCAGCAGCGGAAACACCGAATTTTTCTTCCATTGCAGAGATCAGCTCAACAACGTCCATTACGGACATAGCGGATACTGCTTCAATGATTTGATCTTTAGTGATAGACATTTAAATTGTTCCTGAATATCAGAATAAGTTTATACGTAAGCGAGTGCTTTATAAAGACAACTGCGATTAAGCAGCTTCTTTCGCATCGCGTACAGCAGCCAGAGTGCGAACCAGTTTGCCAGCCGAAGCTTCTTTCATGGTTGCCATCAGGCGTGCAATTGCTTCGTCGTAGGTCGGCAGAGTTGCCAGGCGGTCGATTTGCGACGCCGGGATCAGCTCGCCTTCAAAGGCTGCGGCTTTAACCTCGAATTTTGCATTCGCTTTCGCGAACTCTTTGAACAGACGAGCGGCAGCGCCCGGGTGTTCCATAGAGTATGCAATCAGGGTCGGACCAACAAACGTGTCTTTCAGGCACTCGAACTGAGTACCTTCAACGACGCGGCGCAGCAGGGTGTTGCGGACAACACGCATGTAAACGCCAGCTTCACGACCTGCTTTACGCAGTTCAGTCATTTTATCTACAGTAACGCCACGGGAATCCGCAACTACTGCAGACAGCGCGCCTTTGGCTACTTCGCTGACTTCAGCAACAATCGCTTGTTTGTCTTGAAGATTTAAAGCCATTAGCTTTGCTCCTGGATGTTTGCCAGAGCTCATGCTCTGGGAACTCACTTCACTCTACTCAACGAATAGAGCGTCTTAATACGGTGAGCAGAAACAAGCCAGAGTATCCAAAAATAATCTTAGCGTTCTGTCACCGTCTACGCAGGGCATTAAGTTTCTTGCGAAACACCTGCGGTCTTCGACGGAGGCCTGGATAGGCCAGGCTCCAACGAACAAATTCTTTCTATGTCTTCGTTCTTCAAACCACAGCTGCGTTAGCTGCTTTCGCTCACACCGGTCATGTAGTCAACTACGCTCCCGGCGATTCACTCAATTGCCGCCTTGCTGCAATTCGAATAACTCGCATAGTCTCTGTTTATTTCAACAGAATCGTGGGGGTAGAATTGTAGACAAATCCACCGCCCACGTAAAGCTAATCTTAGTTCGCAGAAGCGCTCAGACCAGCTTGATCAACGGCAACGCCAGCACCCATGGTGGTGGAGAGGCTAACTTTCTTGATGAAAACGCCTTTCGCCTGAGTCGGTTTTGCTTTTTTCAGCGCAACCAGCAGGGCTTCCAGGTTTTCTTTCAGTTTGTCAGCGTCAAAGTCCACTTTACCGATGGTGGTGTGGATAATGCCGTTTTTGTCGTTACGATAGCGAACCTGACCTGCTTTAGCGTTCTTAACAGCTTCAGCAACGTTCGGAGTAACGGTACCCACTTTCGGGTTTGGCATCAGGCCACGCGGACCCAGAACCTGGCCCAGCTGACCAACAACGCGCATTGCATCCGGGGAAGCAATAACAACGTCGAAGTTCATTTCGCCTTTTTTGATCTGGTCTGCCAGATCTTCCATACCTACCAGCTCGGCGCCTGCAGCTTTAGCAGCTTCAGCGTTCGGGCCCTGGGCAAATACGGCTACGCGAACGGAACGGCCAGTACCGTGCGGCAGTACGGTTGCGCCACGGACGTTCTGGTCAGATTTACGAGCGTCGATGCCGAGGTTAACAGCAACGTCTACGCTTTCGGTAAATTTAGCGGTGGCCAGCTCTTTCAGCAGAGCAATAGCTTCGTTGATGTCGTACTGTTTAGTCACATCAACTTTGTCACGGATCACGCGCATACGCTTGGTCAGTTTAGCCATTTCTTAATCCTCTACTACCAGGCCCATGGAACGTGCAGTACCTTCAATGGAGCGAGTCATCGCTTCAATGTCAGAACCAGTCATGTCGGCAGCTTTGGTCTGCGCGATTTCCTGCAGCTGAGCGCGGGAAATTTTACCTACTTTATCTTTGTTCGGCTTACCGGAACCAGACTTGATGCCTGCAGCTTTCTTCAGCAGAACGGCAGCCGGCGGGGTCTTGGTAACAAAGGTAAAGGAACGGTCAGCGTAAACGGTAATAACAACCGGAGTCGGCAGACCTTTTTCCAGGGATTCTGTTTTGGCGTTGAACGCTTTACAGAATTCCATGATGTTCACACCCTGCTGACCCAGTGCTGGACCAACCGGCGGGCTCGGGTTTGCCATACCAGCTGCAACCTGCAGCTTGACGTAGGCTTGTACTTTCTTAGCCATTTAAATTTCCTCGTTTGGGTATAACGCCTTTAGAAAAGGCTCCCCGTTATCAATATCGTCTTACGGACACGCGGCCCATAAAAACAAAAGGCGCGAAATTGTATGTCAATTTCGCGCCTCATGCAACGATTAAATCGCTGCTTTTTTGATCGTCGCTTAGGCTTTTTCTACCTGAGCAAAGTCCAGCTCGACCGGGGTCGCACGGCCAAAGATCGAAACAGAAACCTTCAGGCGGGACTTCTCGTAGTCAACTTCTTCAACAACGCCGTTGAAGTCAGCAAACGGACCATCGCTGACGCGAACCATTTCGCCCGGCTCGAACAGCGTTTTAGGACGCGGCTTATCGCCAACCTGCTGAAGACGGTTCATGATCGCGTCAACTTCTTTGTCGCTGATCGGCGCAGGACGGTCGGATGTACCGCCGATAAAGCCCATTACGCGCGGTACGCTGCGCACCAGGTGCCAGCTTGCGTCGTTCATCACCATCTGGACCAGAACGTAACCCGGGAAGAATTTGCGCTCGCTCTTGCGGCGCTGGCCACCACGGATTTCGACCACTTCTTCGGTCGGTACCATGACTTCGCCAAACAACTCTTCCATATTGTGCAATTTGATATGTTCACGCAACGAGGTAGCTACGCGACCTTCAAAACCGGAAAACGCCTGAACGACGTACCAACGTTTTTTAGGAGCTTCAGACATCTCAGAACCTCAGGCCAGTGATAAAGGATACCAGGCGAACCAGAATACCATCCAGTCCCCACAGGATCAGTGACATTACCGCAGTTACCGCGGCAACAATCAGCGTGGTGTGCAACGTTTCCTGGCGAGTTGGCCAGATTACCTTGCGGACTTCGGTTCTCGCTTCACGGGCGAAAGCTACGGTCGCCTTACCTTTTGTGGTTAACAGCGCGACGCCACCGGCAGCAGCGATCAGAATCACCACGGCCAGCGCACGCACCGCCAGCATAATGTCACGATAAAGGAAGTTGCCTACGATGGCCACAATCAGCAGCACGGCAACGATCGTCCACTTCATCGCTTCCAGGCCGCGCCCGCTCCCTTGAGCTTCGGTATTCGCACTCATAAACCAACCTGTCACAAGAATTCAGACAAATAATTTTGCCCCGCGAGAGCGAGGCAACCAAACCGAAATGCTCTGCTGCGTTTCGGATTTAACGCCCTCTACAGAGCCTGTCTCAGCAATGATTATGACAAAAAAAATCACTGATGAGCCAGGTTCTGGTTCGAAAGCGTGCAAAAAGGGCATCAAATGATGCCCTTTTATTGCGCATTGCGTCAAATGTTATCAGCGATTAGCTGAGAACTTTAGCAACAACGCCCGCGCCAACGGTACGACCGCCTTCACGGATTGCGAAACGCAGACCGTCGTCCATCGCGATCGGGTGGATCAGGGTAACAACCATTTTGATGTTGTCGCCCGGCATTACCATCTCTACGCCTTCCGGCAGTTCGATGGTGCCAGTCACGTCAGTTGTACGGAAGTAGAACTGCGGACGGTAGCCTTTGAAGAACGGAGTATGACGGCCGCCTTCATCTTTGGACAGGATGTACACTTCAGATTCGAATTTGGTGTGCGGCTTGATAGAACCCGGCTTAGCCAGTACCTGACCACGTTCGATTTCTTCACGTTTGATACCACGCAGCAGAACGCCAACGTTCTCACCAGCACGGCCTTCGTCCAGCAGTTTGCGGAACATTTCAACGCCGGTACAGGTAGACTTAGCAGTGTCTTTGATACCAACGATTTCAACTTCTTCGCCAACTTTAACGATACCGCGCTCTACACGACCGGTAACAACGGTACCACGGCCGGAGATGGAGAATACGTCTTCGATCGGCAGCAGGAACGGCTTGTCGATAGCACGTTCTGGTTCCGGGATGTAAGAATCCAGGTAGCCCGCCAGTTCAACGATCTTAGCTTCCCACTCTGCATCGCCTTCCAGCGCTTTCAGAGCAGAACCACGGATGATCGGAGTGTCGTCGCCCGGGAAATCGTACTGAGACAGCAGTTCACGAACTTCCATCTCTACCAGTTCCAGCAGCTCTTCGTCATCAACCATGTCGCATTTGTTCAGGAACACGATGATGTACGGAACGCCTACCTGACGACCCAGCAGGATGTGCTCACGAGTCTGCGGCATCGGGCCGTCAGTCGCAGCAACAACCAGGATCGCGCCATCCATCTGAGCAGCACCGGTGATCATGTTTTTAACATAGTCGGCGTGGCCCGGGCAGTCTACGTGCGCGTAGTGGCGAGTCGGGGTGTCATATTCAACGTGGGAAGTGTTGATGGTGATACCACGAGCTTTTTCTTCCGGTGCGTTATCGATCTGGTCGAATGCGCGCGCAGAACCACCGTAGGTTTTAGCCAGAACGGTAGTGATTGCAGCAGTCAGCGTTGTTTTACCATGGTCAACGTGGCCGATAGTACCGACGTTAACGTGCGGTTTTGTACGTTCAAACTTTTCTTTAGACATCGATTGTCCCTCTAAGACACGGATAAATCGGTGATATCACCACATCAACCAGGCAACATGCCCGACTTGTTGAATGCAATAAAATAGAGAGAAACAGGGAAGGAGAGATAAAGAAGTGGTGCTGATACCCAGAGTCGAACTGGGGACCTCACCCTTACCAAGGGTGCGCTCTACCAACTGAGCCATATCAGCACGTCTGGAGCGGGCAGCGGGAATCGAACCCGCATCATCAGCTTGGAAGGCTGAGGTAATAGCCATTATACGATGCCCGCATCCTGAAACTCGGCTACCCAGTTCTTTCTATAACAAAAAAAAGAGAGTTATCTCTTTTCTTTGTTTGAGCTGATTAGCTTAACCAATCAGCTCTGGCTTCGCAAAGCGTTGCCGAAAGATGGTGGTGGGGGAAGGATTCGAACCTTCGAAGTCGATGACGGCAGATTTACAGTCTGCTCCCTTTGGCCGCTCGGGAACCCCACCAGGCACTTGATGGTGCCGACTACCGGAATCGAACTGGTGACCTACTGATTACAAGTCAGTTGCTCTACCTACTGAGCTAAGTCGGCATCAAGTAGCGCGCATTTTAGGGAGACCTGCGAATTCATGCAACTAAAAAATTGCATAAATCGTTCTATCGCTCATATTTTGCTCTCAAACACGAAAAAGCGGTGTAATTTCAATCGCCGAAGAACAAAAAACCACCATTCCGCTCGCAATATTTCCATTTAAAGCCCGCGGCGTATGGGCAAGGATAGCCTTTTGGTACGGCGGCATAACTGGTGCTCGCCCCGATATGGCAAAGTCTCTGCTATATAATGTGGATAGCTGATTGTCCTGACCGCCCCGTCGACTGCACTATCAACGTTTACTGTCCGCTGCCGTTTGCGCCCACATCAGCTTTGACGACCTTTATTCACAAATTTCACTCTTGTGATGTTGGCGTGAGAAAGCATCATTCGATGCGTTTTTTTCTTATTATTCCCTGCAATCTGGTGTTACCCTCCTGCCCATTGTCCTGATTAACTTATGTGAAGCATCTCCGCCCGTCTTTAATTTGGCGATGGTAAGAAAATGCTTATGAGCAAAAAAGAGCAAACGTTAATGACACCGTATCTACAATTTAACCGCAACCAATGGGCTGCACTTCGTGATTCCGTTCCGATGACGCTAACAGAGGAAGAAATCACGCGGTTAAAAGGCATCAACGAAGATCTTTCGCTGGAAGAAGTCGCAGAGATTTATTTGCCGCTGTCGCGTTTGCTTAATTTCTATATCAGTTCCAACCTGCGTCGCCAGGCCGTGCTGGAACAGTTTCTTGGTACCAACGGTCAGCGTATTCCGTATATCATCAGCATCGCCGGAAGCGTCGCGGTAGGTAAAAGCACAACCGCGCGCGTGCTGCAGGCGCTCCTTAGCCGCTGGCCGGAGCATCGGCATGTTGAATTAATCACCACCGATGGTTTCCTGCATCCTAATGCCGTGTTGAAAGAGCGCGGTCTGATGAAGAAGAAGGGCTTCCCGCAATCTTATGATATGCACCGTCTGGTCAAGTTCGTCTCCGATCTGAAATCAGGTATCGCCAACGCTAAGGCCCCGGTCTATTCACATCTTATTTATGATGTTATTCCGGATGGCGATAAGACGGTTTCCCAGCCGGACATTTTAATTCTTGAAGGATTAAATGTTTTACAAAGTGGGATGGATTACCCGCACGACCCGCATCATGTATTTGTTTCCGACTTCGTTGATTTTTCTATATATGTTGATGCGCCGGAAGAACTGCTGCAGAGCTGGTATATCAATCGTTTTCTGAAATTCCGTGAAGGCGCATTTACCGATCCCGATTCTTATTTCCATAATTATGCAAGACTCTCCAAAGATGAGGCTACCAATATAGCCACCTCATTGTGGAATGAGATTAACCTTCTGAATCTTAAAGAAAACATTCTACCAACTCGTGAAAGAGCAAGTCTGATAATGACCAAGAGCGCAAACCATTCTGTCGACCAGGTTCGCTTGCGGAAATAAAACAGGGAGCCTCGGCTCCCTGTTATTTATTCGGCGCTACGTAGCGATATCTCACCGCCCACCCAAGGTTTAATCACCCCATCTTGCTCAAGTAATAATGCTCCTTGAGTGTCGATACCACGGGAAATCCCAAAGATTTCTTTGTCTCCGATAATAAGCTTAACCGGGCGGTTGAGGAAATTATCTAATTTTTCCCAGCGCGACAGATAAGGAGCCAACCCTTCCTGTTCAAAGAGCTGCAGACCCGCCCTTAGCTCTTTAATCAGCCGCGCCGCCAGGGCATTGCGGTCGATAGAGACTCCGGCTTCCTGCAGGCTAATCCAGCCCTGATTGACGACATCAGACTCCACGCGTCGCATCGCCAGATTGATCCCTGCACCGCTCACTATCTGCGCCGCATCGCCCGTTTTTCCCGTCATTTCCACGAGGATGCCGGACAGCTTCCGGTCCTCAAGGTACAGATCGTTTGGCCACTTCACTCGCACCTTATCGGCGCCGAGGCTCTGAAGTACCTCAGCGATAACAATCCCAATCACCAGGCTCAGTCCTACCGCCGCGGCAGGTCCCTGCTCCAGTCGCCAGTACATGGAAAGATAGAGATTCGCGCCGAATGGCGAAAACCACTTACGGCCTCGACGGCCGCGTCCAGCCTGTTGATACTCCGCAACGCATGCATCGCCAGACTGTAGCTCGTTAAGCCGGTCCAATAAATACTGGTTTGTAGAATCAATGACCGGCAGCACGGTGACGCGGCCATGTTCGATCTGCCCGGCAATCTGCTCTTCATTTAATAACTGGATCGGTTCCGGTAGGCTGTAGCCTTTGCCTGGAACGGTAAAGACATCAACTCCCCAGTCACGCAGCGTCTGAATATGCTTATTGATCGCTGCCCGGCTCATCCCAAGACGCTCACCGAGCTGTTCCCCAGAATGAAACTCTCCGTCAGCCAGAATGGATATCAGGGTCAGGGGAATGGTGTTGTCCCTCATGCAATCGCCTCCTCAGCGTTAACTTCACCGGTTGCGCCAATAAAGCGGACTTCGGGCTGTAGCCAGACGTTGAACATCTCGCCAACCCGCTGGCGGACGTAGTGAGCAAGATCGATCACATCATCGCTGGTTGCATGATGGTCATTGATTAATACCAGCGCCTGCTGGCGATGTACTGCCGCACCACCGATGGTTTTCCCTTTGAGCTGGCATTGATCGATAAGCCATCCAGCGGCCAGCTTGATGCTGCCATCCGCCTGTGGGTAGTGCGGTGCATTTGGGAAAGCGCCCAGCAGTTCCTGCCCTTTCTCCGCGCTAATTACCGGGTTTTTAAAAAAGCTGCCGGCGTTACCATTGACCTTCGGATCGGGAAGTTTGGTCATCCGCATATGGCAAACAGCATCAAATACCTGTCGAGGCGTCACCGTGTTTGGGTCAAGACGGACTAAATCGCCATAAGTCAGCACCGGCTGCCAGACTTTAGGCAATCTGAGGCCAACGGCTACAATGGCATAGCGATCCTGATACTCATGTTTGAAGATACTATCCCGGTAGCCAAAACGGCACTCGTTGGCCGAAAGTCGTTGCTTATGCCCGGTTGCCAGCTCAATACAGTCGACATACTGGCAGACACGCTGCAGCTCCACGCCGTAAGCACCAATATTTTGGATGGGGGAAGAGCCAGCGCAGCCAGGGATCAAGGCGAGGTTTTCCAGGCCCGGCATTTCCTTATCTAACGTAAACTGCACCAGATGATGCCAGTTCTCCCCTGCCCCAACGTGTAGATGCCAGGCCTCAGGCATTTCTGTGACCTCAATCCCCAGGATGCGGTTGATAATGACCGTACCAGAATAATCCTTTAGAAAGAGCACGTTGCTTCCTTCCCCGAGGATTAAGACTGGCTGTTCTTCTGCGGTGGCATCTTGCCAGGCAGACAGTAGCTGTAGTTCATTTTCGGCGCGCACAATTGCTTTGGCGCTACGATCGATGCCAAAGGTATTCCAGGGTTTAAGGGAGTGATTCATAGTGGCTTCCTGATGCAAAATCTGCACTAGTTTACCGTATATGTCAGGGGAAGGCTTGTTTGGTTTGATTGCTGGTCAGCGGATATTCCCGGATCGCGGCGCGTAGCGCTGCGGTACACCGTTTTTCCTGAACCGCAGATAACAAAAAACCCCATGCCTGCGCATGAGGTTTCTTCGTCTGTCTGATGCCTGGCCGTTGTATGCCGGGCCTCCTCAGGAGTGCACTTACCGACAAACAACAGATAAAACAAAAGGCCCAGTCTTTCGACTGAGCCTTTCGTTTTATTTGATGCCTGGCAGTTCCCTACTCTCACATGGGGAGACCCCACACTACCATCGGCGCTACGGCGTTTCACTTCTGAGTTCGGCATGGGGTCAGGTGGGACCACCGCGCTGTTGCCGCCAGGCAAA
>NZ_JANQCE010000015.1:0-24386 GCF_042055345.1 Klebsiella sp. C349492
TCCAGTCCATACTCCACACTGATCCATCAGGATTGTAAGCCAGCGCGCGCAGGGTGTCGGCCATATGCCATAGCGCTGCCGAGGGTACCGGCTTGCCAGCCAGCAGGAAGGTTCGCAGCATCCATTCACTGCCAGACAGTGACGCCATTGTGTACCAACGCGACACGTCCTGTCCGTCAGCGACGCCGTGGTTTTCAACGAGGCGGGTCGGGTTAACGTTTGTCCCGTTCATCACGTCGCAGGGTGCCAGCCCGTTAATCGTCATCGTCTCGGCCAGGTCGTTTCTGTCACCCAGCGCCGCAATCTGCATCGTAATCAGCCGCTCGGCCCAGCGCTCGGCATTAGCGTTATCCGGGGCTACAATCAGCGCGCGGGCGAGGATAGCCAGATTCCAGGCGATTTCCTCTGATTTGGAGTCGCCTGTCGGGTAGTTATCTGTCACCTGCCCCCGGATGTCCGGGCGTGTCCACCGGTATTTTGGCGTGTACTTCACAAAGCGATTAGCCTCGTGCACCACCATTGCTGTGACTTTTGTTTTTTGGGCTGTCGTCAGGTGTGCGCCCATCAGGTCGCAGTGGCTGGACATATTACGCGCCAGCTCTGCCGCCTGTGAACCGAAAGTTACCGCCACATCTTCAGAGGCTTCGCTCCACGGCGGCGGCGGGCCTCCCCACCAACCACCGTTAGCCAGATGCGCACTGACCACTAAATCCAGCCCCTGAACAATCCATGAAACAGCGGTGTCGTAGCTGACGCCAATAAACGTTTCATCCCATGTGGCGTAACCGGCATCACACCAACTAATCCAGTGAACCACGGCGGCCAGCATCAGCGGATATTGCTCTATGCTGTCCATCGTGGAGCCGGTTGCCGGTAGCCCGGTTCCGCCAGCCAGCGGAACCCACGTCGGCACCCATGTAGACAGCATATATTTACAGGCACGCAGGGCGAGCGGTTCGACTGCCGCGCGCACGGCGGCGGGTAGAGGCGTGAGAACCATCTCCGGGCGCTGATTCACCGACTGTCGGGCGCGGCGATTGAGCGGGGGAAGATAGCTAAGGCGACCTGACTGGTCGACTTCCAGCAAAACAATGCCGGCTTTGACAATCGCGTGACCAGCAGGAACATCGGCGGGATTAAGCTGATAGACTGCCACGCCTTTGGCTGCGTATGCTGCAACGTTTTCATCAGCAGGAAGCCCGTCCTTCCCCTGAAGGGTACCGGGGAGGATTTCCCCGCTTTCCATGACTTTGCCCCATGCATAACTAACACCATCAGAGTATTCGTCAGTAGGTTTTACAACACCATCAGCTGACAGGGTCGTGCGTCCGGTTGGCGTCAACACTCCTGCATTATTGATGTACTCATTCGATAGTGTAGAAACAGCAGGATTTCTTACCCATAAAAAGGAGCCATCAAGAATATTGCCAACTTCAACATCATGCTGGGCAAGAGAAAGTTTTTCATATTCTCTGATACTATTAGTAATAGAACCCTGTCCAATTAATCCGGTAACATAAACAGCCACACCTGAGTTATTAAGGTAGTAGCGGAATGCAAGAATGTTACCTACACCTAGAGCAACGCGAAATATTTTCCCAGCAGGAGTATTAGCCAACCCTGCTATAGTTCCGTCTGGATCGGCTTCTGTTATGTAAAAGGTATACTCCTGTCCATCAGCTATTGATTCAGATAGTGCCTTCAAATACTGAGTTCGATTTGCAAGTTGAGTTGCTTGTTGATTGTCGGGCCCACCGGTTCCACCCAAAACGGGTGTATCCTTTTCTAATTGATAAATGGTGTTTTCCCATTTAACTTCTTCTGGCAGTGAGTTGGCCATCGTATTAACCTCGGTGTGTATGTACGCCATTGTAGATAATGGCCCCGTTGTGGGTGATGCCGCTCAGTTGTTCGAACATAACAACACGGCCCAGGCGGCCTAACAGCGGGTCTTCACTTCTGAAAATGTCATAAAGAATATTGGCGCTGGTCTCTAATCCGCTCAGCTCTGATTCATTATTCAATAAGGCCATGGTGGTGATGGGATCAAGTGTCACCCGGTATACTTCGACCAGAACAGGCCGGTTATTCTCGGCCAGGTTGATCCCCTCATAACGCAATGCGAACTCTTCCCCCTGATTAACGGATATCGGCAAGGATGCATTTCCGGGATGCTCGTAATTGACAACAACGGGTTGTATAGCCGGCGTTGTCAGAAAATTAATTACGCCCCATAATTTCTCAACCGTGTAATCAGTGCCTTCAGTTAAATTTTCCAGGCTGACGCCCCAGACGTTTTGATTGCTGAGGCTCATTCTGTCGCCGGCGACAATACCGGTTGGCAACGTATCCTGAGCCATCAGATTAGGGCCTTGCTCAAAATGATTAGCTCCCAGCAAAATACGCAAGTTCTCTGCCGAATATTCATGCCAGGTAGACGTGACCTTTCCGCCAATAGCTGTAATGTAACGTTGAGCCGTGACCAATTTTCCGCCCACTGATGCCTTGGTCTGTTTATCTTCAAACTCCAGCTCTAAATCCAGTGCGGAAACATCGCCCACCCAGCGCCAGGACAACGGCTGGCCCGCCGAATTTCGGCGAGCCAGAAAGAGTTTCCCTTGTCCATAATAAAAATCACTCATGCGCTTTCGCCTTCAGGCTCTTCCGGTGTTGGCTCTGGCTCTGGCGTGGGTTCAGGGACATAGTGGCCAGTCGGTAACGTAATGCGCCATTCATGCAGTGATTCAATATCGCCCCGGACAGCTTTAATAATGACGGTATGGATAGTATTGCTGGGGTCAGTGGCAGATGAATATGGCAAGGTTAGCGTTTCATCTACGGTGCTGGTCTCCCACACAATCTCTTGGTTATCTGCGCGTTCGATAGTAATCACATAACTCACCCCCGACTCTGGGCCTATGCTGTTTTCCAAATAATCAATGAGCCGGTCAGCCTGTAATTGCCTATCACGATGTGACCAGGTTAAAATATATTCGTTAGCCGCTTCTGCAGCGAGGGGATAGGGTTCGTCATTTAATTGAATGTTCGCCGGTAAATATGGTCGTGCCTGGCGTCCCTGAATGGTTAATTGCGTCACCGTCGCAGAGCTGGCCGCCAGCGTTTCCTTTGATGTGCGAGTCAATAATCTGACATCAACTGATTCACCTTCCAGATATTCCAGCCCGTCACTTTCAATCGCATCCCGGAAAAACCGTAGCCGGGCACCGCTGGCATGGCCGGCGGGTAATGTATCGCCACATGCCCGGCCAACGGTGATAATACCCGTAGCCAGGTCTGCCGCATCGATGCGGACAATCTCATCATCAATAATGGCCCCGGAACCGATTGCCGGCAGCGTGGTTAACGCGGCCGTAAATGTAGAATCAAAGCGGCCGGCAGCTTGGGTCAATGTGACGGCCGGCGTCCAGTCGCCAGACGTATCACCGCGCCAGTTAACCCCATCAGAGCGGGACTGCAGCACATAATTGATAGAGGTACTGCTGGGTGCGCTGGCCATCACGCCCAGATAGCCGGCGTCGGTATTGATGGCTGCCAGTTCGGCAGCGCCAACCGTGGCCGCCAGGACAACATACGGCAGCTCAATAAGCTGGCTATCAGTCACCGGCCGGGCCGTTTTATCCGGTGGCGTCCAGGTACTGCCCTGTGAGCCACTACTGTAGGATGTCGTCGGCATACCGAAAACATCTTGCACCGCTGTTATCTTCAGGCCGCCGGAGTCCTGCTCTTCTATCTTGCCAACACGCAACACCATGTTGGTGATGTTGCGGTCTGGTATCGTCACACGAAACAGACCGGCGGGCGTCAGCACACCGCCGCGCCGGTCAAACTGGATGACCAACCGGGTAAGTCCTGCCGCGCTGGTTTCCAGATCGCGCTGGGCAACCTTGGCCGCGAGGCCATGGGTGGGAATGGCTTTATATTCGACGCTATCGGATATCAAACCAACGGACTGTATCGCTCCCAGGTTTTGCGCCCGGACTTCGCCTTCACTGTTGGTCACCGGATCTCGGTATGTAACAACGATTTCATTTGGCGCAGAATCGGCGCTGGTGCTGTCATCGTCCTGCACGCCAACGATGCCGTTATCATAGGTGAACAACGGCAGCGAGTCGGGATCGTAGTCATCACGCAGCAGCTTTAACGTAAGTTTACCGGTACTTAAATCGCCATATTGGGCGGCACCGATATGGTCGAGAACTTGCTGCACAAATGTATCGAGGTCGTCCTGGCGGTTATAGCGAAAGCACAGCCCAAATTGTTCATCGTAGAGCCTATCGGCGGCGGCGCGATAGCTTTCAATGTCCAGGTCGTCGAGCATTGATAGCCCGCGTCCCCAGTCACGATTAGTGGCACACTCGACCAGGATATGCGCCGGATTCATCGCATGGATGGCTCGCAGGTTCGCTATCTGGTCGGCGGTCAGTTCTGACTCGTCATCAAGCTGTGCCTCGGTATTCTCCAGCAGGATCAGCGCCTTTTCTGGATACCAGACATTATTGCCATCCCATCCGCGCGTTGAACGGCGTACCCGGTATTTCCAGGGCTTGGGCGTCGCGCTGTAACAGCTGATCAAGCCGCTAAAGAACGTGGTCACCACTCCGCGAAAACCCGGCACCAGGCCCGTGAGCAACGTTAACAGCCTGGGTGTGGGCACCTGGTCAGGTTCGCCCATCATTACGTCCAGCATCCCCTGGACACCGCCTTCACCGCCGGTATCTTCCCCACCAAACAAATCAGGCTTGTTAATCGTCAATGTAGTATTGGTGGTTACCTGGCCAGGCGTGCCGGCGAATACGGTCTTCTCATCGGCGCTGATGGCGACGATCTCATTCACCGGGCCACGCCCCAGGCCCGCCTGAATATCCCAGTAATACTTATAACCAACGGTGGTCTTTGACGAGCTTTTACCGCCCATTGTCACCTCCGCCCACAGCCTGTTTGGCTTGCGCCAGGCGTACCACCTGGATGGCCAGCGCATCGCCGGTGGCCAGCAGCGTATCGGCATCAATACCGCCATCGCGGATAAAGGCTTTCAAGTCCAGGTTATAGCGGCTGAAAAATGCGCGCAGGCCAGGGGCACAGCCGCCACCGGCGCGAATGTCTTCCATCGTGATCAACATGCTGCCCCCTTATTTACGAATGGCTTCATAGCGGTAATTGCCGTAGGCCAGGACAAACCAGTCCTCTGACCAACAATCCCCAAAGAAAATGCACTGGGGCGTACCCTCATCAGGCTGGGGCATGTTCCAGTCATCTTCCGTCGCTGCCTCTGGCGTCGTGCTTTTCTGCTTCGGCGCCAGGGCCGTATTCAGCACATAAGAAGCGATGATCACAGCAACAAATTTCGCGACAGCCCACCACATAGCGTTACCTCAGAACAGTTTGATGATTTGGTACGGCGATTTGCCCGGCATATGCGGTTCGCCGCCGTAGTTCAGTACGTTGTTGAATTTGGTATTGCAGGTATCAATAGTGCGATCACAGCCAGGGAACAGCGTCACAACCTGGCCGACGTTGATCCCGACAGAACCCCCAAACAACCCCAACTGGTTGCCGTTCTGTGCCCGCAGGCCGCGCCGTTCTGTCACGCCATCGACGATCCACTCGACATAACCACCGGAAAACCAATCCCCCGGCAGTTCTGCCGGCAGGTTCACGGTGATGCTGACGCCATCAAGGGCCGTCACCACCAAACCACCTACGGCAAATTGTTCGGGTGCCATCTTGCAGTTGTGGTCATACAGCGAATAAGGGCAGGCGCGCCCCCAGGTCAACCGCAGGCCGCTGCGGGTGAAGGTGCTGGCCAGACTGGCAGTGATTAATTGCGTTCGGTCGATGGCTTCCCGTTTGACTTCGGTGATAGTGCCGATCCAAACCGTGCGGAATTCGCCCTGCGTATCGTCAACATGCCAGCGATGAATGCGGATGCGTACTGGACTGGACGGCGGTACGTTCCGGTACAGCATGGCTACCGGGTTATCTGCCGGCACGGTCACATCCAGACTGTCACCCGCACCTACCGTCAGACCGCCATCACTGATCGCCTGGTGCAGCCAGGTATTGCCGCCCAGGGAAATATCCTGATCGGCATTGGTATATCGAAAATATTGTGTATCCCCCCGGACAAACTCATAAAGCGTGACCGGCTGGCCGCTGGCCGTGGAATATTCAAAATCACTCCAGCTCATCGCGTAGCCCTCGAAACGTGGTGGAGACCTGGGCGAAACCGTCCGCATCGGTGGCATGCTCCCAGGTAATGTCATCGGTGTTTTGCCGGCACAGGGCCATCAGTGACACGTTGCTGATGGTGGCCACGTCCGGCACCACATCATCCAGCGCCAGCAGTTCATGATCGCCTTGCAGCGTGGCGGTGAGAATGCGGCGATAAATCCGGGTGCCGTCAGCCAGCTGCAGGCGCAAATCACGCCGACCGGGTACAACACCAAATTCACTAAAGCCGGCGACGGCCACCGCCAGGGTGCTGCCACTGGCGCCCACGGGAATAAAGTCACGCGCCTGGCTGGCCACCCAGATAGCGCGTTGCCGGCCCCGGAGGTGGTACAGCTGGCCGCGCAATCTGGCCTGGGCCGTTCGGCCAATCTCAGACCATACGTGCTGTTGCATGACAAAGGCGCGGCCGGCCGTGTCGGTGCGGTATGGGATGCCATATTCGTTATCCAGCTCCAACTGCAGGCGCTGGTATTCCGCTGTCAGGTCATCCACCCAATCCGCATCTTGTTCCAGTACCGGGTGCCCCCGATAAACGGTTGCGCTGTTTACCGGGGTATAGGGGTTGTGCGCGGCCAAACGGCAACGCAGTTGCACTCGCATCACGCTATCGCTATGGCGGGTAATTGCGGGGGTATCGGTGATAACAGCCGGCCGCAAGGGATAAATCAACGTGCCTTGAGGCCAGGCGGATACAGGGGTAGTGACCGTCACGCCATCTGCCGCGATAGCCTGAATCTGTGCTACGGCCATGGTCGCCATCATGCCGAACCCCCATTTCAGCAGCAGATTGTCACCTACAACGAAATCCCGGCCCTCGGTGGATACAGGGATAACCAGGCTACCGGCCGCCAATGAGGTAGCCAGCACGGCGACATCGGGGAATATAGGCATATCCCAGGTAGCGCTGCCGGCATGAAACAGTTGGGTTTCCAGGGCGCGGGCGTCGGCTGCGCCAGCCTGGACAGTAAACTCATAGGTTCGACGCGGTGACAGGCGCCGGGCAATGCGCTGCTCGGCGCCTGATGGCGAGATCAACACATCCGTCAACCAGGATAACGTCTCACTGATCCCCTCCGTCCAATCCGGCTCCATCAACCAGGTGATGCGCTCAGCCATTATTTCACCCCCAGGATTTGCTTCATGGTGGCCGAATTGCTTTTAACCCACGTCATCATGACGCGGCTACCCGGCGCGCTTTTCACTGCTTTATCCAGGATTTCGTTGGGATCGAGCACTAAATATTGCTGCAACGTAGGCGCTGCGCTGCCGCCGTTCTGGCTGTCTGAATCATCGGTGTTGACGGATTGATTGACATTGGCCGCCCGCGTAAAACCGGGGTCTGAAACCAGGCCGCCATCAGCGAACGCGCCCAACCGCCCCTGGTTGAGCGCATGCAGAAAGTCCACGCCATAATGGTTAACCGCCGCCGCTTTCACCACAAATTCACCGTTAGACAGGCGCGCGGCGATGCTGTCAGAGGTGGGCGAACCAGGGCCGGTGATGTGGCCACCATCGGCCGCCGCAACGGATGCGGCGGCACCGATGCCGGAACTGGCGCTACTGGCTGCACTGGCTGAACTGATCGCCGAGGCCAATGTGGCGGCGCCCGTGGTAAAGGCGGTACTCAATGCGGTGCTCAACGCTGTGATGCCGGTAGTGAATGCCGTGGTGAATCCCGTGCTCAACGCGGTACCGCCGGCAGTGATTGAGGTGCCGATGGCTGTAGCACCGGCAGTGGATGCCGTGGTGATCGCTGTCGCGTAGGTGGTCGCACCGGCCGCATCCGTTGCCGTATCGGTGGCGGCGCCGACGGCTGAGCCGGTAGCGCTGCTGGCGGCACTGGCGCCGATACCCAACAATCCCTTGATGCCGTCAGCGGCAGAGTCCAGCCCCTCCATCGCCATGCCGGCCAGATTACGCGAGGCGACCTGCACCATGGCGCTGGCCACGGATTTGGCCAGGTTGAGAACGGCATCACTGAGGTTTAACGTGCCATCGGCCAGCCCGTTCAGCGTGCTCTCCATCCCATCCTGCAGACCATCCCGGAATGCGGCCGTCAGGCTGTCAGTGGTGGACTTCAGCGTTAACAGCTCGTTTTCCAGGGAAGACAGCAACTCGCGCATCTGATCGCCGGCTTCACCTGGCAACGTGGCCATTTGGCGCAATTGCGGCAGGTACTCGGTAATTTTGTTGCCGACTTCCTGATGCAATGCGACCAACTGACGCCGCCCCTGCAGTTCGGAAATGAGTCCCGCCTGCACCTGGGCCTGAATACTGGATTCTTTCTGGCTACGGTATGTCTGCAGATCGTCCAGGTTCTTTTTCAGCGCATCCGCGCGCACCTTGGCCTCTTGAACCGGCAGCAACTTATTCAGCCAGGCCAGCCCCTCGGTATTGCCGGACTGGGTAAACTCTTTGCGCATTTCGGCAATATTGGCGCGCACCTCAGCCAGACCACCGCCCAGCACGTCCCCGGTCGCTTTCAGATATTGCGCCTGCAGTTGAGCATTCTTGGTGGCGTTGGCGTCGGATTTTTCCTTTTGTTCGCCGGCGGCGATGACCGCCAACGCCGCTTCTGCACGGGCTTTCAATGCACCGGACAAACCTTTTTCCGCCAGCTCATAGGCTGAAACTTGCGCCTTGGTTTTACCAACGGCAAGAGCTTGTTTTTCCAGACCTTTAACGTAAGTCTCATTGGCGGACGCGGCCGATTTTGCCGAGCGCGCGGCCGCTTCGGATTGCCGTTTATTCTCTTTGGCCTGGTCTGTCTGTTTTTGCAGATTGATGAGTTTTTCCAGGCTTTCCCGCAATTTGTCGATATCTGCCGGCGCCTGGCCCGCTGCCAGTGCGGCCGCTATGGTTTTGTCGCGCAACTGTTCCAGTTGTTGCACGGCCGTCATGGTGGCATCCGCCAGCTCTTTTTCCAGCTTGGGTTTGAGCTTGTCGGCTTCGGCGCTCAGTTGGGCAAAGGCTTCCTCACTGGCGGCCATTTGCGCCACGGCCTCATCCATCCAGCGTATCGGGCCGGCGTTTTGTAGTTCGGTCAGCACATCCCGCAGGGTTTTACCGCTGGCGGTTGGGGCATCCAGCGCCCGCGCCAGGCGGTTTTCCAATTCGTCGGAGAGTTTGCCCTGGGCATCGGTCAGGTTATCGAACTTGGGTGTCAGCTCGTCGATCTGCTTCTGCACATCCTCCAGTTTGTTGGCCAGGTAAACGATGCCCAAACCACTGGGGGCCGGGCTGCTCATCAAGCCATCAATCTGCTGTTTCAGCATGGCAGCCTGGCTCTGCAGCTCGCTGAGCTTTTTACTGTCTTCGGTCAATACGCCGGCATTACTGCGCTGTTGGGTCAGCGCGTCGCCGGTACTGACGGATGATTTAAGGCGCCCCTGGGCATCTATCAGCGCCTCGGTTTTCTGGCGCTGATCTTCCAGGGTCTGGATTGTCTGCTGATGTTGCTGCGCCAGTGCGGCCTCATGTTCCTGGTTAGAGGCATACGCCGCACTCAACCCGCCAACGGCCAGGGTAACCCCGGTAATGGCCAGGCCCATCGGCCCACCCAGCAGACTCATCAGGCCCGTACCCAACCGGCCAAAGGTGGAGGCGGAAGCGCGTGCCACGCCCAGCGCTTTCTCTGCTGCAGTTTGGCGTACCAGGGCGGCAGTAACCGCATCTTCCGCTTTGGCGCGCGCGCCTGGCGTCGTGATACCGGAAACCTTGGCGCGTGCTGCCTGAGCTTGAGCCGCCGCCATTGCTGCCTTGGCTTCAGCGTATTCAGCTTCAGCCAATTGCAAGGTTTCTACTCTGTCGGCGCGCGCTGCCGCAGTAGCCGCCACAAGCGCGGCGACCTTGCGGCCGCCCATTACTACCGCCAGGGCAACGGCCGCCGCAGTCAGAGTTGACAAGTTGCTGGCCAGGCCGGAAATGACCGCTGCGATAGCCCTGGTCGCTCCCAATGCATCGTTAGTGCCGCCAACGAATTCAACCCATGCGTTGGCCATTTCGGTAGTAGCACGGCCGATAGTCAGCGGCATCTGGGAAAATTCACGATCTACATCGCTGGCACCGTCTTTCAGTGCCTTGAAGACTACCTGTGTGGTCAGCATGCCCTGTTCGGCCATCGCCCGCAGCTCGCCACGGGTCTTACCCAGCGACTTCTCCAACATCTCCAGAATACGCGGCATCTGTTCGGATACTGAGTTAAACTCTTCCCCGCGTAACGTACCAGATGCCAGCCCTTGGCTAAGCTGGATGATGGCGTTCGTGGACTCATCCGCAGTCGCGCCTGAGACGATCGCCGCTTTGTTGATGGTGCTGGTCACCTGCAACAATTCAGTCTGGGTGGCGCTGCCTTTAAGCGAACGAGCCATACGGGTATACAGCTCTGCAGTTGAGGCGATGCGCTGACCAGTTTCGTTAGCCAAACCGATGACCGATTTAAAGGTCGTGGCCGCCTGTTCGTTCGAGGTTGATACCAGGCGAATGCGAGCCGCCAGGTTGGTGTATTCATCGGAAGTGCTGGCCAGGTTGGAAATCAGACCACCCCCCAGAGCCACACCGATGGCGGCGGTCAAGGGTTTAAGGCGTAAAAGCTGATTATTGATGCCGTCAATATTTGCTGATGTTTTATCTAGCCTTTTATTCGTGGAATCAGCCGCATTACCAATACTGCCCACCCCTGATGCGGCGGCATTACCCGATTGAGCCAGCCGGGTGCCGCTCTGGCTGGCGCCGCCCAGGGATTCTTCCAACTGCTTGAGCGATGCCTGGGCGTTCTTTAAATCCGCCTGGATACGCAGGCGCAATTCCAGGTTGCCGTTTCCGCTTGCCATGCTTTACCACCGTAGGGATATTGATAAAACCCCGCCAGGGCCAGCGGGGTAGTAATAAGGAGGGAATTAACGTCGCTTTAATGCCTGTTTGAATTTGTCGATATAGCCCTTTAACGTTTTCCCCCCTGCAAAACTGGCGTTACCGTCCAGGGTGTAATGCATTCGCTCCGTCAGTTCCCGCCGCTGAGCATGTTCATGAAACAGCTTCAACTGGCGGGCGGTATAGTTTCGGAGGTCGCCGAACCGGTGGCCGTGGTCGATGAGGCAACTGAAGATCCCGCCCCAGTCGGCAGGTTGTTTATCAGCCGCACCATTTTTTCCAGCTCCGGCCGGATGGCGTTCCGGGTAAAAAAACTGGCGTTCACTCCCCACCAGGTCAGCAACAACGTTTCGCTATCGTCGCCAACCAGCCCAGATACCCACTCGACGGAACGATCACAGGAAATGGCAACAGCCAGCACTACCGCATCCCATCGCTCGGCCAACACGTCATACAGCGCTTCAATCGAAATTTCCGCGTTTTGCGCACCGTTCATGGCCTGGGTGAGCCCTTCACTGATGGTTTTCAACGGTTTTCGATGTTGTAGCTGCTCTGCCAGTGTATATTCATGCACGGTGACCTGGACGCCATTGATCCGCAGCGTCCGGTCAGGCATTAACACATCCAGCTCGTTAACCATCAGACGCTACCCACGTGGATCACTTGCCCATATCGGCCAAACTGCGCATCTTCAGCGCGTTCCGTATCCAGCAGGACGGCGGCGGTGGTTTCGAGGCCCGGCAGTGAGGTATCCGTGTTGATCAGGCTCAGCGCCGCCACCGGGTCAAACTGCACCTTGTACAGCTCGACAACAACCGGCGCGCCGTTCTCTGCCAGGTTGATACCTTCATATCGCAGGAACAGATCAACGGGCGTGCTGGTAAACATCGAGGTGTTGATGCTGCTGGCATGTGTATAGTTGACGCTGAGCGGCTGATTGGCCGGCGCGGTCAGAAACTCGATTGCACCAAACTTGGCATCTACGGTGTAATCGGTTCCCGCAATCAACCCGGCAATTTCCACCGCGCTGATATTTTGATGCGCCAATGCAAAACGATCACCGGCGGCAATCCCAGCAGGCAACGTTTCGCCTGTAATCGTCCCGGCAGCGATGACCACTTGTTCGCCATACAGCAAAACAGCCAGGTTTTCCGGCGAATAGGAGTACCAGGTGGAGGTAACCGTACCGTCCTTACTGGTGCTAATGCGGCGAACCGGGGCACGTTGGGTGCTGTAGGATTCCTTGTGCGTGAATGATTCGCTGGTCAGTGCCACTTCCAGCGCATCAACATCCCCGATCCAGCGCATAGCCAGTGCCTGGCCCTGAGCATTGCGGCGAGCCAGGAACACTTTGCCCTGGCCGTAGTAATAAGTTTCTGGCGTCGTCATTATTCCTGTACCTCAGTCGGTGGGTTATCGGTCGCAGCTGCGCCGCCCTCGGTTTTACTCTTGCGGGTTGAGCCCGCCGTTTTTGCCCCGGCGTGCTCAACGAGCCACTGGGCTGTAGCCTCATCGACCTCAATGATCGCGCCGGCATCAAGCGCTTTGCCGCCGTGGGTATGAGGGCCGGTAAGTTCAACTTTCATCGATAGCCTCCAATTGCGGCTGGTATGGGTGCCTGAAACACCATGGGGTAATAGCCGTAGCCGTTCTCATACTGTGCCGGCAATGACTGGTTACTGCGGGTGATGGCGCGGCAAATATTGGACTCAGGGCGCCAACCGGCCAATGCATCCACAACCTGCTTGATCAACGGGCCGGCCTCACTGCTGATATCAGCGCCCAGACCGCGACCATCGGCGAAATAAACGCAAATCACGACGGCCCACAGCTGGGTAACAAACTGCAATTTACCCAGGCTACCGCCCGTGGCCGCCGGTGCCGTATTGATGCTATCCCCCAGATACATCACGTACGCCATCGGGCATACGGGGTTGTCATCATTCATTTGCGCCAGGCCGGCAACGCCGGTGACTTCAACGAACGCCGGCACCTGTTCACGTAATCGGGCGATCAACAATGGCTCTAGAAACAAATAATCGGTCACCACAGCCCATCCCTCCGGAACATGTTCCGACCAGGCACGAACACCACGGATTCATCCGGCTCCAGTACCGCCCCGGCATTGTCCAGGCCCAGAGACAGCCGCCCGGAGGCGACCTTCTCCAACTGGCGAATGCGCTGGTTATAGCGGGCGACAACCGGCGAATCGTCCCTGGGGTTCTGGTACAGGTAATAGCGGGTGATATCGCTGGCGATACGCCGCAGGGTATCCGGCACGCTGGGGAGTGGCAGCAGACCGCGCCCCTCCAGATACATGTTGATTTCCGCATCCGCATCCCCGATCGCTTTCTCCACCACAGCCGGGTCAATTTGCCCCGTAGCCGGGCGGCTGCGGTCAGTGATGCGGATGATCTCCTGCTCACCGAAATCGTTTATCAAATCATCCAGCGTGCAGTACCCCATGATTACTCCTCAGCCGGGGTGTACGGCTTGATGCGCAAAAAGGGATCGCTTTTGATTTTCTTGATCTGCTCATCGCTGAGCGTTGAGAAATCAAAAGGTTTCGGCGATGTTGAAAACACGATGCCGGCACGAGTACGCTGGCCGCTCGGCGAGCTGGTCACCTGGACAGTGAACCAGGCCGAGACAACACCATCAGCGCTGGTAACGACGCCATCACCCGCAGCGCTATCAGCGCTGGCAACCGCGCTATCACCTGCAACGCTATCAGCGCCGGCAACCGTGCCATCACTTGCAACGCTATCAGCGCCGGCAACCGTGCCATCACTTGCAGCGCTATCAGCGCCGACAACCGCGCCATCACCTGCAACGCTATCAGCGCCGGCAACCGTGCCATCACTTGCAGCACTATCAGAGCCGGCAACCGCGCCATCACCTGCAGCGCTATCAGCGCCGGTAAGGTCATCTTTCTTCACAAACACCTCAGCCGGTTTGGTTGATTTGTCTTTTGTAGCCATCACAATATTCTCCGGTTACGCCCCAGAAGGGCGTAACGTGGTTAGCGGCTTAGTTCAGCCAAGCGGTATCCAAGATGTCGGACAGCTTGTAGTTCGGGTTGTCTTCGCCGCCGTTAATGGTGGCGACACCCACGATCTTGCGTGCCGCTTCAGCCAGATTTGGCGGAACAACCAACAGATTGCCCTTGATGTTCAACGGACGCCCGCCATCCGCCTGCATGTTGCGCAGCAACGTGTAGGCTTCCTGATAGTTGTCCGCATTCAGCGGTTTGGTTGATTTGACGCAGAACTGCCAGAAGCCGAATCCCACGCTGGAACGAGCACGAACGCCATACAGATACTCGTCATTCATAAAGACGTAATCGCTGTTGTCGTCACTGGTTTTAGCCTTTAGATCAGGCTTGATACGTTCCTGGAAAATCAGCGGCTTCAGTGCACGGGTGGTACACATCAGATACCACGGGGCCGGGCTGGCTGTTTCACCTTCGGCCGGGGTCAGCAGGTTGCTGACTGGGGTGATCGTCCCGGTGCCGTCAACGTTCTGCGCTACCGGGTGCTCGGTATCAAAGAAGTTCTGGCCGTCATAGCACAGCGTGGATTCACCGGCTTTCAGCAATTCAAAGATATGCTCATCGGGATAGATACCGGCAGCGCGACCAGCTTCGGTCATGATCGGCAGATAAACGCCGATGCTGTCATCTTCAATCGCCGTGCGTGGCACGCCTACCGTGGCTTCATACAGCTTGTTGGTGATGGCGTAACCATCGGTTTTCATGTCTTTGATGATGCGAGCGCCAACCCATTCACGCATCTGCGGGAAGTGCCCCAACCAGGCGTAAATGTTGCTGGCCGTGGTGGACTTGATCACCGTGGCAATCTTGGTGTAGTCAGAGTCGGCCACTTTCAGGCCGTCCTGGAACGCCTTGTTAAAGCTGACAAACAGCGACTTCACCAATGCGGGAGTAATGATAGCCATTATTGAACTTCCTTCTTAGCAGCGGCGTATTCAGCCGGGGTCAAACCAGTTAACTGGGCAACTTCAAGCTCCGTTGCGGTTAACCCATGAGTTTCTCCGGTTGGTGGTTTCCCACCGGATTGCTGGATGGTAAGTGCAGCAATCGGCGCAGCCGCATCCAGGTAGGATCGCAATGAGGCAATGTCTTTTTTGCCCATATCACGCGCCCAGCTTTCCATTGATGGCAACAGCTTCCCGGACGACAGCGCTTCCGTGATCAGGTTGTCCAGGTCGCCACCGTCAACACGTTTCGTCAGCGCCGCCAACTGGGTCGTCAGGTCTGTTACTACTGAGATCGGCACGTACTTGGTGGGGTCTACGCCTTTTTCCTTCGCTGCGGCGGTGACGGCCACGGTGAGCGCATTGATTTTTTCATCCTTGGTTTGTACCTGCGCGCTAAGTGCGGTGAACATCTCCAACAGCTTGCTGAGGCTGGCCGAATCGGTATCATCGGCGTTTTCCTTGGGCATATTGCCGGCAGCCTGTTGCAGTGCAGCCAAAACATCGGCTTCACTGGCATCATCGGCTAGGCCCAGCAGCTTACGCAGCAGCTTTAACAGCTCTTCGTTCATTGTCTTCTCCGGGGAGTTTTGAGTTGATGCCTTCACGATGAGACGAGAGGCAGCCGCCAGGGCAACATGGCTCATGCCGTCCAGTGCGGGGTTGTTGGTGAGTGCGGCATTCAGAACCTGCAGCACGGCACCGGTTTTTTTGTCGTAGGCGAATACCGGGCTGATATAGCGATATTCTTCATCCGCGATCATCTTGCGGGCGCGTTCCGTCCACTCAACGTTTTGAGCAAACAGCCCCTTATCCGTCCATACGGTGTCAATACCGGCCCACCATCCGGCCGCCGGCGCTGGCAGCCCGTTTTGTTCGGTCAGCAGCGTTTGATGTTCGTAGTCGATAACGATTTTGTTTTTACGGGCCGACAGGTGCGCGATGACCTGCCGCGCCAGGCTTTCATCCAAAAGCCAATGGTCACAGTCGGTTGGGCGGCCATCCGTTGCGCGAAAATTTCCAGCCGGGAACAGTTGGATCACGTTTCCGGTTGGCGTCAGCTCAAAGGCCAGGGATGCGACAGCGATATTTCGTTTCATGCTGCCAATGTATCGGCATCAGTAAAACGGATTCAGGGGACGGGGTTCGTCATGCTACAGGGAGGGGGAAAAGCGCTGTTGGCATCATACAACAACGCAACCCCTTTTAGACTCTTTTTAAAAACCTTCAGGTGCTTTTAGCTTTTTTTTTGTGAGCCGTTACACCTCATCTGGCGAACGGCCCGTAAAATCGCGCTGAGGCGTTTTTAGCGGGATTGCATGAATGCATCGTTGAGTACGTTCATGACCGCTTCAAAGGCCGGTGGGGTAAGTTGGCTATTGTCGGTGACAGGCAGGAACGGACGCGGGCGGATCACAATGCTGTAATCGACGGCACGGGATACCGCCTGTTTGTGGCTACGCTTGGCAAATACCGCCAGATTAGCGTTTTTTTCTTGCCGTTTGAGGTTGCCCTGCTTATCGGTTCTCAACCGCACCTGGCCCTGGCGTTTGATGGTGCCCCCCAAATGCTGAATGGCGGCATATACCAGGTTAGATCCCAATTGCGCATAGTCATCGCCGGCGGCGGTCTGCACGGAACTGGCCAGCCGGCCGCTAACCTGCAGGATCTTGCCTGGCCAATGCCCGCTACGGCTACGGGCCCGTATGGTGCTGGGTTTCAGCGATGGCCAGCTATTTGCGGGGAAACCTTGCTGTTCAAACATTTTCATGCTTTGAGCGTGCAGGGTTTCGGCGATCTGCATCATGAGTGGACGGGGTTTGTCCACCACGTCCAGCAGCTGCTGCAGGCGCTTGTTCATCGCCTGGTTATCAATAGTGACTTTAATGTTGGCCATCAGCGAGCATCCTTAAGCACATCGCCCTGGCGAATAACGGCCGCCAAGGCGCTTTCAGCGACAGGAACGAACTGCTGCACCACCAGACCGGCATCCAGTGTTGCCTGCCACCATTGCCCCTCACTGAGCTGGCGAAACAGCTGCAGTTGCGTATCAGTGCGCACGGCCACGGTGGAGGATTCGATCACGGACTGCACGCCAACCCACTGCGCCTGTGTAGGCAGTGTTCCGGCACCGATCTGCGCGGCCAGTTGGTGCTCGGCCAGCCACGCTGTGCGCCCGGATGTGCCCAGGGTGGCCATCTCGCCGGCATCCAGCACGCCGGCCGCCAGTATCTCCCCGGAACGGTTAATTTGAGCGGCACTATTGAGCATTTGCGTTAGCTCCGGGCCAGCCAGGCCTGCCGCAACATAGGGCCGCGACAGCTCCACATCATACTTATCCAGGTTGGCTTTCCAGACCTCCCGCCCCGGATTGACATCAAAGCCCACATCCGGGAAGAACGTCACCGGTTCACCGTCCGGCCCACTGAAACGCACGCCGTTTACCGACGTAAAGACCGGCCGGCCGTTCTCATCCTCACCGGTCATCACTTGCTGGACAACTTCGCTGTCGGTACGCGAAATAACATAACCTGCCGCGATGGCCTCAGCGTAGGTCAACGCCTCGACACGGCAACGGCAGTTAAACCCATTTGGAGGAAAGATAAAGCGCCAGATGGGATCAAGATAATGAAATACACGGTTATGCAACCGGGCATGGCTGGGGCGGGTCTTTGCATCCATCACCGCGACATAGCGCCAATACGGGCGATTCTCGGCGTTCGCCAGCATCGACTCGTGTCGGGCGGACATATAGGCCGCCTGGGTATTGGTGCGATAAATGGTATTCAACCGGGCAGGATTGCCAAGCTGGCGGGTGGTGATTTCGCCGGTATCGGTATCAATATTTTCCTCGGTTCCCCACCATCCCTTTTTACGCAGCACCGGCTCCAGGTTCTTCACGAACCAGGCTGGCGTTTGCCCGCTGGCCAACCCTTCACGTAAACCGTTCACCAAATCCTGAGCAATATCCAGCCTGGCCAGATTGGCAAAACCAAAGGCGTGCGCATGATCGATCGCTTGCATATTGTCGGCATCGGTACGGATACGCAGCCCCTTATTCTCCAGGTAACGCAGCGCGGCTTCCGGCTTCATGCCGAACAGCGCGCTAATCTCGGCTTTTGATATTGGCATTATTGCCCCTCTTGTTGGGCATACAGCCCAATCAGGCGGGCGATGGTCTGCGTATCGCCCAAATTGGCCTGCATCAATGTGGGATCAAGCTGTGGGAAGGCATCAGCCAGCGCGCCTAACAGGGCCTGTTCGTCCATATCGGCAGACAATGCCGCCAGGGCCGGTTGCAGCATGGCAATCAAACCCTCCGCAGGTTTATTGCCGGTTAAAAGCGCCTTTAACGCCTCATCTATGCCGTTTTGAACGTCATCCGCGCCCGGTTTACGGGTCAGTGCGGCCGTTAACGCGGCTAATAATGGATTACAGTTGGGCGTGGCTTTTGCTGCAGCCGGCGCGGCCAGGCTAACGTGAATATTGCGGCTGGCGTCGGTTGATGCCGCTTCGGGCTCTGGCACATTAAACTTGATGCGGGGCGTGCGTCGTGGGTCGGCGTTCGCCCGGCGGTTGAGCACCAGTAATGGCCAGAACAGATCGCTGCGTAACGTCATCGCCAGTTGTTTGCCATCGGATACCAGCAAATCATGCCGCACCTCGTTGTGTACCACGCCCAGGGCGTTGGTGGAGGTCTTGCCATCGGCCTGGGAGGTCAACGTACCGCCCAAAATGGCCTTGGACATCGACTTTTCCGCCCATTCCGCCAGGGCCATAAACGGTTCATGCGAGCTGTTTGATGCCTGGTGCAGCGTAATTTCCATCTCTTTAGGAATAATGCCGCCGGCATAACGGCCTAATTCGGTTACAGCGCGCATCAGCTCCCGTTTTTCGGATTTGCCGACGCCTTCGGGATATTTACCGATGCGCAGCGGGATACCGTAGATCTCCAGCAGCTCAGCCAGGCTCTGAGTACCAAAATTACGGCAAACATACGGCCAGGAGAGTGTGCGCAACAGACCGGCGCGCGCCACATAACCGCTGCGGGACTTATGCCGGTGTTGTATCCAGCCAAATGCCTGCAGCGGTTCACCCAGACCATCATCACTGCGTAGCAGCAACTGGTTCTGGTCATCGCGTGCCAACTCGAACCAGGACGCCGGCCGGTGATTAAACGCTTTCGGGAACCATTCATGGCCGACCAGTTCCCACTCCAGCTCAATATTGCTAAATCCCTGGCCGATGGCGTCCAGCATGTCGATGATCAAATCCTCCCAACCGTCCTGCTCGGTAATGTATTCCGCCAGCCATGCGGCATCTGCCTGTTCGGCCGGGGTGGCGTTCGGGGGGGGCACAATCTCATGCTCAACGGTCAGCAGCGCCCGCTTGCGCTTTTGCATTTCGGCAAACAGATGGGCGTCGCGCTCTTCCATATCGGTAAACAGGTCTGCCTGGGCAGACAGATTGCCCAGCTCGGCCTCATTGAGAATGTGCTCCAGGCGTTGAGGCGTTAGCCGCTGGCTGGGGTGCTCGGCATACAGCCCGGCCAGCGCGGCCACATGCGAGGATTGCGGTTCCCGCAGCACCTCGCGGCGGATAGGGTTACCGTTAATATCGACAATTTGAGCCATTGTATTCACCATAAACCGCGACCGCCGTTATCCGGCTCGTCGTCGTCATCAAAAAAGAGATCACCGCGATAACTGGCGTCACGCTGGCGCTGTATCGGCTCCCAGGCAAACGCCCCCGCGCCACGGGATACCGCGATCATCCAAAGAATATGCAGGGCAGACAGCCCATCGTAGTGGTGCCCTGTTTGCGGTTCTGGCCAGGTTTCCAGCTCGGACAATAACAACGTCAACCCCGGATTAAACAAAATGGACGGGTTGAGCAGATCGTTGACGTACGGCTCCAGTGACTCCACGCGTACCTCCAGTGGCACCTTGGCCGTCACGCCAACCAACGGCAATGCCACGCCCTGGCGCAGCGCCGCCTTGATAAACGTCGAGCGTGAATGCTCGTAGGCGTTGTTGTTCTCAAAGCCGATGGCCAGACAATTAAATTGCCGCTGTACGGCAATTAAATCGGCCTCCAGCTTGGACGGTACGCGGCGTTTGATCTCCGCTTCCATCACATGCAGCCGGCTGCGCTGCTTGTCCCAGCCGCCCACCAGGATGGCGGACGGGTCGCTGGTTTCGCCTTTCCCCATTGACGGGTCGCAGGCACCAAACAGCAGCCATTCGCGCCAGCGCTGGGTAAAGAACTGGATGTTGATAAAGGTGCGGTCTTCGTCCGTTCGCGGGTCGCCCTGCATCTCTGTTGCAAATGCCTTGCCGTTCTTGGCGCGCTGGCGCATCAACCAATAGAGAGAACGCACCGCCGGCCATGAGGTGACCGCGCCATCATCCATTTGCACCTGGTGCGCCAGGTAAAACTTGTAGGACGGCAGTTTATCCTGGGGAAGATCAAGCCCCAGTTCGGCCGCCTGTTCCTCGGCGCGTTTATCGTCGTTGAGCATCTTTTCCTGGCACTGCTCCCATAAGTCCATATGGGTAGGCAAGGTCACAATCGCCCGGAAATGGTGAACCACATGGCCAATGGTGTGCTTAGCCCGGCTAATGGGGTCGTCTTTATTCAATACCGTACCCACGCCCAGGTATTTCACTGAACCATCCGGCGGGCCCAGGTACTCAATGGCCTTTGAGATCCAGTTCCAGCGGTTTTCTCGCTCGGTCGGGGATTTGGCCTCGGCATCGGTGATCAGGTCATCGCCCAGCAATAACTTCGGGCGGCTGGCGCCATGGAACGTACCACGGATAGCCTGCTCGGCGCCGAACGCTTCCACCTTAACGCCGGTGCGGGTCGTGAATTCGCCGATTTTCCATTGGGCGCTGCGGCCGCAGGCTTCTGGGAAATCCAGCATCAGCGCCGCATTCATGGTCAGCTCGGTTTTGACTACCTCCAGCAGCTTGGTGGGCAACTTGGTTTCAGCGCCTAACAAAATGATGTAGTCAATAAAGGCTGGCCGTTCCCCCGTGAGGCCCAGCGCCTCCCGGATTTCATCGCGCTGATGCAACCCCTGTACGGCGCACCAAACCGGGCCGATTTTGGTCAACAATGAGGATTTGGCCTCACCGCGCGGCGCAATCCACCATTCCACCGCGCCGCCCGGACGTTGCAACAACTGGGGATAACGGGTGCAAAAATGCGCATGGAACAGGGATTTTTCGCCCCGGATATGATGGGGAAAATAGGTATAGGCAAAAAATTCAAAGTCGCCGGACAATACGCGCCGCCGGCGTTCGCTGATGGCCTGCGGCGATGTGTCCAGCCCGGTACTGTGCGCCTGGATATCGGCCCGCAATGCGTGCTTGAGCATAGCCAGCTCTTTGATAAAGTCACGCCCGCTTAATTGGCTCATATTACCTCTGGTGGGTGAGGCTCCAAGAAGTGCTAAGATCCGTTTGCCACAACCTCACTTTTCACCCTCGGAGCCAGAACTATGTCTAAAACTGAACAAAATATTGAAATTGCCAAACTTGCGACTGAACTGATGAAAGCGGTAAAAACTTCATCATCTAACACACCTTATGCAGGGATATCTGACGATTTAAACGCGTATAACCCTCCGATGATTGAAGTGTTCGATGCGCTTTATGACCGGTTAAAAAAACAGCTTGCCGAGGACTGAGTGATGCACCTTGCAGCTCCTAGGGGGCTGCAAATCATCTGCATTACAAGCCACATAACATCGCTCTGAACAAGCAACATCATCTCTTCATCACTCATTTCTGAGCGGATTAAATCAACCACTTTACGCGCCAGTTCATCCTTTTCTTGTACGCCTTTTGCGAGGTTGTTTCTCTCGTTACCCATGGTTTACCTCTCGTTGCGTAGTATCGGCAGCGCTGGCCATATTCACTTCATCAGCCAGCTGTGCCAGGCGTGCATACGCTGTTTGGCCATAGCCTTGCTCGGCAAACACTACGCGGCCATCGTTCAGCAGCACCTTGATCTCACGATTGCAGTTGATATGCATATCCTCAATCGCGCTGTAAGCAACGTAATGATCGCTCGTCAGACGGATCATCCTACCCATAAATCCTCTCTATCTCTTTGCCGAACCCCTCCAGCAAATCGCCAAATGCCTGCAATTGCTGGGGGTGGTTGTCTTTGATATAGGCGGCCAGCAACTGGATCACCTCCAAGGCAACAGCCAGGCGGGATACCTCCGGCATCGCGCGCTTGCTGCTGGCCACCGCCTTGTTAAAGGCATCTGACAGGCTGGCCAACAACTTCACGCGGTCTTCCGGCTTGATATCCACATCGCCGTAAGCCAGCTTGTCCATGGTGGTTTTGAACTGCACCACCAGTCCGGTAAACATGGCCAACGTCAGCTCTTCCAGGCCGCCCCCGGCCATCATGCGTGCCCCGCGCAGCGTCTCCCAATCGTCGCCGGCCGCTTTGCTGTCATTCTTCCAGCGCTGCGCTGTCCCGTAGGAAACCCCACATTGGACAGCGGCCACTTCCAGGGAAAGGCCGTCGAACACGTAAGCCCGGCGCAAGCGGTCGCGCGTCTCTGGCGGGTATGCCATCAGCCAACCCCCAGTTTTGCCTTGATTAACATGATGGCGGTGTACACCATGCCGCCGGATACCCCGCCGGAAATCGCCCCGGCGATGGCGCCCTGGCGAATGGCCGAGGCTTTAACCTCATCGAGATTGCCTTCCATGCGCGCAAGGCGTTGATTAATCTCCGACAGTAACGCCATTTCGGCTGACGTTGCCGGCCCCCTGCGGTAACGCGATGCGCGTCGGCCCATGGCTAAATCCTCTTATCCGCCTTGCGGTCTAGTTTTTGGTCGATGTGTTCAACGCTGCGTTTAACGTCCTTTAACAAGTCCAGCAACTGGTCATTGTTACGCTGTGCATCATCGCGGCGCTGATACTCGGTGCGGATGACCTGCAGGCCAATACGCAAATCTTTGATCTCGGCAAACAGATAACGGAACAGCCCGGCGAATAACGCCATCAGGATGCTGACGGCGATATTGAATGCCATTTCAACCGTCATTTTTCCTCCCTGTCATACCATTGATTTAACTTCTGTAACTGGGCCTCTAATTGCTGGCACCAGGCGCCATACCCGACGCCATGCTCGATGAGGCCACTGGGGGAGAGTCCGCCTGCGGCGCTGGGGGCTTCTCCGGCATGGCCAGCAGTTCCACCGGCGGCCTGGGGCACTGGGTTATCACAACCGGGATAGCCGAGGGCGGCGGTGTAGAGACACAACCCGCGAGGGCCAATGCCGGTAAAACCAACATCACTATTAACCGCATCATGAATCGCCTCTTTCAGTTGTTTCTCTGTGGTCTGCAGGCGCCGTTTGGTTTGCTGCAACTCCAGGGCCAGCCGGTCGGCCGTTTGCTGGGCAGCCTGCCATTTGCGCATCGCATCAGCCATCGCCAGGGCCGATTGTTCTGCCTGTGCCTGGCGTTCGGTGGCTACCGTGGTGAGCCGGCCTTCCAGTTCACCAATCTTTTGAGTCGCGATGTCCAGTTTGTCCTGCTGCTGCGAGCGGCCGGAAACCTGCCCCAGTTGGTAGGCGGCCAGGCCAATGCCGAGCGCCAGCAAATAGGTAAAGAGATTGTTTTTAAGGTGGCTAAGGATCAGGCTGAGTGTTAGTTGCATCACTGGTCTCCAATTTCGCTTTATCACGCTTGATGGCAACGTATTTCGATGCCTGAGACTGGAAGACAAACGCCCCCAAATAGGCGGCTAAATGCCATTCTTCCAAATGACCGGTCACCGTAACCCAGACCAGGACAAAAGATGCTACAAGGAAGGCGCCCAGCACCATCGTATCGGACGTAGACAGCCGCCCGGTGCCCGGATTCGTCACCAGTTCACCCAAGCGGCAAAGGGCGTTCTTCAACGCACACATAGCACCGCCTCGGCAACTTTCAGGCGCGCCAGGCGATCATCCATCCCCAGCATTCCGCTATTGATGCGACGGGTGGCGCCCCTGAAATCACCTTTATCGATATAGCTGTTGAGGTTGTTGGCATACCAGAACCAGGCGGCGGCGCGTGCGCCAGGCGTAGGCTCCAGCAGCAAATCAGGTTGATCCAGCAAATCCAGGCCCAGGGCGATACCGGTTGCCCGGTAGTTGTTTTTAAACGTGGTCTGGATGGGGCCACGCCCACGATAGCGCCAGCCATCACCGGACGATTCCGGCCCGTTACCGCCCCGGTTGGCATACGC
>NZ_JANQCE010000016.1:0-3091 GCF_042055345.1 Klebsiella sp. C349492
CCAGGCCCAGGGCGATACCGGTTGCCCGGTAGTTGTTTTTAAACGTGGTCTGGATGGGGCCACGCCCACGATAGCGCCAGCCATCACCGGACGATTCCGGCCCGTTACCGCCCCGGTTGGCATACGCTCGGTTGGCCAGCTTTTCCGGGTTGCGCACATAGGCCTTGGCGAACTCGATTTCGGCAGGTTCAATCACACGATTGCTGTTGAGATCAAAACCGGTGATGAAAATCTGCGCGACGCGGCGGGGGTCTTTGTAATACAGGCTCTCGGATAGCACCGTTAAACCGGTGCTTTCATGGCAAACCTGAGCCAGAAACGCAGCCTGGCGTTTGGGGGTATCAATACCGAATTCAGCCATGGCAGACACAATCGGCATATGCCAGCGTTGTGCATTGGCTGGGGTGAGCTGGGCAGCTCGGCGTAACTGTTCAGGGGTTATCATAAAAAAGCACCATCCGGTGAAAGGGATAGTGCCAGCATGACAAAAACCATGGATGTTAAAGCGGGGACTGGGTTCGTCACCCTATGACAACAGGCAAATTTACTATAGCAGATCCAACTGTTGTGACGATACCTGGCGCTCAGCTAACAGCTTTTGAGCCCACCGGTCAGTAACCCCGTACTTCGGGCACAGCTTGATGCGCGCAAAGCGGGAGCTTTCACCAGCGGCCACCATGTCATTATGCTCCTTGATGAACTGGCGATTACGCCACTCACGCAGAGCGCTATCACAGCGTGGAACATAAACCGGCTCGCTGCCAAAATGTTTTTCTATTATCCTGGCCGTTTCCTTGCCGACCAGCTCAATGAGCAACTCACCACGCCTGTTACCCTTTTTGCGGATAGATTTCCCGACCTTATAAGTGATACCGCCGATGCTGCTAATCAGCACTTCGGTTTTAGCGTAGCCAATCAGTGAGATCAGCTCAATTACCACCTCCGGTAACAGCGATTCAACCTGGCTTAAATCGGGCTTAATCTCACTGTACTTCATGATTTCCCCCTGTTTTTGCGTCGCTTGGCGTCGATGATCAGCGCTTTCATCACCGATGACAGCTGCTCAACGGTCAACCACTCCAGCACATGCTGTTGGAACATGTGGGCGGCTAACCCCTCGGCGTAGTTCCACGGCTGCTTAGCCTCGGCCAGCAGCGCTTCAATCTTGGCCAGGATGGCTTCTTTTGAGCGCGCTACTTTTGGCCGGCGGCCATGCTTGGCGGATTTTCGCGGGAACCCTTGCTGATGCATGTATTCGCGAACCCGCTGCAGCTCCTCCAGGGAACACTGACGGCTGGACGTTTTACCGCCGGTGAGATTGGCCAGCACCTGGCGATAAGTCTCATCATCCAGACGCAAATACGCCTGGCCGGCTTTGATGGCCCCTATCAGGCCCTTTGCATTCGGTGTCATACCAGGCTCCCATAAACTTTGGGGTGATCGACAGTGGCCCACGCGATTTCGCGCTCTTCGTAAACCTCATAAGCGCCGCCGTCCCATTGAACGCCATAACGAAACCGCTCATCGGGCATGGCGAATACATTCACCACCACGCCTAATCCTGGCTGGGATGGCGATTTGACGATGCTACCGTTGGGGTATTTCATGGTTAACCTCCAGCGGGGCCAGGCGGTAGACAGATACGCCACCGATTTTGCCGATAACACGCACAACCGTTTTACCGCTGTGCAGGTGCCAGGCTTCCGAACGGGTCACCACTTCCTCGCTATCAGGGATGCCAACAACGGGGTAATAGCGAAAGCGTGAGCCCACAGGGAAACGCCGGTTAAAGTCTTTGGCGCTCATCTTTTTCAGTACGTTTTTCATGGCGTTGTATCCCCCTGAACCACTAAGCCGTGTGCCTGAACGGCCTTAGCACATTCATCAATCGCATCGTTATGCCACTTGAATGCCGTGCGGGTTGCTTTATCTCCACCCATTTTTAAATCGAACTTACTCGGCAGCTTTACCGGCGTGTTTACAATGGATTCCAATTCAGCGATGCGAGCATTCTTCACCATCCCTAGTTTTTTGGCGTTGTCCTGAGCTGTTTGGAATTTGGTTGCATAATCGGTTACTAAAGCCTCCAGTTCAGCAATCCGATTCAGCAGAGATTGGATGTATTCTGGCTCATAGATGTAAATCACCCGGCTGGGAGAGGCATTAACCTCATCTGCCATAGGAAACAGGTAGCCGTATTCATCGCTAATTTCGTCTTTATCAGTCCACGCAATTGGCTTGCTCAGGTCTTTGTCGTTCACGATTTCACCTCCAAACGCCAAACGGCCTGGCCGATACGGCTATACAACATGTCTTTGGTTACCAAACCCTCCCTGGCTAATTCTGCTAGCACTTTTCTGATTTCCGCGCACTTCCACGTCTCTTCCGGGAACCTTTTCTCAAGCGCACTACGGATGTTCCACGTAGCCATTCGAAATGGGTATTTCCCGCGTAGATTTATTTCCTGCTGTGCTGCGTTCTCTGTCATCACCCGCATGATTTTTTCTTTGACGTCACTCATCCTGCAACTCCTTATCTTTAATTAACGCGGCATAGTCTTTTTGTGCCCAACGGGTGAATTTAATAAAGGCGTTCATGCCCTCGTGCTGGTTAGGCGCTTCAGGGACACCCGGCACCAATAAGTCGTTGTTGGTGCGAGAATGGCGGGCGATTACCATGATGATGTTTTTCACGTCATCCTCTTGCCCTGAGATAATCGGTAATGCACCGTTAGGTACTTTCGTACCGAATTGAATTAGGCCGCTGGCCCAGGCATAAGCGATAACTTTCATTATTGGAACCTCCACAGTTTTTTATGGCGTTCAATAGCCTGTTTCATTTCAACGCGGGCAGCATTGGTGTGAATTTTGTTGCCGCGTGGGTCATAAAATTGAAAACGAGATTTAACGGGCAATTGCGGATGCTCGACCACCGTCGCCTTGTTGTTCAGGTGGTAAACTCGCTTTTCGCCGTTCTGCTGATGCTCGCAGCCGATGACAGAAAGAAAATTAGCCATGGCCAATCTCCCGACGCAGCCGGTCATTCTCTTTTTCCAGTTCGGTGACACGGCGAGCCAAATTATCCCGCTGTG
>NZ_JANQCE010000017.1:0-1629 GCF_042055345.1 Klebsiella sp. C349492
TGTTACCTGATGCTTAGAGGCTTTTCCTGGAAGCAGGGCATTTGTTACTTCAGCACCGTAGTGCCTCGTCATCACACCTCAGCGTTAACAAGAGTCCGGATTTACCTAAACTCTCCGCCTACATGCTTAAACCGGGACAACCGTCGCCCGGCCAACATAGCCTTCTCCGTCCCCCCTTCGCAGTAACACCGAGTACAGGAATATTAACCTGTTTCCCATCGACTACGCCTTTCGGCCTCGCCTTAGGGGTCGACTCACCCTGCCCCGATTAACGTTGGACAGGAACCCTTGGTCTTCCGGCGAGCGGGCTTTTCACCCGCTTTATCGTTACTTATGTCAGCATTCGCACTTCTGATACCTCCAGCAACCCTCACAGGCCACCTTCAACGGCTTACAGAACGCTCCCCTACCCAACAACGCATAAGCGTCGCTGCCGCAGCTTCGGTGCATGGTTTAGCCCCGTTACATCTTCCGCGCAGGCCGACTCGACCAGTGAGCTATTACGCTTTCTTTAAATGATGGCTGCTTCTAAGCCAACATCCTGGCTGTCTGTGCCTTCCCACATCGTTTCCCACTTAACCATGACTTTGGGACCTTAGCTGGCGGTCTGGGTTGTTTCCCTCTTCACGACGGACGTTAGCACCCGCCGTGTGTCTCCCGTGATAACATTCTTCGGTATTCGTAGTTTGCATCGGGTTGGTAAGTCGGGATGACCCCCTAGCCGAAACAGTGCTCTACCCCCGAAGATGAGTTCACGAGGCGCTACCTAAATAGCTTTCGGGGAGAACCAGCTATCTCCCGGTTTGATTGGCCTTTCACCCCCAGCCACAAGTCATCCGCTAATTTTTCAACATTAGTCGGTTCGGTCCTCCAGTTAGTGTTACCCAACCTTCAACCTGCCCATGGCTAGATCACCGGGTTTCGGGTCTATACCCTGCAACTTAACGCCCAGTTAAGACTCGGTTTCCCTGCGGCTCCCCTATACGGTTAACCTTGCTACAGAATATAAGTCGCTGACCCATTATACAAAAGGTACGCAGTCACCTAACTAGTAGGCTCCCACTGCTTGTACGTACACGGTTTCAGGTTCTGTTTCACTCCCCTCGCCGGGGTTCTTTTCGCCTTTCCCTCACGGTACTGGTTCACTATCGGTCAGTCAGGAGTATTTAGCCTTGGAGGATGGTCCCCCCATATTCAGACAGGATACCACGTGTCCCGCCCTACTCTTCGAACTCACAGCCTGTGCATTTTAGTGTACGGGAGTATCACCCTGTACCCTGCGACTTTCCAGACGCTTCCACTAACACACAAACTGATTCAGGTTCTGGGCTGCTCCCCGTTCGCTCGCCGCTACTGGGGGAATCTCGGTTGATTTCTTTTCCTCGGGGTACTTAGATGTTTCAGTTCCCCCGGTTCGCTTCGTTAAGCTATGTATTCACTTAACGATAGTGTGACGAATCACACTGGGTTTCCCCATTCGGAAATCGCCGGTTATAACGGTTCATATCACCTTACCGACGCTTATCGCAGATTAGCACGTCCTTCATCGCCTCTGACTGCCAGGGCATCCACCGTGTACGCTTAGTCGCTTAACCTCACAACCCGAAGCTGTTTCGTAAAACAGTCCGC
>NZ_JANQCE010000018.1:0-1344 GCF_042055345.1 Klebsiella sp. C349492
TTCGTCTCTTCGCCAAAACAGCTTCGGCGTTGTAAGGTTAAGCCTCACGGTTCATTAGTATCGGTTAGCTCAACGTATCGCTACGCTTACACACCCGACCTATCAACGTCGTCGTCTTCAACGTTCCTTCAGGACTCTCAAGGAGTCAGGGAGAACTCATCTCGGGGCAAGTTTCGTGCTTAGATGCTTTCAGCACTTATCTTTTCCGCATTTAGCTACCGGGCAATGCCATTGGCATGACAACCCGAACACCAGTGATGCGTCCACTCCGGTCCTCTCGTACTAGGAGCAGCCCCCCTCAATTCTCCAGCGCCCACGGCAGATAGGGACCGAACTGTCTCACGACGTTCTAAACCCAGCTCGCGTACCACTTTAAACGGCGAACAGCCGTACCCTTGGGACCTACTTCAGCCCCAGGATGTGATGAGCCGACATCGAGGTGCCAAACACCGCCGTCGATATGAACTCTTGGGCGGTATCAGCCTGTTATCCCCGGAGTACCTTTTATCCGTTGAGCGATGGCCCTTCCATTCAGAACCACCGGATCACTATGACCTGCTTTCGCACCTGCTCGCGCCGTCACGCTCGCAGTCAAGCTAGCTTATGCCATTGCACTAACCTCCTGATGTCCGACCAGGATTAGCTAACCTTCGTGCTCCTCCGTTACTCTTTGGGAGGAGACCGCCCCAGTCAAACTACCCACCAGACACTGTCCGCAACCCCGATTAGGGGTCTACGTTAGAACATCAAACATTAAAGGGTGGTATTTCAAGGTTGGCTCCACGCAGACTGGCGTCCACGCTTCAAAGCCTCCCACCTATCCTACACATCAAGGCTCAATGTTCAGTGTCAAGCTATAGTAAAGGTTCACGGGGTCTTTCCGTCTTGCCGCGGGTACACTGCATCTTCACAGCGAGTTCAATTTCACTGAGTCTCGGGTGGAGACAGCCTGGCCATCATTACGCCATTCGTGCAGGTCGGAACTTACCCGACAAGGAATTTCGCTACCTTAGGACCGTTATAGTTACGGCCGCCGTTTACCGGGGCTTCGATCAAGAGCTTCTCCCTAAGGATAACCCCATCAATTAACCTTCCGGCACCGGGCAGGCGTCACACCGTATACGTCCACTTTCGTGTTTGCACAGTGCTGTGTTTTTAATAAACAGTTGCAGCCAGCTGGTATCTTCGACTGATTTCAGCTCCACGAGCAAGTCGCTTCACTTACCATCAGCGTGCCTTCTCCCGAAGTTACGGCACCATTTTGCCTAGTTCCTTCACCCGAGTTCTCTCAAGCGCCTTGGTATTCTCTACCTGACCACCTGTGTCGGTTTGGGGTACGATTTG
>NZ_JANQCE010000019.1:0-1232 GCF_042055345.1 Klebsiella sp. C349492
CTGAATCGCCACGGATAATCTAGACACTTCCTAGCCGTTGATAATACTGGTTTTCATATTCTGTCGGTGACATCTGATCGCTGGAACCATGCCGACGCTTACTGTTATAAAACATTTCGATGTAATCAAAAATATCGCTGCGGGCTTCTTCCCGCGTTCCGTAGATCTTTTTCTTTATCCGTTCGCGTTTCAACAACTGGAAAAAGCTTTCTGCAACCGCATTATCATGGCAGTTACCGCGACGGCTCATGCTGCCCTCCAGGCCGTGTGATTTCAGGAACGACTGCCACTCATGGCTTGTGTACTGACTGCCCTGATCCGAATGAACCAGCACCTGTTTTTGGGGATTACGGCGCCATACAGCCATCAGCAGTGCGTTCAGGACAATGTCCTTTGTCATCCGGGATTGCATGGACCAGCCGATAATTTTGCGTGAGAACAGATCAACAACCACGGCAAGATACAGCCAGCCTTCGCGGGTCCTGATGTAGGTTATGTCCGTTACCCAACGCTTATCCGGAGCATCCGGATTGAACTGTCGCTGGAGCCTGTTGGGCGACACGATACTGGCCTCGCCTTTACGTGCCCGCGGGCTCCGGTATCCGACCTGAGCCTTTATCCCGACACGTTTCATCAGTCGCCAGACTCTGTTCACTCCGCACTGTTGCCCGCTGTCCCGCAGATCCAGATGGATTTTGCGATAACCATAGACGCATCCCGATTCCAGCCAGAACTGTTTAATCTGTCCTGTCAGTCTCAGGTCTGCCTGATGGCGTTGTGAATGCGGCTGCTGAAGCCAGGCGTAAAAACCACTGGGATGAACATCCAGCACCCGACAGAGCAGGCGAACAGGCCAGCAACAGGAGTTGTCACGGATAAAGGCGTACCTCAGTCGGACAGCTTTGCGAAGTACGCCGCGGCTTTTTTTAATATGTCCCGTTCGTCGGTAACCCGCTTCAGCTCTTTCTGGAGACGGCGGATCTCGGCCTGAGCATCTGACTGTTCTTTATTAGCGGAAGAATCCGGACCGTACTTCTTTATCCAGGCGTAAAGGCTGTGGGTGGTGATATCGAGACGTGTTGCAACGCTGGCAACAGAATAACCGCGATCAACAACCTGTTTGACTGCTTCAGTTTTAAACTCTTCGGGATAACGCTTACCGCTCATGGGCACCTCTCTTTAAGCCATCTTAAATGACTCTGAGGTGTCTGTTAAACCCGTGGCGATTCAAA